>CAZSBE010000048.1:17374-21644 GCA_964604955.1 uncultured bacterium
TACGGGGAATCTGTTCCAGGTGTTTTCAAACCTGGTCAAGAACGCCATTGACGCGCAGGACAAGTCGAAGGGAATAGTGGAAGTGAGGACCACGTATATTCCACAGAAGCACGTGGTCTCAATCGAAGTCGAGGACAACGGGAGGGGCATGGACCAGAAGAGTTCCAAGAAGATATTCGAGCCCGGATACACGACCCGCAAGGGCGGCTGGGGACTGGGCCTGCCGCTGGCAAGGCGCGTCGTGGAGGAGTATCACGGCGGGAAACTCAGGCTCGTGAGGACGACCCCGGGCCGGGGTTCGCTCTTCGTCATAGAGATACCCGCGGTATAGACGAGGGAAACGGCAAGAGGTAAGAGGGTAAGCATGGCTGAAACCAAGACGACGATACTCTGGGTGGATGACGAGGTAGACCTTCTCGGTAGCCACATGATGTTCCTGAAAGAGAAGGGCTATGAGGTCAAGCCCGTAAGTAACGGTGAGGACGCCATCCGAATGGTCGCGAGCCAGGCGCCCAACATCGTTTTGCTCGACCAGATGATGCCCGGCCTGGACGGCATTTCGACCTTCCTCGGCATCAAGGAAGTCAACCAGGCCGTGCCCGTCATCATGATAACCAAGATCGAGGAGGACGAGCTCATCGACGAGGCCCTGCGGAAGCGCATAGACGACTTCCTCTTGAAACCCGTGAACCCGGTTCAGATCCTATCAGCCGTGAGAAGGATACTGGAAAGCAAGGCCATCCGCGAGAAGGAGCTCTCGCGCGAATACGTCGATCACTTCAACGCCATCGAGGCGTCGAAAGCCGGGGCCGAGGGCTGGGATGACTGGATCAAGATACACGCCAGCCTGAGCGAATGGGATAACCTGCTCGACGAGTTTCCCGACAGCGGCCTGATGCAGACTCATCTCGACCAGCGCCGTCAGTGCAACGTCGAGTTCAGCATGTTCGTCGAAAAGCACTACCGTGACTGGGTCTCGGGCGGCGAGCGGCCGAGGCTGTCGGTCGACCTCGTCAAGGAATTCGTGGGGCCGCTCCGCCGCGAGGGGCGGAGGGTCTACTTCATCGTGATAGACTGTCTCAGGCTGGACCAGTGGCTCGCCATCCAGCCCATGCTCGAGCCCTACTATAACGTGAAGCTGGACTACTATTACTCGATCCTGCCGACGGCGACGCCGTACTCGAGGAACTCCATTTTCAGCGGCCTCTTCCCGAGCGAGATCGCCTCCATCTATCCGCAGTACTGGAACGAGCAGGACGCCGACGAGGTCGGCAAGAACCGGTTCGAAAGGCAGCTCCTGGAGGGGCAGCTCAAGAAGATGGGGCTCAGCGCCAACCCGCCGGTCAAATACCTCAAGGTCTATGACGCCGACGAGGCCATGCAGGTCAAGCGGCAGGTCCCCACGCTGGGGCGGCTCCCGCTGGTCGCCCTCGTGTTCAATTTCGTGGACATTGTGGCGCACAGCCGGTCGGAGATGCGGCTCCTGCAGGAAATACTCCCGAACGAGTCGGCATACAGGAGCTTCACGCGCTCCTGGTTCGCCCATTCGCCGCTACTGGACATACTCAAGGCCGTGGCCCAGGAGGGGGCGACGGTTGTCGTGACGACCGACCACGGGTCCGTGCTCGTCCACAGGTCCGCAAAGGCACTGGGCGATCGCGAGACCTCCACCAATGTCAGGTACAAGCACGGAAACAACCTAAACACCGACCCGCGCCAGGCGCTCCACATAAAGGCCCCGCTGGACTACAAGCTGCCCGCGGAAGGAATCAACAAGAACTACATCATCGCCAAGGAGGATTTCTACTTCGTCTATCCCACCAATTTCCACGAGTACGAACGGTACTTCAAGGACAGCTTCCAGCACGGCGGGATTTCCTTAGAGGAGATGATCCTCCCCTGCGTGACGCTGGAGCCCAAGAGATAGAGCAGTGGTTGAAATAGCGGAGTTCCTTTCCAAATCGCCTGAAGACACCGCCCGGCTGGGTGAGCGGCTGGCCGCTTACCTTAGAGCCGGCGACGTCGTCGCGCTCACCGGGTCAATAGGGGCGGGCAAGTCCCTCATGGCGAGGGCCATAGCCGGCGGGCTCGGCATCGACGTTGCAATGGCGAGCCCGAGCTTCGTCATAGTGGCCTCCTATGAGGGCGGCCCGTGCGGCCCCGACGTGAATCATGTAGATCTCTACCGCCTCCATGACTACGCCGAGGCCCTGGCCGCAGGGGTGGAAGACGCCGTTCACTCGTACGCGGTGAGCCTGGTGGAATGGGCCGACCACGTGCCCGGGGTCCTGCCCGCGGAGAGGCTTGACGTAAGGTTCGAGCCGGGCAGAGGGCCATGCGACAGGCTCATCGCCCTCGAGCCCAGGGGCGGTGGGATCAAGGCCAGGCTCGGTGATTTCATGACGGGCATCATCCGGGAGCGTTTCAGATGAGACTGCTTGCCATAGAGACGACCGGCGCTCTGGGCAGTTTCGCCGTAGTCGATGGGTCAGGCACCCGTGCGCCTGACGTGGTCTTCGAGCTCCAGAGGGAAATAACGCGGCGGCACGTCGAATCGAGCGTCAACCTGGTGGCCGAGGTGCTCCGCGGGGCGTCGCTGACGCTGGCCGATCTCGACGGGATTGCGGTCTCGCTGGGGCCCGGGTCCTTTACCGGGCTCAGGGTCGGCCTGGGAATCGCCAAGGGCCTGTGCGTGGGCGCGGAGCTCCCCCTGGCCGGCGTGCCGACGCTCGACTGTCTCGCGCGCCCGCTTGCCGGGAGCGGGGGCCTCATCGTCCCCGCGAGGGACGCCAGGAGGGGCGAGGTGTATTGCGCGCTTTACAGGTCGGACGGGGAGTCGGTGGAGCCTGTCACCGGCTACATGTCGCTTGTCCCCGAGGACCTCGCAGCCCGTATAGAGGCCGCGCGCGGGGCCGCAGGCGGAGTGGTGACGCTCGTGGGGGACGGGCTCAGGACGTATGCCGATGTCCTGGAGAAGATCCCGGGCGGCGTCCGCCTGGCTCCCGAGGAGCTCTGGGCCGTGAAGGCGTCGGTGGTGGGGGCCATCGGCCTGGAGCTGATGGCCGCCGGCCGGACGCTTGACATCGCTGCGGCGGAGCCCCTGTACGTCAGACCCTCGGAGGCCGAGCGCAAGAGGGCCGCCCCCGGGGGGGCCGGAGGCGCCTCCAATTAGCATGAAAGAGGAGCAAGTGACCGGGGATGAGAGTCTCGCGATAAGGAGGATGCGCGAGAACGATATAGATGAGGTCTACCGCATAGAGGAAGACCTGTTTCCCGTGCCGTGGCCCAGGCGGAGCTTCGTCTTCGAAGTGGGCAACGCGCGGACGACCTACGCAATCGTGGCCACCGAAGAGAACGCCATAATCGGCTACGCCATCGGCTGGTTCGTGGAGGAGGAACTTCACATCGGCAATATCGCCGTGAGAAGGGACCGGCAGGGCACCGGCGTCGGCAAGGGGATGCTTGATAATATCATGCGGGAAGCTTCGACAAGGCAGGCTTCATATATTACACTGGAGGTCAGGGCCAGCAATGTGAAGGCCATCGGTCTCTACCGCAGGTACGGTTTCAAGGGCATCGCCATACGGAGGCAGTACTACACTGATAACGGGGAGGACGCCCTGGTGATGATGGCCGAGATCGGGAGGAGAGAGGGCTGAGCATGGACATCAAGCCGCCGCCGCAGCGCGAGGTCGAAGAAGCCGCAGCGTATCTGGCCAGGGGGCTCACCTCCAGGGCCCGCTTCGGGGTCGTCCTGGGGTCGGGCCTCGGTGAGGTGAGATCGGCGTTTCGCATCCGGCGGCGCATCGATTACGGGGATATCCCCCACTTCCCCGTGTCCACCGTGGCCGGGCATCGCGGCGAGCTCCTGCTCGGTGAGCGCGGCGGGAAGAGGGCCTGGATAATGGACGGCCGGGTACACCGCTACGAGGGCCATTCATTCTCCAGAATCACGCTGCCGGTGCGGGTGCTGGCCGCCCTGGGCGTCAGGATCATGATAATTACCAACTCGGCGGGCGGAGTGGGGCCCGGGATCGCGCCCGGCGACCTGATGATAATAGAGGACCACATAGACCTTCTCTGGGGAAGCCTCCGGGAGCTCTCCCACGAGCCCGCGGTCGTTCACAAACCCTACTATTCGAAGAGGATAATCGAGCTGGCCGAGGATGTGGCGCGCAGGGAAGGGGTCAAGGTCAAGAAGGGCACGCTGCTGGCCACGACCGGCCCGACCTACGAGACCCGCGCGGAGGTCGCCTTCGTGCGCGGCGTG
>CAZSBE010000049.1:0-21221 GCA_964604955.1 uncultured bacterium
TTGGACCTCGGCAGTCCCCCAGTGGCTTCTTTAAGATGACGAAGCCTTGGGGGACCGCCTGCGGTCCGCAGCCGAGGTCTACCTGTGCATTTTGAGACCTGACCCCTCGAAGGGGACCTGCTCCCCTTGACCAAAGACAGGTCCCTGTTATGCCCTATTTCTTTCAGCCATCCTGGCGACGATCCTCTCCGAAAGCAGGAACGCCAGGCCGATGCCTATGGGCACTATGCCCCCGGTGGCATCGTGCGTCTCGCCCCTCAGGGCGAGCATGATAATCACGGAAAGGCCGATGAAGATGCAGAGCAGACCGAGAATGATGAGCCAGATTCTCCCGCCCTTGTATCCGTTCTCCTTGACCTCCTGCTTCTGGACCTCATAGAGCTCGGGCGGAATATCCATCCCCTTCTCTGCCAGATACATGCGTTCCCTGTGCCGGCGATCCTTGGCCTGCGAGTTGAGTATCATCGCTACGATCCCCACGGCGAAGGCGCCGACCATAAACACGATAGGGATCAGGAAAGGATTGATGCTGGATACCATTTTGAGTCCCTCCTCCTCTTGCTATTCACCTGGATTCTGATGCCCTTTCTCCTTCCACCATTCACCGACGCCGCCCCGGGGGGTTTTGTTTCACCGGCATGAATTTTCTCACCGCCCTGAAACAATCCCGGGCCGGGGCACGTCTAGTTCAGTAGAACGGAGGGAATCGAATTGGCCTACGCTTCAACCGCAGCCTTGCAAATGACCTCGGGTGCCGATAGGCTGTCGCTGGGCGGGCTGGGCTGGCCCCGGCCCGAGAGGGTCAGGACCCTTTCTTCCGTGGAGCAGGACGTGACCGAAAAGAGTCCGCGCAGGGACCTCAGCGACGAGCAACTGGTCGTACTCTGTCAGGGCGACGACCACGCCGCCTTCGCCGTGCTTGTGGACCGTTACAAGAACAGGATCCACTGGCTCGTCAGGCGCATGGTCGGGGGACCGGACGACGAGGACCTCACCCAGGAGGTCTTCATCAGGGTGTACCAGGCCATCCCGGGGTTCCGCGGCGGAAGCGCCTTCAAGACGTGGATATACAAGATCGCTCACAATTTATGCCTGTCGGAACTGAGGAAGAAAGGTAGAAGGGGCGAGCATCTCTCGATTGATGAAGAGGGCGATGAGAAGCTCCATCGCCTCCTCCCAGACGCCCGCATGGATCTCGAAGACGAGATCGATAAGCGGGACCTCTCTGAAAGCATACGGACACTCATGGAGAGATTGCCGCCCCAATACCTCACGGTGCTCACGCTTTTCTATCTGGAGCAGGCCAAGTACGAAGAAATCGCAGAAATCATGGGGATTCCCCTCGGGACGGTGAAGACGCACATACACCGGGCCCGGTTGCGCCTGAGAGACCTCCTGCTGGCCGAGGGCGACGTCGCCGGGCTGACCGGGGGCCTCGTGACAGATGCCGGGGACTGTGGAGGTGAGTCATAATGAAGTGCTCTGACTATATCGACTGGATCGGTCAGAGACTCGACGGCTCGCTCCCCCGGGACAGGTTCGCCGAGCTCGAGGAGCATCTCACCGTCTGCAGCAGATGCAGGGCCGAGTACACGCTGCAGAAGAAGATCGCGGCCGCCCTCAGAGAGGATGCGCCCGCCGGTCTTTCGCCGGACTTCACCCAGCGTGTAGTGGCGCGCACATTGCAGATATCCGAAGCCCGGAAGCGCGCCGAGAGGCTGGAGCCGCTTGTGCCGGCCCTTGTATTCGCTGCCGCCGGGATAGTGCTCTTCATCTTCAGGAGCGAGGTCGCCGGCGTGGTGGAACCCGGCATGGACGTCCTGGTGCAGGTCCTCGGGGCACCGCTGTCACGAATAGGCAGCGCCTTCGCCGGACTCATACCGGGCACGACGAGCGTATCCGCCGACCCGACGTCCCTGGTTCAGACGGTCTCCCAGCCCGTAATCGTAATCGGCACCACGGCCGCGCTTGCCGTGGCGGCCACCGTATGGGCCATGAAGAAGGCGGCGGCCCTGATAAGAGGATAAGAGCCGGCGTCGCCCGCGCCTAGTCGTCCATCTTCGACTTCACGCTCCGGACCTTCTCGTCCAGCGTCTGGTGGCGGTCCGTGCGCGTCCCTACCTTGATCACCGTGGACACTCGCGGAGCGCCCATCTCGTGCACCGCCTCATGGCATCGCCTGATGGCGGCGAACACGTCGTCCCACTCGCCCTGGATATTAGTGCCGTAGGCGTGAAGCCTGGTCTCGAGGCCTGCCTCTTTGAAGATTTTCTCGCAGGCCGCTACGTATTTCGACAGCGAGACTCCGACCCCGATGGGCACTATGCTGATGTCGGCTACAACCTTCATGCTTCACCTCCTGGTAATATACTACCTAATAATCCCAGAACCGGGCATCAAACACAAGCGAAGTGCAGTCCTCCGGCCGATTTCCGGCCCCTTTTCAATTGACATTCGGGGGCGCAGTTACTATGCTTCTATGGCAGAAAATCAGGCTTGCTCTCAAGGGGGCGATCTCTGCGTCTGCCCCGTATCGTTATGGTATTTAGACTTGGAGGAAAACCGAATTGAAGGGCCGCGTACTCATCATCGATGACGAAGCCGAGATTCGCCGAAATCTCACGGTCGGGTTGACGCAGGAAGGGTACAACGCGGTAGCGTGCCCCGACGGGATTTCCGCAATACATGAGCTCAATAACTCGCGTGATAAGGGAATCGCCTACGATTATCTGGTCACTGATATCTTCATGCCCGACATCGACGGCCTGAAGATCCTCAAGGTCATAAAGGTGCAGTACCCCGACCTCCCTGTTCTCGTAATCACCGGTTTCGGAGATGAGGCCCTCAAGATGACCGCGCTTTCGGAGCAGAACACGGGCTTCCTGGACAAGCCTTTCGAGATCGAGGACCTCGTCGAGTCTCTCGAGGAGCTCTCGCCGGGCTCGACAAAAGAAGCTCCCGCCGAACCCGAAGCGGCCGCCGGAGGCATGCGCGAGTCGGTCAGCGCCTACCTCACCATCAGGATCACCGATCCGGCGAGGAGCATGGACATCTTCAACGCTCTGCACAGTATGGAAGGCATACAGAAGTGCGAGGCCGTGCGCGGGGACTTCGACATTATAGTGCTCGCTCAGGGCGAATCGCGCGAAGAGATCGATAAGATCTTCGAGAAAATAGGACGGATGGACGGCGTGGAGATCGCCTCGATGTCGCCGGTGGAGAGGCCAAAGCTCGACCGCGACGTCGATGAATTCGTGAAAATCTATTCACAGGCCATGAAGCAGCCCTCCCAGGTGAAGGCCGCCATGCAGCCCGGCACCATGAGCTATATCATTGTTGACATAGACCCCAACGCCATACAGCAGATATTCACCACCGTCTTCTTCATCGACGAGGTGCTGTTCTGCGACGTCATCGAGGACGGCAAGAAACTCGTCGGAATGATAACGGGAGAGGGCGTCGGCAGGAAATCCAAGATCCTGGGGAAGCTCAACGAAATCGACGGTGTTCTCAGGGTGCGCGAAGCCACCGTGATCAAGCTTATTGAGGACTGATGAACTGTAGCTGACATGTAACAGTATCTGAGGCTGCGCAGTCAGGTATCCTGAGCGCAGCCGGAACTTTGAAGGCCCGGCAGCGCGGCCGGGAACGGGTAGGGGAATGGCACCCGTAAAGGACCAGGAGAAGTTCACATACCGCCTATGGCGCTATGCCGGAGCGCCGGGCGAGCTGATTCCGCTGCTGCAGTCCGCACAGGACCACTTCGGTTACATCCCCAGAAGGGCCATCTCCTACATCTCGAGCGTCACGGGCATTCCAGAATCGGACGTCTACGGCGTCATCACGTTTTACAGCCAGTTCCGGCTCCAGCCCATGGGCAAGTACGTGGTCAGGGCCTGCGCCGGCACGGCCTGCCACGTCTCGGGCTCCAAGACCATTATCGAAACCATAGAGGACGAACTCGGCATAGAGGTGGGAGATACCACCGAGGACGGTCTCTTCACTTTGAATACGGTGGCATGCATCGGGTGCTGTTCGCTCGCGCCCGTGATCATGGTAAACGATGACACGCACGGCAGGCTCACGCCCGCCTCCGTGCGCAAGCTCCTAAGGGAGTACCGGCGCAGGGAGGAGGCGGCGCGGCGCGAGGAATCGGCGGGAACCTGCGAGGGCGACGATCAGAACGGCCGGCACGGCCGGCACGGTGATTGAACATGGCCAAAAAGAGCGGCATGAAGAAGGTAATCGTCGGCATGAGCACCTGCGGGCTTTCCGCGGGGGCGCAGTCCGCTTACGATAAGTTCGAGGAACTCCTGGAGGCCAATCCCGGGAGTTTCGAACTGGCCCGCACCGGCTGCTTCGGTATGTGCTATAGTGAGCCGCTTGTCGAGATCCGGGACAACGGCAACCGCTTCTTCTACGCCGAGGTCACGCCAGAGCTGGCCGCGCGAATATACGAATCCCACATCGCTGGCGGTACCGTCCTGGACGACCACGTCGCATACAGCCAGAGCGCCGGGGAGGCGACCGGAGGCGCAGAAGAAGACTACATAATCCTGCAGCGCAGAATCGTGCTCAGGAACTGCGGCACCATAGATCCCGAGTCCATAGGCGAGTACGAGGCCGCGGGCGGCTACAAGGCCCTCAGGAAGGCCCTCGGTGAGATGGCTCCCGAGGAGATCATAAAGGAAGTCACCGATTCGGGCCTCAGGGGGCGCGGCGGCGCCGGCTTCCCCACGGGCTTTAAGTGGTCCCTTGCCGCAAAGCAGGCCAGCGACGTCAAGTATGTCGTCTGCAACGCAGACGAGGGCGACCCCGGAGCCTTCATGGACCGGTCTGTGCTCGAGGGCGACCCCCACTCCGTGGTCGAGGGCATGATAATCTGCGCCCGGGCTATCGGCGCGTCTTTCGGCTATATTTACTGCCGCGCCGAGTACCCCATGGCCATCCGCAGGCTCACGCTCGCCCTGGACGCGGCGCGCGGGAAAGGCTATCTGGGCGAGAACATCCTGGGATCGGGTTTCAGCTTCGACATCAAGATCAAGCAGGGAGCCGGCGCGTTCGTATGCGGCGAGGAAACCGCCCTGTTCGCCTCCATAGAGGGGCAGCGCGGAATGCCCAGGATAAGGCCCCCCTTCCCGGCCGAGAAGGGCCTGTGGGCCAGGCCCACGAACAATAACAACGTGGAGACATATGCCAACGTCCCGTGGATCATTGCAAACGGCGCCCCCTCCTACGCCGCCTACGGCACCGAAAAGAGCAGGGGCACCAAGGTCTTCGCACTCGCGGGCAAGGTCAGGCGCGGCGGACTCGCCGAAGTGCCCATGGGAACGACCATCCATGACCTCGTTTTCAAGATCGGCGGCGGCATCAAGGAGGGCAAGAAGTTCAAGGCCGTCCAGATGGGCGGGCCGTCGGGCGGTTGCATCCCTGCCTCGATGGACGACACTCCCGTCGACTTCGAGTCCATCCCGGCGACGGGCGCGATCATGGGCTCGGGCGGCCTCGTCGTTCTGGATGAGACATCCTGCATGGTTGAGATAGCGCGGTTCTTCCTGGAATTCACGCAGAGCGAATCCTGCGGCAAGTGCACTTTCTGCCGCGTAGGGACGCGCAGAATGCTCGAGATTCTCACGCGCATCACCATGGGAGAGGGCGTTCCGGAGGATATCGATAAGCTCCAGAAGCTCGGTAAGCAGATACGCGAGGCCAGCCTCTGCGGTCTCGGCCAGTCAGCGCCCAACCCGGCGCTGACCACCATAAAGTACTACCGCGACGAGTACGAAGCGCATATCAACGAAAAGCGCTGCCCGGCTGGAGCCTGCACGGCGCTCGTAGATTTCTTCATCGACCCGGAGAAGTGCACAGGATGCACGCTTTGCGCCAGGAAGTGCTCAGTCGAGGCCATTACAGGTGAGAAGAAGAAACCCCATGTGATCGACAACGACAAGTGCGTCAGATGCGGCCAGTGCATCACCAGCTGCAGGTTCGACGCCATCTACACGAAATGAAAGAGACGAAAACGGACACAGTCGAGCTTAAGGTAAACGGCCGCGAAATCGAGGCCGCGGCGGGCAAGACCATCCTGGAGGTCGTGCGCGAGCAGGGGCTCGACAATATACCGACGCTATGCTACTCGCCCGAGCTCGAGCCCTACGGCTCCTGCTTCCTCTGCGTGGTGGAGGTCAAGGGCCGCTGGAATCTAGTTCCGGCCTGCGCCACGCGCATCGCCCCCGGCATGGAAGTGGAAACCCGCAACGAGCGGGTCGTGGCCGCCAGGAAGACCGCGCTCGAGCTGCTGCTCTCCAATCACTTCGCCGACTGCTTGCCACCCTGCCGGCAGGGCTGCCCTGCGGGCGTCGACGTCCAGGGCTACATAGCCCTCTCGGCCATGGGGCAGTACAGGAAGGCGGTCGACCTCATACGCGAGACCAATCCGCTCCCCGCTATCTGCGGGAGAGTCTGCGTGCGCAAATGCGAGATGGTGTGCCGGCGGGCCGAAGTCGACCAGCCGGTCGGCATCAATGCCATCAAGAGATATGTCACCGACGCGCCGGGCGCGTATGAAGGGTCCCCAGAGTGCGCCCCTCCGACGGGCAAGAGCGTCGGCATCGTCGGCGCCGGGCCCGCCGGCCTCACGGCGGCCTGGTTCCTCGGGCGGAGAGGCCACAGCGTGATGATGTATGAAGCGCAGCCCCGGTCGGGCGGCATGCTCCGGTACGGAATCCCGACCTACAGGCTGCCCGATGACGTAATCGACGCGGAGGTTGACTATATACTCAAAACCGGAGCCAAGATAACCTACGGCATCCGTGTCGGAAACGACATGACCCTTGACGACATGCGCAAGAAACACGACGCCGTGTTCATCGCTTCCGGGGCCTGGGCGGGAAAACCCATGCGCGTCGAGGGTGAGTTCGAAACCGGGGGCATCATCCCCGGCGCGGAGTTCCTCAAGGAAAAGTACGACAGCCCTGAGAAGCTCTCCGGGACGGTAGTCGTGGTCGGCGGCGGCAACACCGCGATGGACGTTGCGAGGACATCATGGAGGCTCGGCGCCGACAAGGTTATCGTGCTCTATCGCAGGACCAGGGCGGAGATGCCAGCCGATGAGATGGAAATCGAAGACTGCCTCGCAGAGGGCATAGAAATAATGGAGCTGGCGGCGCCGGTGGGAATCGTCGCCGAGGCCGGCAGGCTCAAGGCGCTGCGGTGCATAAGGATGAAGCTCGGCGAGCCCGACTCATCCGGCAGACGGCGGCCGATTCCGCTCGAGGGCTCGGAGTTCGAACTTCCCTGCCAGCTCGCCGTTCCCGCCATAGGGCAGGACACGGTGATGGACGGCCTCACCGAGGTGAGCGGCGATGCGATCGCGATGACCAAATGGATGACTTTCGTCGTCGACACGGAGACGATGAAGACCAATATAGACGGGGTCTTCGCCGGCGGTGACGCTGCGGACGACGGGCCTACCGTGGTGATCGACGCCATCCGCGACGGCCAGCGCGCCGCCGCGGCGATTCACTCCTTTCTCACGGCCACCGGGGCGCCCGCGAAGCCCTTCGCCGTGGTCAAGGACTTCTGGGCGAAGCCCGGCAGGGCGGAGCTCGGAGAGGTGAAGGAGAGCCCCCGCCATGAAGTCCACTTGATAGACGTGGAAGCCCGCCGCGGCAGCTTCGCGGAAGTCGCCACGGGGTTCGAGCACGAGGACAACGTCCACGAAACGGCCAGGTGCCTGTCCTGCGGCTGCGTGAGGTTCGACGACTGTGAGCTCAGGCTCTACGCCGAGGAATACGGCGTGGACATGAACGAGTTCAAAGGCTACGCGCGCAAGCACAAGGTGGACGACCGCCACCCCTATGTAATATACGATCCTAACAAATGCATACTGTGCACGCGCTGCATCAGGACCTGCGGCAGGCTGCTCGCCATACCCGCGCTGGGCCTTGTTGGAAGGGGTTTCCGGTCCGAGATGCGCCCCGCGCTCAACGACCCCCTGGTCGAGACGAGCTGCACCAGCTGCGGCAACTGCGTGGACTCCTGCCCGACCGGGGCGCTTACGGTGAAGTACCCGTTCCCGGGGCGGGCGCCGCTTCACACCGACGACGTGGCGAGCCACTGCGGCTTCTGCTCGCTCGCCTGTCCCATCACGGTCAAACGCTTCGGCGAGGGCCGCTATTACATCAGCTCATCGGGAACACCCGGCGATTACCTGTGCAGATACGGCAGGTTCGGTTACGAGCTCTTCGTCAAGCGCAAGCGAATCAGGGAGCCCGAGGTCCGGCGCGGAAGCGAGCGCGAGAAGCCGGATCTCTGTGACGCCCAGAGGCTCGTGGTAAGCGAGATGAAGCGCATCGCCGGGAAGTACGGGCCCGAGAAAGTCGCGGTCTTCGTATCCCCCGAGCTCACCAGCGAGGAGATGTACCTCGCCGGCAGGATCGCGCGGGAGGGGCTCGGCAGCAACAACGTGGCTTCGCTTTCGATGCTAGGCACGCACAAGAAAGCCGGCGCCCTCGATGACTACCTGGGATTCACGGCGTCGACTTCGGACAGGTCCACGATCTGCGGGGCCGATCTCATAATCTGCAACAACACCGCCCTCGAGGCCGACCACCAGGTGCTGGCCGTGGAGGTCATACAGGCGTCCAAGACGGGGACGAAACTCATCGTCGCCAACTCGACGATCGGCAAGATCGACCGCCTGATATCGACGATCGCAATGGACCCGATGCGCGGCACGGCTTCGGTGGTCTGGAATGCCGTCCTCAAGGCGCTTGTTGAAGACGGCCACCTCCCCGTCCCGGCTATCGAGAAGATTCCGGGCGGCAGGGACTTCCTCAAGGGCCTCGACGTCACGATCGAAGAGGCCGCCGGGCTTTCGGGCATAGACGCAGATGACATACGGAAGGCCGCCGCCATAGTGCGCGATGCAGGGAAGGTCGTATTCATACACAGCCCCGACAGGCTTCAGGACATGGCCCCGGGCGACATCGAAACTCTGGCCGCCTTCGTTACTATCCTCCGGGCTGCCGGGGTGAAAGCCGACCTTATCCTGCCCCGCATAATCGCCAACAGCGCGGCTCTCGAGGTCGCAGGGGCCGAACCGGCCTTCGCGGCCGGAAGGGCTCCGGCCCCGGAATCCGCAGGGGGGGCGCGCAGCCGCGCCGAGCTCAGGAAGATACTGGAGGACGGTGAGATAAGGGCGGCGTTCATCATCGGTGAAGACCCCATGGCGTGGGGCCGAACCGGCAGGTGGTTTGAGAACGTCGAGTTCCTGGCGGCCATGGATTGGACGCCGACCGAGACGACCCAGTACGCGGATGTCGTGCTGCCGGGATCCACGTTTCTCGAAACGCCCGGAACGCGGTGCAACTTCGAGGGCGGGCTCACAGAATTCACACAGGCAGTCGAGCCCCCGGCGGGACTCTCGGGCATAGACGTGCTGCGCGGCCTCGCGACTGAGTTCGGGATTGAGACGGCTGACGACCTGACCGGGGAAATAGAGAGCTGCGTTAAGAAGAACCTGGGTTCTCTCGCGTGTTTCTACTGGAACACGGGCCAGGACCGCGCCTACGCCGGTGCAACGAGGCTGAGCCCGACCGGGGCAGGCGTGAAAACCGTTCCCATCCAGCCGCCCCTCACCCACGCGGAGAAGTACAAGAAAGAGATAAGAGAGGTCGGGACCGAGAGGTACAGAGTCAGGTCCTGACGTTTTCCGATACGCCGCTTGACGCTGCCGGGACAGCCGGTTACGTCCGGACATCATGCCGCGGCGCACTGGAGGCCCAGGTGATAAAGCTCAAGAATCTCTATGATTTCCTGGAAGGCAACTTCGACTACGTTCTCGTAATCGACGAGCAGGAAGTCGTCGTCCACGCCAGCGACCTTTTCCGCAGGGACTGTCTCCCCGCCGATCCGGAGCATGAGACGATGAGGCTCGATGGTCTGGTCTCGGACTTCTCTCGCGGCACCTTCCGCACGGCGATGGCGCGCGCGCGAGCCGGCAGCCGAGCAATAGCCGTTTTTTCACCCGCCGATGACAGCTCGCGCTCCATCCCCATGAAGGTCGGCTGCGCGTACGCCGGCAAGAGCACGCTGTGCATCTTTTTCGGCCAGAGGCTGGAGGTGCTCGCGAGCGACACCGACGCGGACAAGCAGGAACGCGTCAAGGAACTCGCCTGCATCTACAGCGTCATGGAGTGGATTGAAGTCTCGCCATCCATAAACGCCTTCTTCGGCGAGCTTCCCAAGTACCTCAGTAAGGGCATGCCGGCTTCCGAAGACGTCATGATCTACTCGGTCTACGAAGGCATGGAGTACGGCGACAGGCTCCTCTCGGACAATTACATATCGGCGAGGCTTGTAGTCGGCGACAGGGTGAAGGGCGAGATCCGCATCGGCTATGCCAACGACAGACATGAGCTTCTTCCGGAGCAGCAGAAGATGCTCAACGAGATCGCAAGAGCCCTCAGCTTCGCCCTCGGCCGTAAGGAGTTTCGCGACAAGCTGACTCTCAAGCAGGAAGAGGAGGCGGATTACAACAGGCGCCTTGTCGAGCTGGAAGACGAGATCGCGTCCCGGACCGAGGAGCTGGACGAACAGAGGCAGAAGCTCAGCGTGGTCGATTCCTATCTCGCGCGCGTCTCGAGCACAATGGAGGAGGCGACCGGGCGGCTGGAGACAATGTTCAAAGCCATCCCGGACGAGGCGGTCCTCATCGACAGGCACCACAGGATAGTCATGACCAACCGGGAGAACATAACGCCGGGCAGGCATTGCTATGAGGCGTTCTTCCACCGCGAGCGGCCGTGTGAAAACTGCAGGCTCGCCAGGATACTCGTTGACAAGACCCCACTCACTATTGCGATGAAGCATGAGGACAAGTACCTGGAGGTGCACGCCCTCCCGGTTTACAACAGGGACCATGAGGTCGACGGCATACTTGAGTTTTACAGGGACGTGACCCTGGAGAAGACCTACGAGCAGCAGCTCCAGCAGGCGGACAAGCTGGCCTCTCTAGGCCAGCTGGTGAGCGGCATCGGCCACGAAATCAACAACCCGAACCAGTTCATCCGCGGGAACATCAAGATCATTAAGCAGGCCCTGGAAGACATGCTCCCCATCGTGGACGAATACCAGAGGTCGCACGAGGACCTGACCATCGCGCGCCTCAAGTACGATTTTTTCAGGGAGCACATATTGATGCTCGTAGAAGACATGGCCCACGGGTCGGAGCGTATCAAGGCCATCGTGGAGGGGCTCCGGACATTCGCACGCAAGGATGAAGGCCTCCTCGTTGATACGGTCGACATGAACACGCTGATCGAGGCGAGCGCGAGGCTGGTCCACAACGAGGTTCACAAACATGCCGACATCAACCTCGACCTGGCCGACGACATCCCGACTTTCATCGGTAATTCCCAGAAGATCGAGCAGGTTCTCATCAACCTCATGGTGAACGCCAGCCAGGCCATGCCAGACGACAGGAAAGGCGTGATAATCGCCCGGACAAGGTACGCCGGCGGCAGCATCATCGTGGAGGTCGAGGACGACGGCCAGGGTATGACGGAGAACACGCTCAAACAGATATTCGACCCGTTCTTCACGACCAAGCGCGCCAGGGGAGGCACCGGGCTGGGCCTGGCGATTGCCTACCGCATTGTCGAGGAGCACCGGGGCAACATGTCGGTATCCAGCGAGCTCGGCAAGGGCACCGTCTTCACCATCAGGATACCGGCCGACAGGGGCGCGCATGCCGCGCCGGAGGAAAAGCGATGAAGAAGATCCTCATAGTCGATGACGACCCGGCAGTCACCAATTATCTAAAGGTATTCCTGATGCAGACCGGCATTTTCGAGACAACCGTTGTCAACGACTCCAGGGAAGTCGGCGGCCTGCTGGGCCCGGAGGCTTTTGACATCGTGCTCCTGGACATGGACATGCCCAACGTCAACGGCATGGACATCCTCAACGACATGCGTGGCAGGGGATTAGATATACCCGTGGTCGTGCTTACCGGCGTCAGCGATGTCGATCTGGCGGTAAGGGCGATGAAGCTGGGGGCCTTCGACTACCTCATCAAGCCGGTGGATGACGACAAGCTGCTGGAGGTGCTCAACAACGCGATAGAGCACCGCGTGCTGCACCGCAATATCGAAACCCTCCCCGAGACATTGAACCGCAATGATCTGGAGCATGAGGACGCTTTCGCGCATTTCTCGACCCAGGATCAGGGTATGATACGCCTCTTCCACCAGGCCGAGAAGATAGCAGCCAGCGATCTGAGCATATTCATCTGGGGCGAGAGCGGGACGGG
Source organism: uncultured bacterium (assembly GCA_964604955.1). Taxonomy (GTDB): domain Bacteria; phylum Arandabacterota; class Arandabacteria; order Arandabacterales; family JALGWA01; genus JALGWA01. The sequence goes on from CAZSBE010000049.1 coordinate 12,317, forward strand.
CAAGGAAGCTCTCGCACGAGCCATACACAGCGCCAGTAACCGGAGGGACAGGCCATTCGTGGCGACAGAGGCCGACAGCCAGGACCCCGAGACTTTCCCGGCCTTCTTCTTCGGCCAGGACCGGACCTGGAGCGGCACAAGAGAAGAGAGCCCGGGCATGCTCGAAGAAGCCAACCAGGGCACGCTGTTCCTGAATCACATAGATGCCCTTTCAGGTTCCATGCAGGTCCGGCTGAAGCGCTTCCTGCAGACCGGGGAGTTTTACCGCGAGAACTCCACCCAGATCAGGGAGGCGGATGTCCGCATGATCGTGGCGTCCACCAGGGACCTGACCGACCCCGAGTACAAGGACAGTTTCTCCAGAGATGTTCTCTACCACCTCATGATCAACTCCATCCACATGCCGCCGCTCCGCGACCGCGTGGGTGACCTGCCGCTTCTTGTGGAGAAGCTGCTCCTGCAGGAGGCCGAAAAAGCGGGAAGAACATTCAAGGGGGTTTCGGACGACGTCCTGGACTACCTAAAGGGTTACAGCTTCCCCAATAACGTGATGGAACTCCGGACAATAATAGCCGGGGCCGTCGCGAATGAGGAAGCCGACACCATAACGGTCGACTCGCTGCCCCCTTCCCTCAGGCAGCTGGTTGATGGCGAGCGAGCCGGCCTCGTGACGACTTTCGAGCCGAGGAAGCTCGAGAGCGTCGTCAGGGAGCACGTCCTGAAGACGCTCGAGCACTTCTCTGGAAGGAAAGACGTCGCCGCGCGCGAACTGGGAATAACTGTCGAAGAAATCGACAGGATCATGGGGGCCTAGGCCCCAGTTTGATGTTGTCTCGCCGCGATCTTGCTGATATAAAGAGGTATCGGTATCTTAACCCACTGCAGGCGCACGCAGAATGGAGGTAGTGTAACTTGGCAAAGAAGATAAAGAGGATTCTAGTAACAGGGTCTGTCGGCCAGATAGGCTCCGAACTCACCATGGAGCTCCGCAGCCGCTACGGCGCGGAGAACGTGATCGCCACCGGGCGCAAGACCGAGCCCTCCGACGAACTCCGGAACTCCGGGCCTTTCCATTTCATCGACGTGAGCAAGATCGACACGGTCGAGGAGATGGTCACCAGGTACAACATCGACACCATCTTCCACATGGCCGCCATTCTCTCGGCCACGGGCGAGAAGAACCCCCAGCTCTGCTGGGACGTCAACATGAACGGTACCATCAACCTTCTCGAACTCGGCATCAAGTACGAGATGGCGCGCATAATAATACCGAGCTCCATCGCGGTCTGGGGACCGGGCGTACCCCTCGAGAACACTCCGCAGGAGACCGTGCTCCAGCCCACGACCATGTACGGAGTCACCAAGGTGTGCGGCGAGCTCCTGTGCGACTACTATGTCGCCAAGTTCGGGCTCGACATACGCGGCCTCCGCTACCCCGGCATAATCTCCTACAAGACGCTGCCCGGCGGCGGAACCACCGACTACTCGGTCGAGATATTCTACGAGGCCATCGACAAGGGCAAATACACGTGCTTCCTCGGCCCGGACACCAAGCTTCCAATGATGTACATGCCCGACTGCATAGCCGGGACCATCGAGCTCGCCGAGGCCGATTTTTCGAAGCTCAAGCATCACTCCAACTTCAACCACGCTGCGGTGAGCTTCTCTCCGGCCGAACTGGCCGCTGAGATCAAGAAACACATACCCGGTTTCGAGATCACCTATGAGCCCGACTACCGCCAGAAGATCGCCGACTCCTGGCCGAACTCGATCGACGACTCGGCCGCGCGCAAGGAATGGGGCTGGAAGCACAAGTGGGACCTCGCGGCCATGACCGAAGACATGATCAAGCACCTCGAGGAGAGGCACGCGGCAGGCAAGCTCTACGGATAACTATGCCGGAGTCAGGTCGGGGTCGGCAGGCGACAACCGGCTGAGGCGGCGAGCTGGCGGGCCAGACACCCGAGCTCGACCTGCCTACTTGACGCCCAGTTCCCGGAGCAAGTTGTCGGCGTGGTCCACTTCCTCCGCAACGAAGAGTACGTAGCGCATGTCGACATGTATGGAGCGCGTTATGTCTTCGTCGAACAGGAAGTCGGCGGTCAGGGCTTCGTAGTTTCCGTCAAAGAGGCATCCCGCGATCTCTCCCCTGCCGTTTATGAGAGGGCTTCCGGAGTTCCCGTTTGTTGAGTCATGGGTCGTAAGCAGATTGACCGGGACGTCGGCGAGTAGCGGGTCATAATAGCGGCCCCGGTAGTCGCTCGCCGCCAGCTCGAGCAGCCTCTCGGGGCAGTCGAACGGGGGAATCCCGGTGCTCTTTTCCGCAACCCCCCTGAGAGTGGTGAAGGGGGCGTACTGTACGGCGTCCCGCGGCGAGTAGCCCTTCACCACCCCATAGCTGAGCCGCATGGTCCCGTTGGCATCTGCATAGGGTTCGACGTTCCTCTCGGTCGCCATTATCTCTATCCACCCGGGAGCGAGGGCGTTAAGGGCGCCCTTGAGAATTTTCTCGCGCTCTTTACGCTCCTCATCCTCCTCATAGAACTTCGCGGCCAGCGCTATGAAGTAGTCCTGCTCATCCATGAGGTCCTCGCGGGAGAGACCGAACATCCTCATGCTCTCGTCCGTATCCTGGAGTCTTGTATTGGCGTAGAGCTCATCCAGGAAGACATCGAGAAACTCATCGAGGTCCGCCCCCCTCCTGCCTCCCGCCAGGTCGTCGAAAACCCGCAGGCGCTGGCCGTCCGGAAGCTCCATGGCCTCATGAATCAGCATCCCGAGCAGCGCCCTGTCGCCGTCCGGATGGTAGCCCATCTCGAAAAGACCGATCTTGCGCTCGAGGTTTAAGACCTCCCGCTGCATGTAATCCGGGTCCCGCTCCATGTCCGGCTTCTCTTTCTCGACACTCCACCTGTAGATCATGAGGGCGTGGCCCAGCATCGACCCGCGCCCGACCATGAGATCCATGAGAAGGTCTTTCCGGGCATATGCGGACTGGTCGAGATAGATCTGCTCGAATCTCTCCAGGAGCTGTCTTCTGTCCGCAAGCACCTCCGGCGCCGCGCCGGGCTCCGTCAGAATCCGCCTCTCGACATCCCGCTGGCGCTGCGTAAGGTGGAAGCGCTTGAAGCCCTCGAGAAGGCCGCGGTTCTTCTTGAGCCAGTTGTTGATGCTCTTCATCCTGCTCGCAACTCTTACCGCGACTTCAGGGTCGGCTTCAGAGCGCTCCTCGAGGAGGCGAATCATCTCCTGGTAGAGCCTGATTTGCTGGGGCAGCAGGAAGTCCTCATACTCCGAGAGGCCGTATGAAGTGAGGTACCTGGCCGTCCTGCCGGGGAATCCGGCGATGAGCGCGAAGTCACCCTCTTTGAGCCCCTCTTTCGCAACCTTGAGGTATCTTACGGGCCTGTATGGTACGTTCTCGGCGGAGTGATCGGCCGGCTTGCCGTCCGGGCCCACGTAGGCCCGCAGGAACGAGAAGTCGGCAGTGTGCCTAGGCCACATCCAGTTGTCGACGTCGCCGCCGTACTCGCCGATGGCCCTCGCTGGAACATAAACCACGCGCACGTCCCGCAGCCTGATGTAGGTTTCCAGAACGTACTTCGCCCCGCCATAGAAGGCATTGACCTCGCAGTAGACATCACCTCCACGCTCGGCATCGTCTATCACTTCCTTGGTCCTTCTCTCGATGGCGTTGTAGCGCTCCAGGGGCGGCATGGACTCATTGACTGCGGAGAGCACCTCGCGGGTCACATCCTCCGCGCCGAGGAAGACGTACGCCCGGTAGCCATGGGCCGGGACCTCCTCTTCGATCGTCGCCGCGAGGTAGCCTTCCTCGATGTAGTTCTTCCCGGCCGTGCTGATCCGCTGAACGGCCCCATATGCCACGTGATGATTGGTTAGAATGAGCCCGTCGGCGGAGACAAAAGCCCCGGTCGCGCTCACGCTGACGACGGCGTTGGCTACACCGGTGCCGTCTTCATTCCAGATTTCGTCTCTCTCGAGGTCGAGTCCTTTGCCCTGCATATCCATGAGGACTTCGTCCGGCAGATCATAGGGCGGCCACATGCCTTCGGCCGCGTGGGAAACGACAACAAGACAGAGGACAACCAGGAGGTAGAGTGGGCCCTTTGTAAACACGGACGCGCCTATCATGCTACCCTCCCCGCGTAGTAGCCAGACAGTGGCAGATTACCCCTGAGTGCAGATTCCAGTTGATAAGCATAGCACGGCGGAGGTGCATAGGGAAGGAGTCTGTGAAGCATCTTAGCGGCGCACGGGGGAGTATTCTCTCCGTGTTGGATGCGGGTCGATTCTGCCCGGATAGGGTGGCATTTCCGGGGAGCCTATGCTAGAATGGCTCTCCGTCAGTAAAAGTGGGGCCGTGATTATGAAATGTCCAAAATGCGATAACGAGAACCCGAGTGAGAGCCGGTTCTGCAGCAAATGCGGCGGGCCCCTCGAGACCGCCCCCACAACCCCTTTTCCCGCCGCGCCCTCTTTTCCCGCCGCAACCCGGGCGATGCAGGGCAAATGCACGCCGACGTTCGGCCCGGGCAGCAGTTTCGGCGCCCGCTACAAGATCGTTGAGGAGATTGGCTGCGGCGGAATGGGCGTGGTATACAAGGCCATCGATAGTGAACTCGGCCGGGTTGTCGCCCTCAAGATGGTCCGGCCCGAGCTCACCGGCGACCCGGGGATGGTTACGCGGTTCAAGCAGGAGCTCCTTCTGGCCAGGGAGATCAGCCACGAAAACGTGATCAGGATTCATGACCTCGGTGAAGCCGAGGGGATCAAGTTCATATCCATGAAATTCATAGATGGCACCAGCCTCAAGGAGCTCATTCGCGCGGCAGGGAGGCTCAATTTGGACAGGGCCATCGGCATAGCGAGACAGGTCTGCCTCGCCCTCATCGCAGCGCACAAGCAGGGCGTGATACACCGGGACCTCAAGCCCCAGAACATCATGCTTGACCGCGCGGGAAACGCGATTGTCATGGACTTCGGCATAGCAAGGGCGGTGGGCATCGATGAGACAATTGCGAGGGGCCTGGTAGTCGGAACCCCGGAGTACATCTCCCCCGAACAGGCCAGGGGCATGCCGGGGGACGAGAGGTCGGACATATACGCGCTGGGCTGTGTCATTTATGAAATGCTCACCGGCCGCGGGCCGTTCACCGCCGACAGCGCCCAGGCCATGATGGAAAAACACATGTCCGAAGAGCCCGGGCCCCCGTCGGACCTGAGTCAGGACCTGCCAGGTCGCGCCGACGAAATAGTGCTTACGTGCCTCAGGAAGGACCCGGCTGAACGCTTCGCTTCAGCAGAGAGCCTTCTCCGCTCGCTAGAAGATACTGGCCCGCCCACCACTCACATTACGCCCGCGCAGGTTCCCGGGCGTGAGGAGAGCACCCGGTCCCAGGCTTCCATCGCGGTGATGGCGTTCCGCGACATGAGCCCCGAAAGAGACCAGGAGTACTTCTGTGACGGCATGGCCGAGGAGCTCATAAACGCCCTCGTCAAGGTCGAGGGCCTGCGCGTCGCGGCGCTCACCTCCAGTTTCCAGTTCAAGGGCAAGGATCTGGACGTCCGCGAAATAGGCCGCCAGCTCAATGTCGGCACGGTGCTGGAGGGCAGTGTGAGGAAGTCCGGCAACAGGCTGCGCGTCACAGCTCAGCTCGTGAGCGTGAGCGATGGCTATCACATGTGGTCCGAGCGCTACGATCGCGAGCTGGAAGATGTGTTCTTGATCCAGGACGAGATCTCCGAAGCTATTGCGGGAAGCCTCCGGCTCCAGTTCTCCGGCACCGGGGAGAAGCGCCCGGGCGACCATCGAACCGAGAACCTCGAAGTGTACAACCTGTATCTCAAGGGCCGCTACTACTGGAACAAGCGGTCCCTGGATAACTTCCGGAAAAGCATTGAGTACTTCAAACAGGCGATTGAGCTCGATCCGGGCTACGCCCCCGCCTATGCGGGTCTGGCGGACTGCTATGCCATGCTCGAAAACAGACCGGCAAGCGAGTCAATGCCCGAAGCCAGAGAGGCCGCTCTCAAGGCCCTGGAACTCGATAGTGGACTCGCCGAAGCATACGCCACTCTGGCATGGATATCATTTCAGTACGACTGGGACCTGATGGCGGCCATGGGTAGCTTCCGGAAGGCCCTTGCCTTGAATCCCAATTACGCCACCGCACATCAATGGTACGGCCTTTTCCTCTTGAGCCTTGGGAGGGGAGATGAAGCGCTTCAAGAAGTAGCGCGCGCGCGCCAGCTCGACCCGCTGTCCATAATCATCAATTCCGCCATTGGCGTAGTGAATCTCTATATGCGCAGGCTGGATGAGGCCGAGAAGGAAGTGAAGAAGGCGCTCGAGATGAATCCGGACTTCGCTCCGGCTCGTATAATGCTCGGCTGGGTTTGTGAGATGAAAGGGGACTATGAGGATGCGGTAGGCCACATGGTCAAGGGCCTCAGCGGGTATGGATATAAAGAAGTTGCACAAGCTCTCGAAGAAGGGTTCGAGACCGGAGGGCGTGACGGCGCCCTGCGGGGCTGGCGGGCAGCCCTGCTTGCCGACCCGGACAAGTACGGCAGTCCGATGGCTTCCGCAGCTGAAGTCTCCGCCAAGCTCGGTGAATTCGACGAAGCCTTCGACTTGCTTGAGAAAGCGTTTGAGAAGAGGGAGGGTGAAATGACCTTCCTCCGGGTTTCTCCTGCGTTCGAGCCCATGTACGATGACCCTCGTTTCAAAGACATCCTGAGGCGCATGGGATTTTCCGACGAGGACGTCCGCAAACTGCCTGCTTGATGCATTCCTACCCAAGGCGCTTTTCGATCTCAGCGGCATCAAGTGATCCAACCGTCTCGTCGAACCATGCCTTCGCGTCCTTATACTTCCTGAGAAGGTCGTCCGCGTCCCGGACCATGTAGAGTTCCTCGAACCGCTTGACTTCATCCGGCGGAAGGTCGTGGTACACGTACCGCAGCCCGAAATCGTACCGGGCGGGGGTGTGCTTGAGCCGCAGCACCTCGGCGAGGGCACCGAGCAAGAAGCGCCGGTAGAAATCCACGCCCGCGACCAGGTTGCCGCGGTAAACTTCCTTGGGAATGAAGGCTACAAACATGTCCATTTTCGTGGGAAGGTCCTCCAGCCTGTTCCTCACCTTCTCCATGAAAGCCTTTCGGTCCAGCTCGGGCACCGTGACCGCACCGTTCTTATTGAAGTGAAACCTGGAGTTCCCGTGAAGTTCACGTTCCTGGAGCTTGTCGGCGGCGCTGTGCTTGAAGACGGCGAAATCGATGAGCAGGAACGGGCCTGCCCCTTCCAGCCGGTAGAAGGCCTGGACGTACTCGCCGAGCTTGGGCCCCTTGACAACGTATTTGAGGTCTATGGGGGCTATGGACTCGAGAGCCTCCTCGACGACGGCGAACGGCTCCTCTATCCTCCCGTCCTCCGCGCTTATGCAGATGTCGATGTCGGACCACTCGTCCGCACGGTTGAAGGCAACAGCTCCTCCCTCCCACATGGCATAGACGTAGTCCAGCGGCTCAAGCGCCCGGGCGATTGCGGCCGTTATCTCGTCCCGGTCGATTGTCTTCCTTTCCATTGTATTCTCCCTCTGCTCAACGCTGATTCCCGGAGGGCCAACGAGGATCTTCGAACCTCTGTATCTCCAGGAGATAGCCGTTAGCCTAGGACCTCCGGGCTGGCTGCTTGTCTATTCCCACTGGCGCGGCTTGGCGATTATTTCCCTTATCTCGATATCGAAGAAGTTATTCATATGCGCCGCTTTGAGGACTATGGCCGTATCACATCCCCCACGGGTACCGCCCACCGAGATTATCTCCCTGTCCGTTGGAACCAGGCCGGCGTCGGCGGCCATGATCGCAACTTCCACCGCGACCTTGACGCCCTCCGTGCCGAAACGTCTCAGGGTGTGCGCGATGATCTCGGTGCCCGTTACGCCACCCAGTTTGCTCGATATGGAGCGCCCGACTCCGCTCAGGGCATGAGAACAGATGAGCACCCTCATTCCCATGGTCTCCAGCTTCTGTCTCATTTCATCCGGCATCAGCTGCTCATCTCCGCCCGTGAAGCCCGAGTGTTCGCCCACGCAGACGAGGGCCTTGTCCTGTCCGGCAAATGCCTCCGCGAACTTGAGCGCCGTCGGCCCCTTTGTCGATGCCACCACGATATGCTCCGTACCCAGCTCCTCCACCCTCTCCCTCACTGCCTCTATCACACCCGGGGTGTTCTGCGCCCCCGGCTTCTCGAAGTAAGTAGTGCAGGTTCGTTCCATCGGGCTGTCTCCTTCCGGTGTCGATGTCATCCCGGCCTTTCATATACAAATATGCCAAATAGTCCGGGGCGTCAAGGCGCAGAGTCCGAAAGATGTTCTTCCGAAGTCGGCACGGCAACTTGCATATCGCCGTCGGTCTGGTTATCTTAAAGTGCAATCAGAGTCAAGGTCCTGCCCGAGACAGTTGCATTACTCCGATCCATGGCCCCGAGCGGCTTGCGATAATCACCCGGCAAGATAGAAGTGAGATGTGAATATAGCGGATGCCGTGGGGGGCGAGCTTCGTGACCGGAGAGGAAATAAAGCGAAGCTAAGAGCTCGTCCCCCCGTTTCAATCCCCGCCCACTGCAGCCGGCCCTTCACTGGGTCTGTCCGGACCATGCCGGGGGATTCCTCATCCGGCCTATAAGTGACACCTGGAGCCTTCTCATACCCGCAGGCGCGGTGCCGAACCAGCCTCAGGTAGTCGAAGGCTCCGGTGCCGTATACCTGCTTCCCTCTGCTGGTGAAACGCATTACCGGCACGTTTTGTTTCAGGACCTTGCTATCCCTTGACAGTACTGGGGCTTTGCACTATCATACCGGGGATACTTGCCGATACA
>CAZSBE010000050.1:0-20858 GCA_964604955.1 uncultured bacterium
TCCAGCGCGTCGATGGCACGCCTGAATTCGCTGCGAGCCTTCTCCCACTCGCCCAGCATGAACTGGGCGGCGGCATTCGACCGGAGCGAGCAGGCCTCCTCGAATACATCCTCTATCTCAGCCGCGACTTCGACGGCAAAGGAAGCGTGTTCAAGACCGGTCTCGAAGTTGCCTCGCTGGACTTCGAGGTCGGCCAGCCTTCTCTTGACTTCCACCACGACGTCGCCCCTCGGGGCGATCTCTTCTGCCCAGTTGAGAGCTTCCATGTACCGGTCGTAGGCAAGGTCGAGCCGCCCGCGAGCCATGTGAACATCACCCATGAACTCGAGGCTGAGAGCGCAGGAGCGCACGTCGTTGCAGTCCACGCTCTCCTTCATGGCGTGGACATACAACTCCTCGGCTCTGTCATAATTCCTGTATGTCAGGTAGTAATGGCCCAGGTTGCGGCAGGCGGAGAATGTCTCCCGGCGATTGCCGATTCGCGAGAGGATGCTCAGAGCCTCGCTCCAGCACTTGTAGGCCCTGCGCCACAGCCCGCGCTTGGAGTAGATGATTCCGAGATTATTGAGCCTGATGCCCTTCTGCATGTGCTGGCCGAGCTCTTCGGCTATACGAAGAGACTCTTCAAGGTACTTCTGGGACTCTTCCCACCGGCCCAGGTTCTTGCAGGCCAGGCCCATGTTGTTGAGGCTGGTCCCCACCATGTCGCGGTCTTCGATCAGGCGCGACATCGAAAGCGAGGAGCGGTAGAAGTCCAGCGCCTTCTCATTGCCGCCTTTCCTCAGGAACACGGCGCCGAGGCAGTTATACGTCTTTACGAGCTCTTTTTCCTTGTCCTCGTCGATGAGGAGCTCGAGCACCGCTTCGCAGTCGGCCTGGGCGAGATCGTACTCGCCGCGTTTGAAATGGGCCCACGCGCGGTAGATTATTATGCGGGACAGCTCCACGGGGTCCTGCCCGTTTGCAATCAATCCGAAAGCGTTGTGCAGGATTTCCAGGGCGTGATCGCACTCACCGATCTGCATGTAGCACACGGCCAGCTTCCTCAGGACGGAAGCGCGGTGACCGCACTCTTCTTCAGGGACATCGTTACCGGTGAGGACCTTGGTGAAGTACTCTATAGCGGTGGAGAACTCGCCACTGGCGAGACAGAACTCGCCGAGCTCTTCGGACGAAACGCCCACGCGGTCATGATGGCTACTTGATCCATCACGCCCCGAAGGGTTGGTTTCACGCTTTTCAGGCATTGTCACCCTTTCCCCGCCTACGTGAAGGGTGAAACCTCCATCAGCAGCCTGTCTTATTTAAACCTGACAGGATACCTTCGTGCAGCAGGCACTCTAACGCTCTTGGCGTCCAGCAGTCTGCCGGGTTCCGGCTGTTTCTCCAGGTCCACGCGGAAAGCGGCATTCCACAGAGACTCCACCTCAAGGCTGTCCAGGATCTTCTCGATAGACACATTCGCCCTGGGTCTGGTCAGCTCGGGAATGTCATCGTCGCCGCGCCCAACTTCGCCCTTCGGCCCCGCAAAGACCGAGGTCCAGGTGAGCAGGAACAGGATTACTGCCAAAACCATCAGCCATTTTGTTCTCATATTAAATGGCCTCCAACTACATCCTCTCATACTCAACTATAACCCCGAAATGGGATTTCGTCAATGGGTTTTCCGGGCCTACCTGCTGCCCTGCGTACCCTCCTCCTTCGCCTTGCAGCTGATGCACAGCCGCGCCGACGGCACGACCTCCAGCCGTTTGACGCCGATGTTCTTGCCGCAGTCCTCGCATACGCCGTAACTGCCCTCTTTCAGCTTTTCGAGCGCTGTGTCTATTTCCCTTAGCAGATTTACGCCATACTCGCCGTATTTGAAGGCCATCTCCTTCTCGAGGGACGCGCTGACCAGGTCGCCCACTTCCGAGAACGTGCGCCTGTTGTCTTCCACCGAATCCTCCCGGGCCTTCCTTATGTTCGCGAGTATCTCCTTCCTGCGCTGCTCGAGCATTGTCCTGAGCTTCTCGATTCTCTCTCTGGCTGCCTTGGAAAGCGGCTTGCGCGGTTTCACGACCTTCTTCACCGCCCGGGGGGCTTTCTTCTCAGGCGTTGTCGCCGGCTTCCGGGGGCCTGTCTTCGAGCCCTTCGCCGGCTTTTTCCCGGTCTTCTTACCGGCGGTCTTCTTTGCCGTTTTGGGATTCACGCGTCGGGTTGTCTTCTTCTTGGATTTCGAGGTGTTGACTTGCCTCGCCACTGATGTCCCCTCCTCTTAACCTATCATCACTCGCTCAGTAGGGTATCTGTATGTCTGCTCGCGTATTCGCTGGCTTATGGCAAGGCCCAGTGTCAAGGGGCCTATTCTTCCCAGGAACATTGTAATGATTATGGCGGCCTTGCTGGGCGCAGTCAAGCCCTGGGTGAGGCCCCTGGAGAGCCCCACGGTGCCGAACGCGGAGACGGTCTCGAACAGGATGTCCGTGAAACCAACGCGCTCATATGACGCGACCACGATCGAGGTGGCGAACACCAGCCCCAGAGAGAGCATGACCACGCAGATGGCCTTGGTGACGATGTCGCGCGGGATGGCCCTGTTGAAGACCTCGACGTCCTGCCTGGCGTGCAGCATCGACCTCAGCGTGGCGATGAGCACCGCAAAGGTGTTGGTCTTGATGCCGCCTCCGGTACCGCCCGACGAGGCGCCGATAAACATGAGCAGGATTATGACGAGCGCGCCCGGAACGGCGACCGCTCCCATGTTGAGAGTACTGAAACCCGCCGTCCTCGCCGTAACCGAACTGAAGAACGCAGACAGCACGCGCTCCGCTCCCGTGAAATCCGCCATGGATTCGTTCGCCTCAAGAAGATAGAAAACCACCGTGCCCGCGACGAGCAGTATGCCCGAAGTAAGGAGCACGATCCTGGTGTGCAGATTCAGTCGCGACCTGGGCCGGTCCCTGCGGATGCGCCCGAGAAAGTACTTGAACAGGTTCGAGATCACTATGAATCCAAGACCGCCTATGACTATGAGCGCGGCGAAAGTGAAAATGACGTCAGGCCGTCCCCTGAAACCTACGAGGCTGTCGGAGAATAGGGAGAACCCGGCGTTGCAGAAGGCGGATATGGAATGAAAGAGCGAGTAATAGAAAGTCGTCATCGGCGTCGGGAAGTCCCCGGCCCAGCTCCTCGAAAGGACAAGCACGCCGGCGGTCTCGAAAATCACGGTGATGAGCACGATGTTCCTGAGCAGCCGCGTCACCTCTCCTATGAAGGCGGAGTCGAGGACGTCCTTCAGCATGGCGCGTTCGCGCATGCCGATTCCCCGGCCGATGGCGGCTGCAGAGAAGGCGACAAGGCTCATTATGCCGATGCCGCCGAGCTGTATGAGGAGCAGTATGATCCCCTGACCGAACCTGGAGAAGTAGGACCCCGTGTCTACGACGATAAGGCCCGTCACGCATGTCGCCGAGGTCGCGGTGAAAAGGGCGTCAACGAAAGGCATGGACTGGCCGGTCGCGGTAGCTCGCGGCAGGAGAAGCAGAAGGGTCCCGACGGCGATCACGCTCGCGAAACTCGCGAGCACCATCTGCGGCGCCGACATGTTGAGCCGGGCTATGAACCTGTTGGCGTCGATCGTCTTGGTGAAGAGCGCCAGCGCTATGTAGACCTGCACGGCCACGATATACGCCTTCGTGAGCGAGACGATATTGAGATGCACGAGGAAGGTCTCCATGAAGTGGGCCCGCGAGAAGAAGCGTATAAGCACTATCTGGGCCATGAACAGGAAGATGAAGAGGAAGTCCATCCAGTGGGTTCTGAGATAGTGGAGTTTCTCGCGGCTGATTCCGAGCCTTATGAAGTTCTCGGTGATGAAGAAGAGTATGATGCCTATGTCGACATAGATGAGGTAATCGAGATACCGCTGGGGCAGGTAGAGACCGTACTGGGCAATGAGCGACGCCGCGGCCAGTACTGCCGCCACGACGAGCAGCCTCGTCAGAATCCTTTCGACAAGTTCTCTCACGGGTCTCTCATTGGAACGCGGGGTCAGGCGCCGATGAAGACGGCCGCGGCAAGCACGGTCGTCCAGACCCCCCTCTTGTCCCCGATTGCGGACTGGGTTATGCTGGTCGTCTTCACGATCTTGCCGGATATCTTCCAGATCTCGCGCTTGTGGTCCCAGCTCTCGTCAGGGTCGAACTCCACGCCCAGAATAGTGGCGAGCATCGAGGCGGCGAGGTCTTCAGCGTAGTCCCCCGTCCTCTTCTCTCTCTCCCCGAAACTGTGGTACTCCGAGAGATAACCGGCCTGCTGCTTGTCCCTCGGAATGGCCATGCCCACGGAGGCGGCAATCAATCTGTGGGGCTCATCGGTGGCGTTCTGGCTCAGGACGACATAAGTGATTTCCCCGTGTGAAAGGAGCTCGAGGCCCCGCACCTTGGAGATCTTCTTACAGCCCGGCGGGAATATGCTGGAAACCCGGACCAGGTTGAGCCTTGCGATACCGGCGTTCCGGAGAGCCATCTCGAAGCTGGTGAGCTTGTCCCGGTCACGCCCTACGCCCTTGGTGAGAAACACCTTCTTCGGAACCATTCTGCCCTCCTATGGCTAACGCAAGATATTCGGTCAAGCTCGCCGGTTTGTCAAGCCAATATTCGGCGGAGATGCGCGGCGGGCCGACGCGCGCGCTTGTCAATCTGGCAGTCCGGCACCGGGAGCATGTTCCTTCTGGCCGATGTCGGTCAAAATGTCAGGGCCGGGAGCTTTGAGCGCCGCCGGATGAGGCTATTCATAAGGCGTTGACGGAAAAGGGATTACGCGTGGGAGCCGCGGCGTTGACCTTGTGGCACGACCGTTGCACTGGAGAGAAGACACAAATGGTAGTGACAGAGGAACAAAACCCAAAACAGGAGGTGTGTAAAATGAGGCTAGTAAAGTGGACTCCCCTCAGAGACTTGATGACCCTTCACGAAGAGACCGGAAGTATGCTCGACAGCTTCTTCGAGCGCCGGGGTGAGGCCGCAAACGGCGAGTGGGTTCCCGCTCTGGACGTGTCCGAGCGGGAAAACGAGGTGGTTGTGAAGGCCGAGATCCCCGGCATGTCAAAGGAGGACATCAAGGTCAGCGTCAAGGACGACATGCTGACCATATCGGGAGAGAAGAAGCGCGAGGAACGCGAAGAAGGCGAGAACTGGCACCGGGTCGAGAGGACTTACGGGTCCTTCAAGCGCATGTTGACCTTACCTTCGGTCGACAACGAGAAGGTCGAGGCGCGCTACAAGGACGGCGTCCTGGAGATCAGATTACCCAAGCAGGAGTCAGCGAAGCCAAAGGAGATCCCCATCAAGGTCTCCTAAACAGCGAGGGAGGCAGCCCGGCGGCCTCCCTCCCCTCCGATATACTCTCCGGGCCGCTTCGAATGGAGCGGCCCGGACATTTCACGGGTACACCCTGTAGATCATCCTGGGAAACGGGATGGCCTCCCTTATGTGCTTGATCCCGCAGATCCAGGCCACTGTGCGTTCAATGCCGAGCCCGAAGCCGGCATGGGGAACGCTGCCGTATCTGCGGAGGTCGAGGTACCACTGGAAGGCCTCCTTCGGCAGCCCGTGCTCGGCGATCCTCTTCTCCAGCAGCGCGAGGTCGCTGATTCGCTCGCTGCCTCCGATTATCTCGCCCACCCCCTCGGGCGCTATGAGGTCCGTGCAGAGCACCGTGTCCTCTTTCCCGGGCGTGGGCTCCATGTAGAACGCCTTGGCCCCGGTCGGGTAGTTGTAAATGAACGTGGGCTTCTCGAAGGACTCCGAAAGGACCGTCTCCTCCTCGGCCCCCAGGTCGCGCCCCCACTCGACGTCAAAGGATTTCGCCTTCAGCCATTCCAGCGCTTCGTCATAGGTGATCCTGCCGAAGGGCGGTTTGACTTTCTCGAGAATGGAGATATCGCGCTCGAGAACCTCGAGTTCCCTTCCGCGGTTCTCCAGGACGCTCTCCACGACACGGGTAATGAGCCCCTCCGAGACATCGAAGACCGTCTCCAGGTCGGCGTAGGCCATCTCGGGCTCGAGCATCCAGAATTCGGTCAGATGCCTGCGCGTCTTGGACTTCTCGGCCCTGAAAGTGGGCCCGATGCAGTAGACGCGGCCGAAGGCCATGGCGGTGGCTTCGTTATAGAGCTGGCCGCTCTGCGAGAGGTACGCGCTTCCGTCGAAGTAGTCGGTCTCGAAAAGCGTCGTCGTTCCCTCGCTCGCCGAAGGAGTGAATATGGGCGAGTCGACCTCTATGAATCCCAGCCCGTCGAGGTAATCCCGGCAGGCTTTCATGACCGTGGCCCTGACGCGGAGCACCGCGTGCTGCCTGGCTGACCTCAGCCACAGGTGGCGGTGATTGAGAAGGAAGTCCACGCCGTGTTCCTTGGGCGTGATCGGGTAGTTCTCGGACGCGCCCACGATCCGGATTCCGGAAACGTTGAGCTCGTAGCCCCCGGGCGCCCGCTTCTCCTCCCGCGCAACTCCCTCCACGATGACCGAGGTCTCCTGAGTGAGCCGGCCGAACTGATCGAAGGCCTGCTCAGAATCCTGGCGGGCCACGACGCACTGGATGACGCCCGTCCCATCCCTTAGGATGAGGAACTTTATCTTGCCGCTCGAGCGGAGGTTGTACACCCAGCCCTTCAGCTGTATCCGTTCGCCGACGTGTTTTCCAACATCTTCGATATATACCCAATTCACTGCGCGGTCCCTCGTCAGAGGCTGCTGGCCAGTTTTTCGATGTCTTTCTCGGTCCCGACCACGACGAGGATATCCCCCATCTGGATCTGGTCCTCCGGTTCGGGCAGAACGTTATACCGCTCCGGTTCGCTCGAAATGTCACTCTGGTCGGTCTTTCGCTTTATGACTACTATGTTGCACTTGTACTTCTGGCGGAACTTCATCTCACCGATCTTCTTGCCCACGAGCTCCTTCGGCACCACGACCTGCGCTATGCTCAGGCCCTCGAAGAGACTCGTGATGTCTACTATGCGGGAGCTCAGGAGACTCTGCGCCACCCTGACGCCAATGGCGTCTTCGGGAAAGATGACCTGGTCGGCCCCGATGAGCTCGAGAATGCGCTTCTGCGCGTCCGTGCCCGCGCGGGCGACGACCTTCGGGACGCCGATGTCTTTGAGTAACGACGTCGTCAGCACGTTGGCCTCGAAGTTCTGGCCGATCGCAACCACCGCCGCGTCGGTCTTGTCCACGCCGTGCGCGAGCAGGCCCTCCTTGTCGACCGAGTTCATGCAGACGGCGACCGAGACCACGTTGCTGACTTCGTTTATCACGTTGGGGTCCGTATCGATGGCGATCACTTCTGCGCCGCTGTTGGCCAGAGTGGCAGCGACCGTGTATCCGAATCTTCCCAGGCCGATTACACCAAAGCGCTTAGGGGGCATGGGGACCACTCCTTCCGCTCATACTCTTCCCAGAACCGCGTAGGCTATCCCGGAAGCGTTGGAATTTATCCTCTTGATATCGTTAAGAACATCCAGGAATATGGTGCTCGTTTCGGCAATCTCCTCCCGGTTGCCGGTCAGGCCCAGCAGGTGGTTCTTATGGAGCTCCCGTTCCATGGTATTGAGCTCCGATTTACGCTCTACGACATCCTCGGCCAGCCGCTTGTTCTGGGAGGCAAAGGAGTCTATGGCCATCTGGAACGTCTTCTTCACCTCCGCATGATAGGCCCTGATATTCTCCAGCGCGTCCCGCGAGAACCTCGGCGACACCATTATCTTTTTCAGCGCCAGGTCCATGAGGCTCTTGGAGACGATATCTCCTATGAGCTCGATGCGATGAACGATGAAGAGCAGGCACACCGCCCGCTCGGCCTCGTCGTCCGACATCTCGCTCTGCGAGAGCCTGGTGAGGTACGGGGTGATGGCCTCGTCAAGAGTATCCACCTTGTCGTCTTCCTCTATGAGTTTCTCGCGCAGCGCCTCATCGTCGTTCAGGAAGACGTCCGCCGTACGCGAGTACATGCGGTAGGCGAAATCCGCCATGCGCAGCGTCTCCCTGGTCGCCTGCCCCAGCGCGAGCGCCGGCGTCTCGAGAACCCTCGGGTCCAGGTAAATGGGCTTGAAGACCTCTGTGGCGACGTCCTCGTCCTTTATCAGTACCCTGAAGAGGCGCGCCCAGGGCCTGACGAACGGCAGGAAGAGGAGGGCCGCGCCCACGTTGAAGAGCGTATGCGCGTTGGCGATCTGCCGGGTGAGGCTCTCGGCCGTCCCCTGGGTGAGGGCGGTGAACTGCCCCAGGAAGGGATACAGAAGCCCAACGGCCAGCACCTTGAAGAAGGTGTGGGCCCAGGCGATTCGCTTCCCCTCGGACGTGCTGCCCATGCCCGCAAGCAGCGCCGTCGCGCATGTGCCTATGTTGGCGCCCAGCACGAGCGGTATGGCCCCCTGCAGCGATATCATGCTCTGGAAGGCGAAGGTCAGGACGAGGCCGATAGTCGCGGCGCTGCTCTGTATGATCGCCGTGAAAGCCGCCGAGGCCAGTATGGCCAGCAACGGGCTCCGTTCCACGCCCAGGATGAACTGCGCGAACGCGGGGTGGTTCTTGGCCGGCGCCACGGCCATCGACATCACGCTCATGCCGAAGAACAGGAGGCCGAACCCCATCACTATCTGGCCGATCCTCGAATAGCGCTCGATCTTCGAGATGAAGAGCACGAAACCGATGGCGACTATGAGGAGCGCATAGTCGAATATCCTGAAAGCGATCAGCTGGACTGTAAGAGTCGTTCCTATATCCGAGCCGAGTATTACCCCCATGGCCTGGCTCAGGGATATGAGGCCGGCGTTCGCGAAACTGACCATCATGGCCGTGGTGGCGCTGCTCGATTGGATGATCACCGTCACCACAACACCGGTCATCATGCCCAGGAACCGGTTGGCGGTCAGCCGCGCGACAATCTGCCTGAGCTTGCTGCCCGCCGCCTTCTGGAGGCCCCTGCCGCTGAACTTGATGCCGAAGAGGAATATGGCCAGGCCGCCGACCAGGCCGACGAGCGTGAAAGCAACCCAGTTGTGCCTGTAGGCGAAGAGCGTGAATACGAGGAATGGCCCCTCATCCGACCTCGGTATGCACATTACGTGGAAAGTGCCCGCTTCCGAACCCGCTCTCAAGTTCGTCGAGGCATAGCCGGATGGGCCGCTCTCCACAAACCTGGTGTCCAGCAGTGGAAAGTCGCCCGTTTCGCGCTCGTGGGCTCCCTCGGCCTCAACGACCACGAACTCGACCAGAATGCCCGACAGGGGGTCGCCCGCCTCGTCGGTGACCCTGACCCGGAGAGGCCTCTGGAAGTACTCGCCCACCGTGCCTATCTGGTTGTTGCCGGAGATGTCCTCATTGTCTATGCCCGCCGGGTACTCGAGCAGGACCCCCGAGGCCGCGGGCAGGGCGCAGGCCGCCAGGCCGAGAAAGGCCAAAACAAGCGCAGCCAGCGCTTTGGGGGTTTTTGAGTCCTTCATTTCACAGCACTCCAGACCGTTTCAGTGAACTAAGTTAAGTGTCTTTGGCGGCCAATGTCAACCTAAAAGCAGGCGGGCCTCCTGGCGCTTGCGCTTTATCGCAAAAATTCTCGTAGTCTTGCTTAAGGTCCGCGCCTCTCATGCCGAAAATATAGATGATTCCGAGAATGTCGGGATCGGTGCATCGACAATTAGTATCACTTGGGGAAAACGTACTGTGCCGAGAACACTCGTTCTGATTGCAATCGTCACGGCGACGCTGGCAGGCGCGGTGTCGGCCGCCCAGGTCGTCCCCCAGACGGCCGGGGAGATCGACCCGCTGCTCATGGCCAACCTGTATGTGTGGAAGGGCTATCAGTTCCTGGCCAGCGGCGAGTATACGCCCGCCATCGAGAGCTTCACCGAGGCGGCAACCCTCTCGCCGACCTCGCCTGAGCCGCATTTCGGGCTGGCCCGGGCCTACAGGAGCAACTCGTTGATCGACGGCCTGCTCGAGTACATGACGGGCGTCAAGTTCCTGATCAGCGATTTCTACTACCAGTCACTTTTCGTGGCCAACCTCACCCTGATAGTCCTGGCGGCCATAGCTATAAGTATCTACCTGGGCGTTTTCGTGGTCATTCTGAGGAACTGGAGCGCCACCTGGGTGTCGGCCGTGCTGACGCTCTCGCCGAGGCTCGGAAACAAGTACGTGAAACTCATCCTCGGGGCAGCCATAGCCGCCTTCTTCATCATGCTTCCGGGCAAGAGCGCTCTGGGGGTGGCGACCTGGGTCGCCGTCGTGGGGAGCGCCCTGACCTGGCGATACGCCAGCCCGTCTGAACGCAGGGTCGTCGTGGCCTTCGTCCTCATGCTTGTCCTCCTGGTGCCCGTGATCGGGTGGACATCGAGGATCATATCGACCCATCATCCCAGCTCGCCGTTCAGGATGGCGGCCATCGCCGATAAGACCCTGGACCAGAGGTACGAGCGCACGCTCAGGGTCAGCAGCGCCGACAGGAAGTACGACCCGCTGAACGCCTTCATGCGCGGTCTCTACTACGCGCGGCTGGGAGACTTCGCCAACGCCGTCGAGTTCTTCAACATGGCAGACAAGCTCGAACCCCACAACGCAGCGATACTGAACAACATGGGCGTCGCGTACCAGGGGCTCGGAAGATACAGCGAGGCCCGGGTCTGCTACGAGGAGGCCCTCAGGTTCGCCCCGTCCGAAGCGATCATCCACTACAATTACTCCCAGGCGCTCAACCAGCTCCTGCACTTCGACGTCGCGGAAGAGGAGCTCGGGATCGCCTCGACCCTCGATTTCAACCTGATAAGGTCTCTTCTGGCGGGAACGACCCCGGCGACGCCGATCGCGGTCAACCTTCAGCCTTCCGCCCTGTGGAAGCTGGCTTCGGCCGCGTCCGACGGCGAATTCAAGACCGCCTACCATCCCGTGGAAGCCGGCATGCTGGGGACGCTTGTCCTCATCATCCTGGCCGGCGGCCTCCTGGCTGTATCGTACAAGTTCAAGATACCGGCCAGATGCGACATATGCGGCAAGCATGTGCCCGAGAACATAGCGCGGAGGAAACGCAGGGAGATCGCCTGCAGGAACTGCGCGTCCATTATGCAGGACCATGTGAGCGACGGCGACGAGCTCGAGGCCACGCTTGAAGTGCATCTTTCCAGGATCCACTGGAGAACCACTACGACGAGACTGGTGCTGGGTCTTGTGGCTCCGGGCAGTTCGTACCACCTCTGCGGGCAGAGACTGAAGGGCGTGCTGATGGGAGTACTGATATACGGGTTGCTTATCCTCGCCCTGACGGGCGGGTCCGTCATAAACAGGCTGCCGCGCTTCAGGACCGGCGGCGGCTACTCACTCGTCATATTGTTCATCTGCATCTACGCTATTTACGCGTGGCGATCGACGGTGCTGGTACTCCGGCATGCGAGGCAGGAATAGACCATGGGAATGAAAGGCGAACTCGGGACTTTCAACATAGCTGAGATCCTCCAGTTCATCGGATCGCAGGAGAAGTCCGGCGTGCTGAGCCTCTCGAGCAAGGGCCGCACGGCTACGCTTTGCTTCGACGGCGGCAAGATCATCTCGGCCAAGGACAGGCGCGAGGGCATGCGCGACCCATTCGTTTCCTATCTGCTCGAGAACGAGATTCTCTCGCCGCAGGAAGTCAGCAAGATATTCGAGCTCAAAGAAAAGGACAATCGCGACCCCTGCGAGATCCTGCTCTCCGAGAGGTTGATGGATGAGGAAAGGCTCGGCGACCTGATCGCCAGGTACACTCAGGAAGTCGTGGCCGACATCATCAAGTGGGAAGGCGGCAAGTACGAGTTCTCGGGATCCGTCGAGGACCTGCCGAGGGAGGCCCTCTCCCGGGCCATGAGGCTCGAGCCCATACTCATGGAGGCCGTAAGAAGGAAGGATGAGGTCGAGGAGATCAGCCGCTTCCTTCCCAGCTTCGAGACCAAGCTCAAGGTGTCGGAGCCCGATATCTCACAGCTCCCGCTCGAAGAGGAAGAGCTCAGCGTGCTCCGGCTGGTGGACGGCAGGCGCACCATCGAGCAGACCCTGGAGGACAGCGAAAGGGAAGAGCTCGAGACTCTGGACGTGCTCGAGAAGCTCTTCGCCCTCGGCATAGTCTCGATAGCCGAGGACTCGCCCGGTGATCAGGCCGAGAGCAGGGTCTTCAGAGCGGCCAAGTCGGTCAGCATAGCGTTCGCCATAGTCGCGGTGGCGCTGGTAGCGAGGATGACGGTACTGACCCCTTCGTCCCCGGCCGACACGTCCTACGCCGCGTTCGTCGCCTCGGCTGCCGAGTTCATCGAGGAGAGGGAAATCGAAAACCTGCACTTCGCAATCGCGGCCTACAGGCTCAACTACGAGGAGTATCCCAGCCGCCTTGAAGACCTGGTCACCCGCAACTTCGTCTCGGAGGAGATGATCAGGGACCGCCACGGAGTCATCTACTCCTATAACTACCTGCCCGTCCAGAAGACTTACGTTCTTTCGCGCTAGCCCCCTCGATCCGGGGATAGTCCAGACCGAACCTGCGCGAGTAGTAAACGCTGCCGGCCCGGTACGCAAGCCCTCCTATCACGGCGAGGGGGGGAACGGCGACGCTCACGATGACGAAGAAGGCCCGCCCGGCGAACTGACTGGCAATCACCGACGCAGCCGGCACGGGCTCGACCGCGACCGCGATGAAACCCGGCATGGACACCACAGCCCCGAGGACGCACTGGGTCTCTCCGGCGTATGCGCCCAGGGCGGCGGCTGCGGCGAGCAGGACGGCCGCTGCCCGGGAAACCGCCGCGCGGCCGAACACGACGCAGGTCGTGCGGTCTCCAGTTCTCCTGTCGCCTGCCTCGTCGGGGATCGTAGTGTTGAGGAAGACGGCGCACATGGCGGCAACGTACGGCGCCGCCCCGGCCAGGAGCGCGCCTTCATATGGAAGCAACGCCAGCCATCCCAGTGCGAACGCCAGGAAGCCGAATCCCATCCCGTTGGCAAGCATATCGGCAACGGCTCGTCCCTTCAGCCTGAGGGGCGGGACCGAATATGCGAAGCCCAGGACGATCCCCGCGATGCCGAGCTCCCTGACCGGACCCGGAAGGCTCAGAGCGAGGAAGGTGGCCGCAATGCAGAGCGCGGCGTAGAACGCGACCGCTTCCTTCCTTCCGACCAGCCCGGCGGCCAGGTGGAAGTTCTTCTCGTTCAGCCTGTCGCTCTCAATATCACATACCTGGTTTATGACGAATGACGAGGCGGTGATGAGAGCCAGGAGCAGGAAGTTGGGAGCGAGGGCAGAGAGCACCGCGGGTCTGAGAGCTTCGAGCGGTGACGCCATGCCGTGAGAGGCCCCGGCGAAAAAGAAGGTGGTGGAAACACAGAGGAGCAGGGGCCTGGTCAGAAAAACGAAATCCGCCACCCGGGACGGGACGGAGCCGCCGCGACGCGCCCTCCCGTTCATCTCTTGATCAGGGGGGTAACCAGGGCGAGGTTGGCGATGAGCCTGTTCTTGAAGATCTCGAGGCACTGGCCCGGGCGCAGTCCCAGCATCCTGGCAAGGGAGGCATCGCCGTCCATGGCGTGAACACTCATTCTGCCCACGGCCATCACCGAGCGCGACCCGTTGGGCGCGCTCGCGAAACCGCAGGTGTAGCCGGCGTCCACTGCCTCGCAGATCACCCGCGAATTGTGCCGGCCGAAGGGAAAGGCGATCGAGGTGACACCGGTTCCGAGTCTGTCTTCGAGCATATGCTTCGAATCCCTGAGCTCGCTTCTGAGCCTGGGTGCGTTCATCCGCGTCAGGTCCCCGTGGGAGACGGTGTGGGAGCCGATTTCGAAACCGCTGCGCGAGAGCTCCGAAAGGTGCTCCCATGAGAGAAGTCTGAACCTCTTCAGCGAAAGCCTGATGTCCCAGCGATTGTCCCGCCCGATCGCTCCGACAACCGGGAATACAGTGCCCGTGATCCCCCTGTCGCGCAGTTCGGGGAATACCCTGGTGTAAATGGACTCATAGCCGTCGTCGAAAGTCAGCGCCACCTCGTCGCCGTTGGCGCCGTTGAAGACGAGGTCAGAGGCGTTTTGAAAGCGCTTGCCGGCGGCCGAGAGAAAATCGAGGTGCCCCTTGAAGCGCGACTGAGTCACGGTCGTTATGCCGAGTTCGAACTCACTGCCCACCTTGTGGTAAGTGAAGATGTCGCGCCTGGCCATGTCAGTCTCCGGTGTGTCCGAACCCGCCCGCGCCCCTGCCGGAATCGTCGAGGCGGTCAGCCTCCACGATTGAAGGGTCGCATACGGCGCAGAAGACCATCTGGGCGATGCGCTCGCCCCTCCGTATTGTGACCTCCTCGGCGCCGTGGTTAATGAGTATTACGCCCACCTCCCCCCTGTAATCCGAATCGACGGTGCCCGGCGAGTTGAGCACGGTAACGCCTTTCTTCAGCGCGAGCCCCGAGCGGGGCCGCACCTGGGCCTCATAGCCCCGGGGGACCTCCACCGATATGCCCGTGGGGACAAGCGCCGACATGCCCCGGCCGAGAACGACGTCGCATTCGACGCATGCATAGAGGTCCACCCCCGAGGAACCGGCGCTCTGCCGCGAAGGCAGGGGCAATTCCCGGAGATGGGGAAGCCTCTTCACTTTCACCTTGAGTTCGTTCACGAGTGTCAGCCGGCGAGATGGCCAGGGTCTATCTCGGTTTCGGCAGGCAGATTCTGTACTCGACTCCGGCGGTGCTCCTGTAAATGTACCTCACGGGTTCGAACTCCCTCATGTCAGCGAACTCGGGACACCCTATGACGGGGATGAAATACGAGTCCGTCGGGACGCAGTTTATCCTGCACCGTGTACAGACCTTCTTGCAGGAGCAGCACCTGCAATACTCACAAGCGTGCTTGCCGGCAAAACTCTGCCTGAGAGGACGGCGGTCCGCGCCGCCGTTGCCCTCTATCACTTTCAGGTTAACGCTTCTCATATCGCCAACAGCCTAATCCACGCGCGGGCCTGTGTCAAATGATTAGCGTATCGCGGCCGCGCATTTATTGAGAATGGGGTTTTGCGTCCGCCTGTTTTCTGGTAGAATACTCTGGTTTGCAGACAGGAGGAGTGACGGTTGAAAACTACGAACAGCAGGCTCGGACGGCTGAGGCCGTATCCATTCGCCGCTCTCAACATGGCGAGGGACGCGGCGATCAAGGCGGGGATGGACGTAATCGACATGGGAGTCGGGAATCCGGACATGCGTCCGCACCCGAGGATAATAGAGGAGTTCAAGGCGGCCCTGGATGACGCGGAGCATCAGAACCACCGCTACCCTCCATTCCACGGCATCCCGGAATTCAGAGAGGCCATTGCGCGGTACTACAAGAAGAGGTTCAATGTCGAAATCGACCCGGCGCGGGAGGCGCTCCCGCTCATAGGTTCCAAGGAGGGCATAGCCAAGTTCTTCCTGGCCTATCTCGACGTCGGCGAGGTCGCGCTGGTCACGTCTCCCTGCTACCCGGCCTACATAGGCGCCGTGGCCGCGTCGGACGGCACGCTTTACGAGCTCGAGCTCTCGCCGGCGAACAACTTCCACCCCGACCTGGACTCCATCCCGGCCGAGACGCTGGAGAAGGCCGAGGTTCTGCTCATAAACTACCCGAACAACCCGACGGGGGCGGTTGAGACCCGCGAGCTCTACGAGAAGGTCCTGGCGTTCGCCAGGAAACACGACCTGCTGGTCGTCTCGGACATCGCCTACGCCGAGCTCAATCTCGACCCGGCCTACAGGTGCATGAGTTTCCTCGAACTGCCGGGCGCCAAGGAACGGGCCATCGAGTTCTACTCCTTCTCGAAGACCTATTCCATGCCCGGCTGGCGGCTGGGTTTCGTTGTCGGCAATGAGACGGTGGTCCAGAACATGCTCAATCTGAAGAGCAACATGGATTTCGGAGTGTTCATGGCGATGCAGCGCACGGGCGGCAGGCTTCTGGACCTCGGCGACGAACTGATTCAGCCAACGCGCGAGGTCTACCGCAAGCGCAGGGACACGGCGATGGCCGGTCTCGAGTCGGTGGGCATGAAGGCCGCGAGTCCCATGGCGACCCTGTACATCTGGGCGGCAATACCCGCCGGATACAAGTCGTCCATGGAGTTCACCGAGGCGGTGCTCTCCAGGACCGGGGTGGTCTTCGCGCCCGGCAAGGGATTCGGCACTTACGGCGAGGGTTACATAAGGATATCCCTTATCGAGGAAGAGGCGAGAATCGTGGAGGCCATGGACAGAATCGCGTCGAGCGGTCTGATCTGAAAAGCGCGCCGCTAGAAGTCGAGGGCGCTTTCGCCAAGACCCTCATCCGGTGAGGGTCCCACCGTGACGAGTGAGAAGCGGGACGCGTCGAGAAGTCTCTCCGCCTCCTCCATGATATCGTCCTCGCTCACGGCAAGCGTCTTCTCAATGGACGTCTCGATGGGGTAGTAATCTCTGATGTAGAGCTCGAGCCGGGCGATACGGCTCATCCGGGATGTCAGGCTCTCCAGCCCGAGTATGAGGCTTCCCCTCAGCTGCCGCTTGGCGCTGTCGAGCTCCCCCTCCCTCAGGCCCTTCTGCTTGATGCTCCTGAGCTCGCCCGCGACGCTGGCAAAGGCTTTCGCCTTCATCTCGGGATCGACGGCGAGGAAGGCCGTGAAGAGCCCGGTGTCGCGATAGAACTCGCAGCTCGTGTTGACCGAATAGGCCAGGCCCTGCTGCTCTCTTACGACCTGGAACAACCTCGAACTCATCCCGCCGCCGAGAATGGCGGAGAGCAGTATGGTCGCGTACCGGCGGTCGTCGAGGTAAGACGGAGCCAGCGTGCCGAGGCAGATATAGCACTGGGCCGAATCCCGGTCTTCGTGGTAGATCCGGGGTATCTCGCTGGCATAGGTAATATTGTTGTCGGCGACCTCAGTCCCCGGCATTCTGAGCAACCGTCCCACGTAACCCACGAGCGCCTCATGATCGACGTTTCCGGTCGCGGCGACCACGGTGCTCCCGGGCGTGTAAAACGACTCGAAGAAGCCGCGTATCGCCCCGCCGTCGAAACCGGTGACCGATTCGATTTCCCCGAGAATCGGCCGGCCGATCGAGCTGTTGTTCCACACCGACTTGGCCAGCAGCTCATAGACTATTTCATCCGGAAGGTCTTCGAAGCTCTTGATCTCCTCGATGACCACCCTCTTCTCGGTCTCGATGTCGCCCTCCGCCAGCCTGGGATCCGACAGCATGTCTGAGATGACGTCCACCGACACCTCCAGGTACTCGGGCAGGCATCGCGCCAGGAACACGGTGGTCTCCCGGCCGGTGAGTGCGTCCAGGCTCCCGCCTATGGACTCAAGCGAATGGGCAATGTCGTAAGCGGATCGCTTCGCCGTGCCCTTGAAGAGCACGTGCTCCATGAAGTGGGACATGCCGGATATGGAATGAGGCTCGCACCTGGACCCCACATCAACCCAGAAGCCTATGGAGGCCGACGTTGCGGTGGGGTCGGAGCAAGTGACGACCCTCGTCCCGTTAGGAAGAACGTCCTTCTTGTAGGTGGGTCTCATCGACGACCATCAGATCTGTTACCACTGGGCCGGCGCCTGTCGTCTCGGCGTCCGCCGGAGCCGCGGCGGTCATCCCTCCGCCCGCCGCCGGACGGACGGCGACTGCCTGAACCGCCCCGGTCGCCCCGGTCGCCCCGGTCGCCTCTGTCACCCCTTCGGGAGTCGGCCTCGGGATCGTATCCGTCGAGGAGGACTTTCCTCGAGAGCCGGATCTTGCCCTCCCGCTCGAACCCGATGAGCTTCACCTGTATCTCGTCGCCCTCGCTCAGAACGTCGTGGACGTTCTCGATCCTGTGCAGGTCGATCTCCGAGATATGCAGCAGGCCGTCCTTGCCGGGCAGAATCTCCACGAAGGCGCCGAAATCGACGATTCTCTTGACCACGCCGTCGTAGACCTTGCCGATCTCAGGTTCCTGCGTGAGGGACTCGACAATCGCCTTGGCCTTGAGCCCGGCCTCACCGTCGGCCGAGAATATCCTGACCGAACCGTCGTCTTCGATATCGATGACAGCGCCGGTCTCCTCGATGATGCCGCGTATGATCTTGCCTCCCGGGCCTATGACGTCCCGGATCTTGTCCTTGTCGATCTGCATCGCGATGATTCTCGGGGCATAAGCGGACAGCTCGGCCCTCGGGGCGGCTATCGTGCTCTCCATCTTGTCGAGAATATGCATGCGCGCCGGGACCGACTTCGCGAGGATTTCGCGGATCACGTCCAGGCCGAGCCCGGGGATCTTGAGGTCCATCTGGATGGCGGTCAGGCCCTCTCTCGTCCCGGCCACCTTGAAGTCCATGTCCCCGTGATGGTCCTCTATGCCCAGAATATCGGTGAGTATCTTATATTTCCCGCCTTCCACGACGATGCCCATGGCAACGCCCGACACGGGGGCCTTGATTGGAACGCCGGCGTCCATGAGCGCGAGCGTTCCCGCGCAAACCGTGGCCATGGACGAGGAACCGTTCGATTCCAGGATGTCCGAAACGAGCCTCACGGTATAGGGGAACGCCTCGCCGGCCGGAATCACCGGCGCTATGGCTCTCTCAGCCAGTGCGCCGTGCCCGATCTCCCTGCGCGCCGGTCCCCTGAAGGGCCTTATCTCGCCGACGCTGAAAGGAGGGAAATTGTAGTGAAGCATGTAGCTCTTCGAACTCTCGCCCTCGAGATCGTCGATCCGCTGCTCGTCCATGGCGGTACCCAGAGTGGTGACCGTAAGGGACTGTGTCTGCCCGCGCGTAAACAGCGCCGAACCGTGCGTCCTGGGAAGCACCTCGACTTCACAGGTTATGGGCCTGACCTCGTCGAGACCGCGCCCGTCCAGGCGCCTTCCCTCGTTCAGGATGAGAGCCCTCAGGTGGTCGTGCTCGATCTTGGAGATCGACTCGGCGATATCCTGCTCGCATTCCTCGAGCCTGTCCTCGAAGGCGGCCCGGGCTTCTTCCTTGATCGGTTTCATGGCGTCCTGGCGCTCGGTCTTCTCCTCCAGCTCACAGGCCGCGTGAATCCTGGATTCGAAGCGGGACTTTATCTCGCCGAAGACCTCGGGATTTATCTCAGGCGGGCTGAAGTCGATTTTCTCCTTCCCGCACTTCTCTATCAGTCTCTTCTGCATATCGGTGATCTTGGGCATCTCCTGCATGGCCACTTTCAAGGCCTCGAGAAAATCATCCTCGCTGATTTCCTTCATCTCGCCCTCGACCATTATGACTTCATCTCTGGTACCCACGACGACCGCGTCGATGTCGCTTTCGGCCTTCTCCTGGAAGGTCGGGTTGACGACCCATTCGCCGTTCAACCTGCCGATCCTGACCACGCCGAGGGGCTCGCCGATTGGAGCGCCCGCGATGGAAAGCGAGGCCGAAGCCCCGACCACTGCCAGAATATCCGAGTCATTCTGCTGGTCGGATGAAAGGACCGTCGCCGCAACCTGCACGTCGTGACGGAAGCCTTTGGGGAAGCGGGACCGGATGGGCCTGTCGATCTGCCTTGCGCTCAGGATCTCCTTCTCGCTGGGCCTGCCCTCCCGCTTGAAAAAACCGCCCGGTATCTTGCCGGCGGCGTAGGACTTCTCTCTGTACTCAACCAGAAGTGGTAAGAACGAATATCCCTCGAGCGGCTCCTTACTGACCACGGCGGTTACCAGGACCACGGTGTCGCCGTACCGGACGAGAACCGCGCCGCCTGCCTGCCTTGCCACTCTCCCTGACTCTATTGATAGAGTATTACCACCGATCTCAATCTTCTCTTCAACAACCATCAAATTAACCTCTTAATGTACCTGCATATGCCTGCCATCATCTCCGCAATCCCAGTTCCTTGACCACTTCGCGGTACTTGTCAATCCGCTTCGACTTGAGATAGTCCAGGAGTCTCCTGCGCTGGCCGACCAACTTCAAAAGGCCGCGCCGGGAATGGTAGTCCTTCTTGTGCACCTGGAAATGCCCGGTCAATTGCTTGATCCGCTCCGTGAGAAGCGCGATCTGGACTTCCGGCGACCCGGAGTCCTTCTCATGGACCTGGAACTTCCTTATGATCCCCTCTTTCTCGTCCTTACTCAACGCCAACTGGTTCACCCCCTCTTAGGCTCGTATAGTATATTAATTAGACCTTACAAGGCCATAAATCAAGGATTAATTCCCATTATTGCTCGTATTTTATCTACGTCCCCGGCTATCTGGGACTTGAGCGCGGCGTCGCTTCTGAAGGTCATTTCGCCCCGGAGCCTCTTCACGAACTCGATTGTCAGAGCGCCACCATACTCGGGCGCCTCGGTCTTGTCAATAATATAAACCTCAATGCTTCTCTCGCCCCCGCCGAAAGTGGGCTTGCTGCCGATGTAGAGCGCCCCCGCGCCACGCAGGCCTCCGTATGCGGCGGCCACGGCATAGACGCCGTCCGGCGGCACCATTTTCCCCGGGCTGTCGGGCCGCAGGTTGGCGGTGGGAAAATCGAGCGACCGCCCCCTGCCCTGGCCCCTGACCACCGTGCCCGACACCGAATACGGCCGCCCCAGCATCTCGGCGGCGACGTCGACCTCCCCGCGCGCCAGGGCGGTTCTGACCCTGGTCGAGGACACGGGATGTCCGAGGAAGACAAGCGGCGGGACTATGTCCACGCCGAAGCCAAGCCTCTCGCCCGTCCTTTCAAGGTATGCCGCGTCTCCCTCGCGTGACTTGCCGAAGCGGAAATCATAGCCTATGACCAGCCGCCTCATGCCGAGCTTCTCAAGCAGCACTTCCTCCACAAACCAGTCGGCGCTCCTCGATGCGAGCCTGGGCGTGAATTCCAT
>CAZSBE010000051.1:0-20333 GCA_964604955.1 uncultured bacterium
ACCCCGGGGCAAGGAGTATAGCCAGGAGGACTGCCGTAGAGGCCCGGCGAATCAGAACGCTTACCGTCATATGGCAGAACTCCAAGCCCGGCCGGCGGAGGTCCGGGCGGTACAGGTCAAGGGCGCGCTCAACGAGAAGGAGCCCGATGTCGACCGCCCTGATCAGTGACCACGCCATTCCGGCGAGCATTAAGCCCCACGCCCTCGCATCGCCTCCGCTTCTCACCGGTATTGAAACAGAACCGCGGGGCCTCTGTAAACACAAAAGCGAGCCCCCCGAAGGAGGGCTCGCCCTGGTGAATCCGTCCTCGCCGCCGCTCTATTCCAGAACGTGAATATTGCGTGCGGCGCAAATCTCCTTGAGTTTCTTCGGCCACACCGTCACGCTCACTTCGCCGAGGTGCGCGGTGCGGAGCAGATACATGTATGTCCGCGACTGCCCGATGCCGCCGCCTATGGAAAGCGGGATCTCGTCGTTCAGGATCGCCTTGTGATAGGGCAGGTTAAGGAAGTCCTCCTGGCCCGTCATCTTGAGCTGTACCTTGAGCGTGTCCTTGGTAACCCTGATGCCCATCGAGGTGAGCTCGTGGCGCCGCTTCGTAACGGGGTTCCAGACGAGAATGTCACCGTTGAGACCGTGCATCATCTTGCCGTCCACTTTGACTGTCTCGGTAACCCAGTCGTCGTAGTCGGCCGCGCGCATCTCGTGCGGGTAGCCGTCTTCCAGTGTCCAGCCGATGCCTATGATGAAGATGGCCGGGTACTTCTTGATTATCTCGGTCTCGCGCTGCTTGCGCGGGAGGTCCGGATACATGGCGAGGATTTCCTCCGCATGCAGGAACTTGAGCTCCTCGGGAAAGTCAGGGTACTTGGCGTCCTTGATCTCCGGGAACATCTCCTGCGCGTGCCTGCCCGCGCCGTAAAGGACCTTCCAGATCCTGCGCACGGTGTCCTTCAGGTAGTCCAAATTCCTTTCTTTCGGCGTGATGACCTTCTCCCAGTCCCACTGGTCGACGTAGCAGCTGTGGTCGTGGTCGAGGAAGTAGTCCTTGCGCACGGCCTTCATGTCGGTGTTGATGCCCTCTCCGGGCTTGCAATCGAACTGCTTCAGCGCGACTCTCTTCCACTTCGTGGCCGCCTGTACGACCTGGGCGTCGATGGGGTTCTTATTGTGGTCGTTCGATATATGAAACTCGATGGGAGTTCTCGAACCGTCGCGGTCGAGGTAATCGTTGACGCCGCTCTTGCGGTCGACTATGAGCGGAACCTGCACCATCTGGAGGTTGAGTTCCTTTGCCATATTCTCTTCGATGTAGCGTTTCACGGCGAAGAGCGCCTGCATTCTCTCCTTGGGGGGCAGCAGCGGTTTGTAATCGTTCGGGAGAATCTTCTCCACCTGCTCGTAACTGCCGATGCCGGGTCCGGCGAGATCGGCTTCTTTGCCCGTTTTTGCATCCGACATTCTCCTACCTCCTGATGGGTCTAGAATCCAGACGTCCTGGCCAGTCAACATCAACACGCGATGCCTTGACCGCAACCCTGCCTCGGCGCGGATCCTGGGCTGTCCCCCGCGAATCCAGGGACCATAGGATGGCAAAGCCGCACTAAAGATAACGACGCCTCCCCGTTTGGTCAAGCCGGAAAAAATCAGGTCCGAGGTTAGAATCTGTAGGTCATGGCCAGCCCCACGCCGCCGGCCTGGGCCCTGGGGAAAACACTCAGGCCGCATGCCGACCCTCCCCCGTGGCGCGCAACAATCGTCCTGGCGGTGAAATGCCCGATGGCAGACCCGATTATGATGTCTGGCACCCAGTGGACGTTGTCATTGACCCTTGACATGGCCGTCAAAGCGGCCGCGCAGTAGGCCAGGGGCGGGACTATGGCGTTGTCTCCATACTCGGAGGCGATTATCGTCGCCACCGCAAAGGCGCAGGTCGAATGTCCGGAGGGGAAAGAAAGATCGGCATTGGAGAAGCCGGGCCCGTTCCACGGGACATCTTCCGCGCCCGCCGCACCGGGCCTCCGCTTATGTGTGAGGTACTTGATTGTGCCCGTGAAGACCCCCGAGACGACGACGCTCTCGAGGCTGAGGAGCGCCGTGCGTGATGCCCTGTCGCTCCCGGCGATACGCCCGTATCCGTAGAGCGCGCAGAGCGCCGGCAGGACATACCTGCCGCTGCCGACAGGCCTCACGTAGCGCGAAACCTCGTCGGTATCCTCGCTGCGGCTGCCCTGCACCCAGGTCTGGACGTCGTCCTCCTCGCTGGAGAGCGCTATCGTCGCGGCGGCCACGGCCGAGAACTTCAGCCAGTCCGATCCTCCCCATGAGAGAGGTGATGCCAGCACGGCCCCCGCGTCCGAAACGTACCCTTTGAAGTAACCGAGTCCGAGCCTGAGGTCGGCAGCGTCCCTGCCGCGGTGTGCGGGATTGATTTCGGCGGCATCCGCCGCCGCGGCGGCAAGAAACCAGACCGTAAGAATGAGAAGCAATGACAGGGGTGTTTTCACTGAGCCTCTTTCATTCGTTGTTTTCAAGCCCTGTGCCAATTCTATCACGAGGGCCGGATTCCGTCACCACTTATTTCACTCTCACCCCCAGGTCTCCCACCCGGCGCCCGACCGCCGCGGATACCCCCGGCGACACCCCCCTCCAGGCCGACGAATTCCGCACTGAGTCGCGCCTTGCGGATGGCCTGGGTTTGTGGTATTATCAGACTGTGGGCGGCGAAGTGAGGCCGCCCATGCCCGTATGGTGATGTCGACTGAAAACCAGCCACAGCAAAGGAGCCGGACATGCCGGAAAGCAATGCGTCTTCGCGCGCCGTAACGGCGCTCTTGAGCCTTAGTCTCATGCTCATCGTCCTCGCCACCCAGGCATTCGCCGCGCCGGAGCCCAAGGGCCCCGGGGACATTTCCCACGAGATTGCCGAGGCCAAGGCGAGATTCTACGCCCGGATCTCGGTTCTCGAGAGCACCCCGACCACCAACCAGGACTATTACGACGCAACTTATTACCGGCTGGATCTCGACATGAATCCGGCAACGCAGATCGTCTCGGGTACCGTGCGTATGGTGGCGGAGGTCGTGACCGGACCGCTCACAAGCGCGGACATCGACCTGTATGACAACATGGCGGTAGACGGCATCCTCTGCGCCGGCACGCCGGTGACCTACTCCCACGGCGGCGACATTCTGAGCGTTGACCTGGACCGGTCGTACTCGGCGGGCGAGAGTTTCGCCCTCGATATCACATATCACGGCACTCCCGATCTCTCGGCCGGGGCTTTCGAGTTCGACTCCTACGGCGGCTATGACATGATCTGGAGCCTTAGCGAGCCCTTCGGCGCCCGCACGTGGTGGCCCTGCAAGGACTACTCGCATGATAAGGCGGACTCGGTGGACATCTGGATCACGGTTCCCGAGGCCCTTATCGTGGCGTCGAACGGCAACCTGGTCGATACCATCGACAACGGGACCACCATGACCTACAAGTGGCACGAGCAGTACCCCATAGCAACTTACCTGGTCTCGGTGGCCATACATCCATACACGGTCTTCTCGAACTACTATCATTACTCTCCCACCGACTCCATGGAGTGCCGCTATTACGTATTCCCGGGCCATTACAGCGCCGTCCAGCCGACTTATGCCATGGTGCCCGACATGATCACCACCTTCGCGGGGCTCTACGGCGAGTATCCGTTCCTCGAAGAGAAGTACGGCCATGCCGAGTTCACCTGGGGCGGCGGCATGGAGCATCAGACCATCACGAGCCTGGGAGGCTGGAGCGAGTATCTCATCGTTCACGAGCTTTCCCACATGTGGTGGGGCGACATGATCACGTGCAACGACTTCCACCACATCTGGCTCAACGAAGGGTTCGCGGTATACAGTGAAGCGCTGTGGGCCGAGAACACCTACGGCTCGGCCGAGTACAAGAACCAGATGGACTACGCCAAATACTTCGGTGCCGGCACCATTTACGTTCCCGACCTGTCGGACTGGAACAGGATCTTCGACGGCGATCTCACGTACAACAAGGCGTCGTGGATACCACACATGCTCCGCGGCATAGTCGGCGACTCGACCTTCTTCGAGATCCTCCGCACCTACTACTCCAGCGAGTACCAGTACGGCTCCTGCACCACCGAGCAGTTCCGGGACCTGTGCGAGAGCGTGGCCGGCCGCGACTTCGACGCCTTCTTCCACCAGTGGGTGTATGAGGAGGGCTTCCCCTTCTACCACGTCGGCTGGAGCTACGCCCCCGGCATGCTGAGCGGTTACGAGATCTCGCTTACGATCGAGCAGCTGCAGACCAATCACGTTTTCACGATGCCGATTCAGGTAACGGTCACAACAACCGCCGGTGAGACGACTCTTGTGGTCGAGGACTCGCTCGCGGTCCAGAACTTCACGCTCGTTGTCGATGACGAGCCGCTCGACCTCGAGATCGATAGGGACGAGTGGATACTGAGGATGATCTCCGAGGAGATCACGGACGCGACGTTCGACCGCGGTATTCTCATTGTGAACGGAGTCGACTGGGGCACATACGGCACGGAGATAACCGGCGCCTATGAAGACAGCATCTTCTGGGGCTCGCTCCCGGTGAGTTTCTGGGACTGCTTCCCGAGCGGCCCCGGCGGTGGATACCCTTCCACGCTTCCCGCACCGCTTGGACACGGTCCGGTCCCGGCCGACACCATCAAGCAGTTCTCTTCGGTCGTCTGGCTGGGCAACAACTACAACGGCGACCTGGACATGTGGTACGAGAGCCCGATTCTGGGCTACCTCAACGCCGGCGGCAACCTGCTCCTCCTCACGCGGATGGGCCAGGACTTCGTCTACGAAGCCCTGCGGGGCAGGCTCGGGATCGAGTGGACGGAAGCGCGCGAGAACACGACGCGCAGAGCGACGAGCATCTACCCCGGGCTCGTCGACATGCCCAGGCTGGGGACGCAGTCATATAACGCCGTCTTCGATTCCCTCGCCATCGGCGCCAACAGCACGCTGCTTTTCGTGCAGCTCAGCCTGTTCGATCCCGTTCCAGGGCTCGGCGTCTGGAACGAGCCGCCGGGCGGAGGCACCGAGCGCGGCGACGGCGGCCAATTCGTCTTTATATCAGGAAGGCCATACCGATACAGCCATGCCGAGATGCGGGCCAACTGCGAGTACATCCTTAGGAACCTCTTCGACGAACCCTGGGACCCGTCGGCTGGGACCGGCGACATAGCGTCCGCCGAGACTGTGCGCCTGATGCAGAACTCGCCCAACCCGTTCGGCCCCGCGACCCGAATAGCGTTCAACCTGCCGCGGGCGGCGCGGGTTGAGATGAGCGTTTACGATGTCCGCGGCCGCGAGATAACGACGCTGGCCGACGACAGGATGGACGCGGGCGCGCACGAGGTCACCTGGGACGGAGCGGACTCGAGAGGGCACCGGGTCGCCTCGGGCATCTACTACTATCGTCTCGTCACGGAGACCGATGTCCTGACCCGAAAGATGGTTCTCCTGAAGTAGCGGAAACAGAGAAGAGGTGGACAGAGAAGAACTCGGACTCGATGAGGGCGGCCCGGCCGGGCTGCCCTCTTCCTATTGCAGGTGAGACCTCATTATGGCCGTAGCCTCTTCTGAGGGCATGGGGTTCATGTGGAAGCCCACCGACTCGCATACGCCATCAACGCCGTTGAGGCACGGCCTCAATTCCAGGTGCCAGTGGTAGTCCTGGTCGAGAGTCTTCCACGCGCCCGGTTTCGACCTCCGCACCGGCGCAGTGTGTATGGATATCATGTAGCCCTTGTAGTGCTCGAGCCGCTTGAACGCGCCGACAAGCTTCTTGAGCGAGCGCGCCACGCTCAGCTTCTCATCCCCGTTCGCGCTCGCGAAATCAGGCGAGTGCCTGAGGGGCAGCAGCCATATTTCAAAAGGGAACCGGGCTGCATACGGCAGGATGGCGATTGTGTGCGGATCGTCGATGATGACTCTTTCCCTGGCGGCTGCTTCTTGGCGTGTGTAGTCGCAGAAAGCACAGCGTTCCTTGTGAAGGAAGTACTGTTTCGCGCCCCGGAGCTCATCTTTGATCTTTCTAGGGATGAACGGTGTGGCGACTATGTCCCATACCGGATGCACCCGGTTCCCTGAATCGTTACATGTGTTGAGTTTGAACATGGTGACGTGGCGGAATCTATCGTCCCCCGCGAGGTCGGCCGAGCGCAGGCGAAGCACTTCGAGAACGCCGCACAGGGTTTCGTCATCGAGCGCATCCAGGTCGCTGTCGTGGAGCGGCGATTCTATGACGATCTCGTGCGCGCCGATGCTCTGCATGCAGTCGCACATGCCGACGGCCCGCTTGCCGAGCCCGCCCTCGATCTGAAAAAGTGGCGGCGAGCCCGCCACGACCCTTATCCGGCCGTTGGGGTTCCCGTTACCCGACGGGGACTCGCTCGCGTATATCTCGACGCCGCAGCGGTCTTCGTTGCTGGCGCAGAAGAGGCAGGGAGGGCTGCATCTTCCGGAAAGATACTCTTCCCTCTCCGGACAGATGACTACCCACTCCCCAAGTATTGGATGTCTTCTTAATTCGGCCAAACGTCTCCCTCCAAATGGGGAATAAGCAATAGGGGTGCCATTTGCGGGATAGGATAGTAGGTTGAATTATAAGAAGTTACGCGGACGCACCAGCCGGCCGTTCGCAAACTGCAACGGCCGCGCATTGCGTTTTGTGATTACGCATTGCAATCTGCATGGGGCCGGGGCGCAGCATGACTGCCCGGTGGCGTTTACGGGCCGCGAATTCCCGGGCAAGCGCCAGCCGGCCTATTTCTGCAGTCAGGCGGCAGCCTTCATCTCGGCCTGCTTCTCGCCCCTCTTCCGCCTGTCGTACTGGGCGGCCTGGTGCATAAACGCCTCGAGCCTGGTCACCGTGTTGGTCTGCTCCAGCCCGTCGTAGGCCATGTTGAGAAACGGCACATTGTCGAGGTCGCGCACAACGCGCTTCATCACTGCGGCGACCACGGTGCCCGGCATGCAGGTAAACGGCATCACGTTGATGATGCCGCTCGCGCCCTTGTCGACGAAGTCGATTGACTTGCCCACGCTCAATATGGCCTCTCCCTCGAACGAATCATGGATATACGGAAGGCCGAGGTCAATTACTTCCTCGGTGGTCGGCTCGTGCAGGTTCCGGATGTAATTCTCAAAGATGGCCGCCATCCGGTGTTCGTCCTTCTTCTGCACCCTGTCCTTTATCCATGTTACGAAGTAGGACTTGTAGTCTTTGTTCGTGAGATTGCCGCGCTTCCGCGTGAAGTTGGTGTACATGATCCACTCGGTAAACGGCGGAAGCAGGGCTTCGCCCCCCAGCCTCTCTACCTCGTGGACGATATTGTTGTTGCTGAATGCGTTGGTCCTTACGAACACTTCGCCCACGATGCCTATGAGGGGCCTGCGGACGCTGTCGTCGATAGGGATGGCATGTATATTGTTCCTGATCTCGGCCAGCACGTCGAAGATGTCTTCATCATTCAAGATGCCAACGCATAACCTGTCAACGCTTTCCCAGAAGACCCGTTCGTGCTCGCCCGCTTTGAGCTCATAAGGTCTCCGCTCCATCGTCATCTTGAGGAGGAAGTCTACGGCCAGGAGGCCGCGCCAGGCGGTCCGGTCGAAGTTCTTGGCGACTTCCCCGAGCTCATTGTAGAAAGACCTGCCCTGGTTGGGCGAAATCACCGGCACACGCTCGAGGCCGAGTTCCTTCAGCACAAGCCTGTGGAGCTTGTTGTACTGGCCGAACCTGCAGGGGCCCGAGCCCGAAGGCATGAAGAACGCAGAATGGTCGGGGTCGAAGCCGGGCTCTTTGGTCTTCTTGACCATGTCCCCGGTGGTTACTATGCACGG
Organism: uncultured bacterium; assembly: GCA_964604955.1. Classification (GTDB taxonomy): domain Bacteria; phylum Arandabacterota; class Arandabacteria; order Arandabacterales; family JALGWA01; genus JALGWA01. The sequence continues at coordinate 7,897 of CAZSBE010000051.1, forward strand.
ATAGCACTCCTTGCCCGAAGTGAACTGCCTCCCGTAGACGAGCGTTTCGCTGTCCGACTCTGGCAGAACCTCGGCAGGTATGCCGGCGCGGGTAAAAGCGGCCGCGAAGGGGTAGGCATGCGGCGACATGTTGGGAATGTAGAGCTTGCGCTTCCTGCCCTCGCCCGTCGTGGTCAGCCTGTCGCGGTCATCCACCACGGTGACGTCTTCGTGCACTTCAGTCACTCTTGCATGCTCGATGCTGTCGAGGAAAGCCTCGCAACGCGTGATGGCGCCGACGTCCGCACTGTGTTCGTCGATCTCGATGCCCAAATAGGGCTTGCCCCTCATCGCCTCCCGGAAGAACCTCAGGAGAAAAGAATCCGGGCCGCAGCCGAAGTTGGTGATGTAAACCGCGAAGAGCCGCTTGTCCTGCCTGATGATCTCGGCGGCGGCCATGATCTTCTGGCCGTACCGCCAGTACATGTTCTCCCACTCATCGGCCAGGTTGACCTTGTCGAGCGGAAGGAAGTCCATCGGTATGGGGAGCGCGCCCATGTCACGGAGTTTCTTGGGGAGGTTCAGGTTGACGCCATTGTCGCAGCCGTTATAGGGACGGCTGACTATTACGAAACCCCTCTGGTCCTCACCGAGACCGGCGAGCACTTCCTGGCCGCGCTTCTTGAGCGAGGCATAGAACATGTCCTGTGATTCGAGCGCCGCATCGACGGCCTTCCGGACCTGGGAACCGGACTTGCCGAGCTCCCGGCCGACTTCTTCAAGGCTCCTGGTGATTTCCTTCTTGCCGCGCGCCAGGTAGACCTTGGGGTCGAGGACCTTGACGCCGTGGGCGGCATAGTCAAACGCCGACGGCGACATGTACGGCATGGTCTGCGCATAAGGGCACGCGAAACTCTGCTCTATCGACGGGTTCCTGTGCTTCATGTTGATGACGCTCGGCAGGAAGATGTAGTCGACTCCCTTGTCGAGAAGGTTCTTGATGTGGCCGTGCCCGACCTTGACCGGGAAGCAGGTCTCCGCCGGGACTTCCTCCACGCCCGCGTGGATGATTCGCTTGTTGGTCTTGTCCGAGAGCACGGGATCGATCCCCAGATGCGCGAAGAACGCGTGCCACAGCGGATAGAGTTCGTGGAAGAGAAGCAGCCTCGGAATCCCGACTTTCCTCTCGTCCTTCTCGACCTCGGGGCCCGGCTTGACGTACAGCGTCGTGAGCATCTTCTCGCGCTCGCCGAACAGGTCCGGCACGCCCTCGGCCTTCGAGGCCTTCTTGTCCACGTCGTATTTCTCGCAGCGCGAGCCGTAGTAGAGCGGTCTCTCGCCCTCTACGAGGACCTTCCTGACCTCGCAGATGTTGGGACAGTCATGGCATTCGAAACTCGTGATCTCGTACTTCTTCTTACTCAGGTCGAAGCCCTTGAATGTGCTCTTGCCGTCAGTCGCAGCTTCGAGCGCCAGAACGGCGGCGCCGATGGCGCCTGTTACGTCGTGATGCTCGGGGACGGTTATGGGCTTGCCCGTCACGGCCTCGAAGGCCGCCACAACCGCGTCATTTGCGGCCGTGCCGCCCTGGAAGAATATGTTCTCCCCCACCCTCTTCCCGGCCACGACTTTGTTGAGGTAGTTGTAAACGATGGAGTAACCCAGGCCGGCGATGAGGTCGTCCCTCTCGGCGCCCTTCTGCTGGTGATGCACGAGGTCAGACTCCATGAAGACGGTGCACCTCTCGCCCAGCCTCACGGGATTTTCCGCGCCCAGGGCCAGTTCGCCGAACTGCTGCTTGATATTGATGCCGAGCTTCTCGGCCTGCTCTTCGAGGAACGAACCCGTGCCCGCCGCGCAGACCTTGTTCATCTCGAAGTCGACGATGGCGCCGTTCTCCAGGCTGATGTACTTGGAGTCCTGGCCGCCGATTTCGAATATGGTATCCACTGTGGGGTCGACGTCGGCAGCCCCCCTGGCCTGGCACGTGATCTCGTTCCGCACCAGGTCTGCGCCCACGAAGTCGCCGATGAGGTAACGGCCAGAACCCGTGGTGCAGACGCCGCAGACCTCAACAAGGTCGGCTACTTCCGATCCCACCTCTTCGAGTCCCTGCCTCACGGCCTCTATGGGCCTGCCGGCGGTCATGAGGTATCGCCGCGACAGCACGCGCTTGCTTTCATCTATGGCCACCACGTTGGTGCTTATCGAGCCTATGTCGATCCCCAGGTATGCTTTCACCTTCTCCGCGGGCCTGTGAACGGTCTTCTCCCCGCGGTTCTTATAGCACCTCTCCGGCGGAAGGTTGAGCTGCGGCAGCCCTTCTCCAAGCCCGGCATGCCTCTCGATATGTTCTTCAAGCGACCTGAGGTCGACCGCGGAGGTCAGCCCCTCGCCCTTCTCCATCGCCGCGAGCGCCGAGCCGATGGCGCCCATGGAGGCGTAATGCTCGGGAATGATGAGCTCGCCCGGCTCCAGGCCCAGCACCTCCGTAAACGCCCTGACCATACCCTTGTTGGCGGCCACGCCGCCCTGGAACGAAATGGGCTTGGTGAACTGCTTGCCCTTGGCGATGGACGATTTGAAATTGCGGGCCATGGCGAAACACAGCCCCGCAACAATGTCGTAGTCGGGCGTGGCCTGCTGCTGCAGGTGAATCATGTCGGTCTTGGCGAACACGCTGCACCTGCCGGCCATTCTCGGGGGATTCTCCGACTTCAGGGTCATCTCGCCGAACTCCTCGATGCTGACCCTGAGCCGGCTCGCCTGCTGGTCGAGGAAAGAGCCCGTGCCCGCGGCACAGATGGTGTTCATGGCGAAGTCGCGGATGACCATGGTGCCGAGCTCCTCATCGCGGCTGAGGAGGATGAGTTTGGAGTCCTCTCCGCCGATCTCGATGACGGTCCTCACCTCGGGATGGGACTTCTCCATGGACTTGGACTGTGCTATGATCTCGTTTACGAATGTCCCGCCTATGACCTCAGACAGGATGCTCCCGCCCGAGCCGGTCATGCCGATCACCTTTATCTTACCCGCCGGGTAGCGCTTGAAGATGTCCTGGAGCACCTCGAGTGCGGTCTCCATCGCCTGGCCCCTGGTCCGGGTATAACGTTCCTCGAGTACTCTCCCCTCCGGAGAGAGAACGACCGAGTTGAGACTCACGGAGCCCAGGTCCAGTCCCAGCGCGTACCAGTCACCTCCCGGATTCCTGGCCGGCCCGTTCGAGCTCCCTCTCTTGCCGTCTGACATCAGGTTGTACCTCCTGCTGCACTAGTGGGCTTTGCCGTATCTGGTGAAAAACCGTCGGCATAAACGCGATAGTCAATCTCGGGGAAGATGTTGTCCTTACTTTCTACATCATTGAGCCAGTCTATGTCAATGGTTCCCTGCCTGATATCCTCGTATAGTTTCGCAAAACGGGTGATATGGCCCCTTGTGCGCCCGACCGCATACTGGACCGCAGTGCCCGTTTTCATAATAAACGCCCAGTCGCTCGATTGCGCAAGCAGAACCTCGCGGGCGGCCTGGTTGAGCGCCCTCTCCTTCAAGAGGTCACCGCCGCTCCCCATGTTCGCAAGCTCCACCATGTTCGCTGCCGCGCTATGCAGATGCCTGTATATCCAGTCATTGGAAGGCCCCAGCCAGACCTCGTTATAGCCCTTGTAACCCCAGCTCGACATCGACGGCGTCGCAACCTGGTTCCGGGGGTTGGCAGCCAGGTACTCGCTGGGCGTGGTGAGCTCGAGCGCATCCTGGTCGTACGCGCACTTCCTTATAAGGAAGTCCATCCACGAGACGCCCTCGAACCACCAGTGGCCGAAGAGCTCGGCATCGTAGGGCGCGACTATCAGGGGCGGCCGCCCCAGCACTCCCAACAGGTGCTCCATCTGGCGCCCGCGGTTGAACATGAAGTTCCCCGCATGCTCGGCCGCTTTCTCAAGCGCCTTCTCCGGCTCGTAGAGCTCCTTATTGTCGCCGGGCCCGGTTATCCTGTAGTACTTTATGCCTGTATGCACCCTGATGCCGTCACCATGGAGATAGGGCCTGATGTACTCATGGTCCAGGTCGAAGCCGATGTCGCGATAGAAGTCGCGGTACCAGTAATCGCCCGGGTAGCCCTCCCTTGCGCTCCATACCTGCTTGGAGGATTCCATGTCGCGCCCGAAGGCCGCGACGCCCGACGGGCAGTAGATGGGCGCGAATACGCCGTAGCGCGGCCGCGGAGTCGCGTGCAGGACCCCGTGCGTGTCGGTGAAAAAATACCGTATGCCGGATTCCCTGAGGACTTCGTCGACGCCCGGCGCGTAACCGCACTCGGGAAGCCAGATGCCCTTGGGGCGAACGCCAAAGTTGCGGGCATGCTGGGCGCAGCCTATCTCGATCTGGGCCCGCACGGCGTTGCGGTTCATCTCCATAAGCGGAAGGTAACCGTGCGTGGCGGCGCATGTCATTATCTCTACATGCCCTTTGGCGGCGAGTTTCCGGAACGCGCCCACCAGGTCCCTCGAGTACTTCTCGGTATACGCCCTCCGCGTGTCTTCGAAGAACCAGTGATACATGAGGGCCAGCCGGTTGAGGCGCGAATCCCAGCGCGTCCTCTCGACTTCCCTGGCGGCGAGCTCCACCAGGCCGTTAAGGCGCCTGAGGTAGCGCTCCTGAAGCGACCAGTCATTGAGCATGGCGATCAGCGTCGGGCTCAGGGACATGGCGATTCCGTACGGTACGCCGTCCTCTTCCAACTTCTCAAATATCTTTAGAAAAGGGATGTAAGTCTCTGTTATTGCTTCAAATAGCCAATCTTCCTCAAGGAAAGTGTCATACTCGGGATGGCGCACGAAAGGAAGATGCGCGTGCAGAACAAGACAAAGATAACCCTTTGGACTTTCGCTCATACGGCCTTCCGAGTGGTGATCAGTTCTTTCTGTCGGTACTCTTCTCAACGGTCGAGGTTATGGTAATCTCGTCTACGCCATCGGCCGACTCGGCGGTCGCCGGAACTACCTGCACCCCGTCGGGCAGCGCGAAGCGCAGGCTGAATGTCCCGTCCGGCCTCAGATTAACCGGTCTTCCCTGTACGGTGACCTTCGCATCGGGCTCCGTCGCCCCGTACACGATGAGCTCCGTACCGACTCTGAACCAGAATCCGCGGCCCCTCTCGACCCTGCCGATCCCCGGACTGGAAACCGCCATGCTGCCCGGCGCGCCCGAGCTGACCCCGGCAGCGAGCACCCTCTCGATGAGCTCCTTGAGCTCGACCGAGCTGGCCCCCGAGTCGAAGGTGAAGCCCCCCGAGAGGGCATATATCTTATCGAATTCCCAGTCGGGAACCATGTACTCCTCGTCTTCAGTGCTGTCAGACGGCAGGTCGCGCGGTGTGGTGGCCTTGTTCGACCTCGCGAGCACGACGAAGCGCCCGGACGGCGATAGGAGGCCTACATCCACGCAGTAGGTCCTGGCCGGCGCCGGCACGTTTATATACCAGTTGCTGGCCCCGCCGCCAACCTCTATGTCGAAGTGCGAATATGCGTTGCCGCCGTCGAAATCGAGTCCCGTGACGTCATAGACCCTCAGGACGGTACGGACCCCGTCCCACTCATCGCCAAAAGCGACCTTGGCCTCCCTGAGGGATTGTTTGGAGATATCCCAGTAAACGTGAATCCAGTAGGGATCGCGCACCAGGAGAACGATCTTGTCATCCGCGTGCGGCAGCGGGGGTTCCTTGAGCTGCGCCGGGGCGGGCCGGCGCTCCGGGGCCTTTGGAGGCTCGGGCGCGGTGGGCGCCTTGGCCTCGAACTTGGCGTGCTGTACCGCGGCCTGCTGCTCGCGCCAGCTTTTGCGGACCAGGTCTTTTTCTCTTACCGGCTTCCGGCGCCGCTCCCTGCCGGGCGGCGGACCCTCTTCCTCGACCTCCCTGGCCGGAGGAGCGTTGTTGTTTAGAATCGCCCGTGCGAGCTCGGTCTTGGTCATTCGCGTTCGACCCTTGATGTCGAGCTCGGCGGCCATCTCCAGGAGTGCCGCCCTGGTATGCAAGAGTAGGTCCTTCTTCTTCATTACCATCACCATCCCGCAGGCTGTAATGCGCCCTTTTTCAAATGCCCGCAAGCCGGCTTCATATCACCGGCCGGGAGCAACCTTATTGTAAGTCGCACCTATGGGCTTGGCAAACGAAATTATAGGTGATATGCTCCCCTCACCAGTTTTCCAGGGAGGGGGCAAATGAGGGTCTTTATCTGCGGAATCATACAGGGTTCGCATACCGGCCGCGGCATCCACGCCCAGACCTACAGGAAGCGCCTGGGCCGGATCATAAACCGCCACTACCCGCGCGCGGAGGTCTACTGCCCGGTGGACCTCCATCCCGAGTCGCCGCGCTACGATGACGAGAAGGCGTTCCGGGTCTTCGAGGAGTCCCTGGAGGCAGCCAGGAAGAGCGACCTCCTCATTGCCTACGTCCCCGAGGCCAGCATGGGAAGCGCCATCGAGATGTGGGAAGCCAGGAGAGCCGGCGTCAAGGTGCTGAGCATATCGACCCTCGCCCATAACTGGGTTGTGAAATACGTCTCCGACAGGATGGTATCGAGCCTGGATGAGTTCGAGAGGCTGCTCGCCTCGGGCGAGCTCGGCGAGTACTTCCGGTAGGGGCCGGCGCCCGCGCGCGCGAGCCCCTCTGTCAGCCCCGCTGTTTGAGAAGTTCGCAGAACACGCTCGACTCGTCGACTTCGGTGATGCTGCACCCCACGCCGGCCCGCCCGCACAGCGCCCGGAATTCACCATCCCCCATCGCCCCGGCGCGGAAACCGTCCTTGCAGACGATCACGCCGCCACCGGTGGCCTCGTAGTCGATCTCACCGACCAGTCCCTGCTCTGCCTGAAGCTCGAACCACCGGAGGCGGTGAATCCAGAACTTGTCCGAGTAACTCGAGAACATAACGCGCCCTCCCGGGCTCGCGACGCGGAGCGCCTCTTTCATCAGCGCGAGCGGGTCCACGCCGAATGCGCATATTCCGTTCTGGACGCAGACGACCAGGTCGAACTCATCGTCCCCGAACCCGAGATCGGCGGCGTCCATCTTCAGAAACTCGCATCGCCCTCCCTCCCGGACCTCTGATCTGGCGAGATCTACACTCGCGCCGGCCGTATCTATGCCTACGACCCGGCCGGCGATCTTCGCGATCTCGAAGGTCACCCTGCCGTATCCGCAGCCGAGCTCCAGTACCGAATCTCCCGGGCCGGTCAGTGAGAGCACGTGCCGGATCTCGGCTCTGAGGTACTGCTCAACCCTCGGAGGGGCGATCTCGTAGCAGCGCCGAAGGCGCTCTCCTGCAAGCTTCTCCGAGTAGTATCCCATGTCCTTACCCTCTGTCCCCCGAATCGGGCCTACCGGAAACCTCTCAGCCGCTCTATGCTCAACCTGTTGTTTACCAGCTCGCCGCTCTCGGCCACGAGAACGGCCTGCGGGGCATGCTTCTCGAGCGCCCCAAGGAGCTCCCGCCAGTTCTCAATGCCTTCGCCAACAGGCTTATGCTCGTCGACCTCGCCCCCATTGTCGTGCAGGTGGCAGTGGACTATGGCGCCGGCCATTGCCTCCACCCAGTACGCTGAGGAGCGCGGCGAAAACACCAGGACATGCCCGTTGTCGAAAGACGCCCTGAGATGGGGATGCCCGCCTGCGGCGATCAGGTCGGCCAGGGTGTCCGGTTCGGGTTCCCAGAGGTTCTCCAGGCAAATGACCATGCCGTGCTGGCCTGCCTCATCCGCCAGGGGAAGCCAGAAATCGAGCATGCGCTTCGGCCAGTCCCTGCGGTAGGACGGGTTCCGGATTACGGGAGTGAAGGAAGTGTGGGCGATGTAGAAGCGAGCTCCGACTTCACGGGAGGCCGCGAGGGCCGCCCCGTGGCGGCGCCTTGCCACGTCTACTATCGCCGGGTCGGGGCTCGTCACGACCAGGTCATAGAACGGGCCGTGGGAGACGAGCGGCTGGATTCCCTCTACCGCCCGCGCGACACGCGCGATTCGCTCCGCCATGTCGCCGTCCAGGCTGGCGGGCAGGGCGAAGTCGGTCACTTCAATCCCGAGGCCCTCCGACCTCGCGAAAGCGGTAGATGCTTCCAGTTCATCACCTATGGTGTGTATCGCGAGAACGCTCATTCTCCTCCACCACTCCGGCTATGGCTTCCACTACGAGTTGAGGCTGGTTCCAGGGCACCATATGGCCGCTCTCTTCGGCGACGATCAAGACAGCTCCATCGACGGACGCGGCCATCTTCTCATGCGCGAGTCGCCATGCCTCCTGCTCCTCGGGCTTGGGCAGAAACGTCAGGCCGCTGGTGATGATGCGCACCGGTATGCCGTCAGGGATGGACGTCTCCCTCATTATCTCGACCTTGGGACCCAGTCCCCCGGCGACCATGCGCATGCATGCCCTCTGGTAGTCGGTGAGCGACTCCGGATGGGATGTGTCGAAAGGGAGTTTGCCGGTCATGGGATGCTGGTCCAGGTACTCGACAGTAAGGGCATCCACGAACTCAGTCGTGAACGGGTCGATGAAGACCATGCCGCAAATCTCGTCGGGATGTTCGCTCGCTATGAGGCGGATCATCCACCCGCCGTAAGAGTGACCCACAAGGAGGAGGCTCCTATCCAGCCCGAGCTGATGAAGCCCGTTCCAGAGCCAGGCAGCTTCCTCGCGCATATCGCAGGGGCCCTCGGGGAGGTCGCTCTTTCCAAACCCCGCCCGGTCATAGGCGACAACAGTCGCTCCAGTTTCTATGGCTATAAGAGGCATCAGGGCCGTCCATTCAGTCAGGTCCAGGCCGCCGCCGGCCTCCAGGAGTATGGTCGGCCCGCCGCCCTCCACTATCCGGAAGTTGAGCCTCGCGGGCCCCACGTCAATCAGCGTATCGGCGCTTCCGCCCGTTTCATCGCCTGCACCTGCCTCCCCGCCGGTCAGCGGCCCGGAAACGAGCAGGGAAAGGCATATGGCTGCAGCCACAACACCCAGTCTCTTCACCTTTCGCGAACTACCAAAACCCGGTCTCTCATGTCTCATGTCTGACCCTCCTTCAGTTATCCCCTCCCCGTGTATCACATTTGCCGGCCGCAGTCCAGCAGGGTATGCCCGGGGCGCGGTCTCCGGGCCCCTGCACCGCATAGAAAAGGGGGATGCCCGCCGGGCATCCCCCATGAGTTCCCGGGCGCTGTCAGCGCCGGAGAAGCTACTTCATGAACACGATCTTCTCGGTCGCCCGGTAGCCGTCTGCCTCCATTGAGCAGAAGTAGACGCCGCGCGCAGCCGCTTTTCCGGAGTTGTCGTTTCCGTTCCACAGCACGCTGTGCGGACCGGCATCCACGCCTCCGCTGACCAGGGTTCTGACGAGCTGACCTTTGACGTTATAGATCTCAAGCGAGACTTGTCCCGCCGCGGCCATCTGGTAGGAAATGACCGTGCCCTGAGTGAACGGGTTGGGCACGGCGCGGCCCAGGAAGGTCTCGTTGGCTCCAGCCGGAACGCCCGCCGAAGTGCCAATCTCCGCGGGCGGATCGCCCTCGTTGAACATGGCTTCCGTGAGCGCCACCGAAGACGCGTTTGCATCAGGATTGAGTTTGCCGAAGGTGATCATGACGACCTCACCGGCCCCGCCATAGGACTCACTGGCGGCCATGGCGAAGATCATGTCGCCTCCAACGGCATTGTAGGCGCTCAAAGAGCCGTCCGCAAGACCGGTAGCCACGGCGGAGAGAACCGACAGTTCCCCGGCGTCGTAGACGAGGCCGAAATGACCGGAGAATATGTCATAAGCGCCCGCAACAAGCACGGGGACCTCTATCCTGTCGCCGAGGTCGGTGGGTATGCCGAGAGCCACCTGCACCGGGCTTCCCAGAGGGGCGTCCTTATCGGCACACTCGATGCAGCCGCTGACATCACCCTTGAGGACCCCGATCCAGTTCACAATCCCCGGGCACTGGTACACGAGATTGCCGTTCGCACCCAGAGGATAGAACACCCACGGATCGACGCACGGGAATGCCGGAATCAGCCCCACGAAGTACTGCAGGAGCACCGACGCGTCGTAACTCGTTATGCCGCTCGAGCAGGTCACATCCGCCGCCACCTGCTGCGGGTAAACGACGGTGCTCTGGTAGGTGAACGGGCAGTCGTCCAGGTTCTCAAGGCAGGCCAGATATCTTAGGATCAGCGTGGCGTCATACGGGTTCACGCAGTCCGGGATCCGGCAGTAATCCACGTCCACCGCGAAGTGGCAGTCCAGCCCCAGCGGATCAAGGCAGTCGAACATGTAACAGCCGTCGCTGCCCGTGAACTTCGTCGCCAGGTCGCCGGCGCAGGACTCCCAGAGGTGAACCTCGACGCCTTCCAGCGGCTTGACCAGTTCATAACCGCCGCAGCCGTCCGGGCAGCACTTCCAGTAGTTGATGCAGCCTGCCACATCGCACCACTCGATGCACACGGAGCCGTCCTGCCAGCAGACGTGCAGAGGGTTCTCCGGATCGTAGAGGTCGATGTCCGTAAACCACAGATCGCAGCACATGCATGGTTTGGCGTTGGTGCTCACGTGGAACTTCAGGTAGAAGAGCACTCCCTCGCCCTCCAGGGGAGTCGCGCCCGCGCCCGCTATGCTCATGCAGTTGGGCGCGCATGGGTTACAGACCGGATCCATCCAGCCCGAGCCGGTCATGACCTCTCCGGGCAGACAGTATTCGTACTGGAGAAGGCCGGTTGGAGTCTCGCACCAGCAGATCTCCATGTCGAAGCCCATGAGGCCCCACCCGGTTATTTCCTGAATGTAAACCGGTACCAGGATATTGTCTCCAGGCCCTGCCAGCATGTCGCCGAGCCAGATGTCGATCCCCCTGTCCACGACCGTGACTTTCGCGGTGCATGTGCTCGAGTTGTTCGAGAAGTCCGTAGCCGTGAACTCGACCGTTGTCGTACCCAGCGGCAGGAGTTCCGGCGCGTCATTTGTGATGACGGGGTCGGGGTCGACGATATCGGTCGCCGAAACGCCCGCCCAGAAGGGGTCGAGCTGCGGGTCGTCCGCATAGGTGCCCGCCGGCCCGTTGCACTCCACGGTGATATCATTGGGACAGGTGATGTCCGGCGGTGTAGTGTCCTCTACTGTGACGTCCGCCGGGCAGGTGCTGTAGTTGCCGGCATCGTCGGTCGCCCTGAAGACAACGGTCGTCGTCCCCAGCGGGAAACATACAGGCCTGTTGTCGGTCCTGTCCGGCGACGCGTCGCAATTGTCGGTGGCCGAAACGCCCGCGAAGAAAGCTGTGAGCTGGGAGTCTGTGGCAGGCGTCCCGCAAACGTCCGTGCCTTCCACGGTGACGGGAATGGGACACGAGATGGCCGGAGGCGTATTGTCGACCACAGTAACATGTCCGACGCAAGAGACGACCCATCCGTGGTCGTCCGAGACGGTAAGCGTGACCGTCGTCATCCCAAGCTGGTAAGGGCCCGCGGGGTCCTGGCTCAGCGTGATAGGATCGCTGTCGGGATCGTATGAGCCGTTATCGATACTCGCGTTGGCCTCGCAGTTGGCGTTCGCCGCGACCGTGACATCCTTGCACTGGGCGACCGGCGGGTCATTGAAACGTCTCAATACCGGGGGCATGACTGCGAAGTCCATGTCACCCGCGAAGCGCATACACTGTCCCGCGGCGCAGACCGGGTAGTCGGCGAGCGCCTGGACAAAAGCATCGTAGACGTCCGCGCCGCCAAGCATGTAGGCAAACAGGGCCTGCTGCCAGGCTAGCGAGAAGTCATCCCAGCAGTCATCGCACTCGGGCTGGTCCATGTGGCAGTAACCGACTGTCACCGTTTCCACGGTCGAGCCCTTTCTGAACTCGAAGGAAAGGGTGTTATCGCCGGTATCACACATGCCGGCGCAGCTGCCTATGAAGGTGAACGGTATCGCCTGGAAGTTCTGGATCCAGGCCTCGACATCGTCCCACGTGGTGGCTTCGTAGTTGTTGCCGTCAGGGCAGCCGCTGTTGAAGCCGCCGGAGCCGCCATGGGCCAGCTCGTAGAACATTGCCGTCGTGTTCGACGCGATATGGCTCTGCACCTTGGCCTCGTTGGGCCAGACCACGGCTTCGGTCACATACCCCATGAGAGTGAACCAGAACACGGCATCCGAATAGTAGGCGTCCCAGCTGCCGGAACACGGACTGGGGTATTGGGGGCCGGTAAGCGAGAACGCGTCAAAAGGCGGCGGTACACCGTAGCCCAGTATGCCACCCTCCACGGCGTCGATCACGGTCACCTTAAGGAAGCCGTCGACGATGCTCCTCACGATCCAGCAGGGGTTCATGGGAGTCGGCTCGATGGGGAAAACGGGAGAATCCGGCGAAATATAGCAGAGCTTGGCCGACTGGATCTCTCCCTCGACCATCGCTTCGGCTTCGGCGATGTTGACCGAGAGCTCAGGAAGCTCCGC
>CAZSBE010000052.1:0-20259 GCA_964604955.1 uncultured bacterium
GCCGATTACGTTCATAACCTCCGATATGTTGGGCTTGGGTCTTCTCTTGTCGATCAGCGCGAGGGGGGCCTTGAATCTCTTGGCGAAGGCCCGCGCCATGCGCACGCTCCCTATGTCCGGAGAGACAATGGTCAAATCGCCCAGATCGAGTTCCCTAAAATAATCAATAAGCACCGGTGATGCAAACAGATGATCGAGCGGAATGTCGAAAAATCCCTGTATCTGGCCCGCGTGCAGGTCCATGGTGAGGACCCTGTTGGCGCCGGCCACGGTGATGAGATTCGCAACGAGCTTCGCGCTGATGGCGACCCGGGGCTGGTCCTTCCTGTCCTGCCTGGCATAGCCGTAGTAAGGCAGTACCGCCGTGATGCGCGAAGCCGACGCCCGCACCGCAGCGTCGATCATTATCAGGAGTTCCAGGAGATTCTCTGCAGGCGGGAACGTCGGCTGGACTATGAACACGTCCACGCCCCTGACGTTCTCGTTGATCTTTACGAAGATTTCCCCATCCGAGAACTGCGTTATCTCGCAGTCCCCGAGACCGGTACCCAGGAACCTGGCCATTTCTTCCGCTAAAGGCCTGTTCGCCCGTCCTGCGAAGATCTTCATTTGAGATGAATCCTTTCTCTGGGAGTCCTGAGGGGTCATTTCCCGGGGCATCAAGGGAGGGCACTATCTGGCTGGGGCGGGAGGATTCGAACCCCCGATGCAGGGACCAAAACCCTGTGTCTTAACCACTTGACGACGCCCCACCACTAGCCGGTACCGTGCCCCAGCCCCACGCCCTCGGGCTGATTGCCAAACTCCGAAAGAATCGTCCTTTCGATCATGTCTCTTACATCCGATTTGATCGGAAATGCAAGGTCGAAAAACTTGCCCGACTTCTTCCTGGCATTGGGCATCTGCAGGAAAGCCCGCTTCCTTCCCTCTATGATCTTGATGCCGGTTATCGCGATGCAATCGTCGACAACCAGGGAAGCGAACCCCCGCAGTTTCACTTCTTCGAAGAGTCTGACCTTCACCGACGTTATCCGGAAATCCCTGCAGTCGGTGCCTATCATCACTTCGTCCATGCTGCCGGTCTCGCCGCGGATTTGCCGGGTATACTCATCGAATACTACCTGTTCAAGAGTATCCCTGGCTTCCTTGCCGATGGGATGAAACACCTCAAACACCTGCCCCTCTTTGGAATACCTGCGGGGCATGGCTACGTATCTTCGCTTGTTGCCGTCGACAATGCGCATTGCGCGCAATACAAAGCACTCACAGAGTGTCACGCTGGCGAAGCCTAGTACGCGCTGTCTCTCCACGGGCGAGACTCTTACATTTGTGATCACCATGCTGTCTCTGGCCTCCTCTCCCGACGACTAGCTACCGCGACACATGATGTATCGATGTTGTCCCGCCTCACGAGAAGGTGCTCACGCCCGATTCTTCGAAACTTGAGCGATACACGCTCAAGCCCTCGTCCATAAACCGTACAACGCTTGTTTCCGCATCACCGTCCTTTTCAAAGATTCCGAAGACAGCCGACCCCGAGCCCGACATGAGGGCTCCGGCCGCTCCGTCGCTCTGCAGACCCTCCTTGATCCCGAGGATCAAGGGGTGGCGCTCCGAAATCAGAGCCTCGAAGTCATTATACAGCAAAGACTTAACTGACTCCACAGCTCCCATTCTACGAGCGTCAGATACAATGTTACCCCGACTCACTCCGGTTGTCAACCCCGTTCTAAGAGACTCATATGCCCACCTCGTGCTGACCGCTATGGGCGGCACCACCACCACTACCGGAAGCCGCGGCAGGCACTTGAGCGGCGTCAGTATCTCGCCTCTTCCCTCTCCGATGGCGCAGCCTCCGGAGAGCATGAAGGGCACGTCGGAGCCGACGTCGGCCGCCGCGCTCAGGAGGTCCGCGTCCGACAGGCCGAGGTCGTAGAGCAGGTTCACGCCCACCAGGCTGGCCGCGGCGTCGGCGCTGCCCCCACCCAGGCCCGCGCTGGCCGGGATGCGCTTGTCGAGATCCACATGCACGCCTCCCCGGCCCTCTCCGAGGAGCCGCCTGGCGGCCACCAGGGCCAGGTTGCTTTCGTCGATGGGAACGCCCGGGCTTGAGCACGAAACCGTAAACCCGCTCTCCCGCCGGCTGAGCGTCAGAATGTCGGACAGAGAGATGGAGTGGAAAATCGTCTCGATGTTGTGGAACCCGTCAGGCCGCCTTCCAAGCACCCTGAGGTACAGGTTGACCTTGGCGTTACAGCGGAGTCTCACGGTGTCATGACGGCTCATGGCATCAGACCTATGATGTGTAGAGAACCAGACCCGCGACGAGCAGCCACAGGACAATGTCCACCACCAGAGGTACGTCCGATGCCAGGATCTCTGAAGGGCTGCCCCCTCTGTTCCTGACCAGGACGAGATGCATGTATCTGAACAGTCCGTAAACGACGAAGGGAATCGTATAGACAAGGTCGCCGGAGTTGAACTTGGCCACGGTCGCCGGCCAGATGGTGTAAATCGAATAAGCTATCACGGTAGCCGCGGTGACAACGGCGATCACCGCGTCAAGGAATTCGACCGAGTAGTCATCGAGGCTCTTCCTGTGCCTGGCCGCTTCATCAGAGAGCAGCGTGATCTCGTGCCGCCGCTTGTTGAATCCCAGGAAGAGCGCCAGGAACAGCGTGCAGACCAGGAGCCACGGCGAAATCACCACGTCGGGCCCGGTATTCTTCAGGGCCTCCACGCCGGCGATCGCCCGCAGCACGAAGCCGATCGATATGATGAGCACGTCGAGCACGACTGCGTTCTTCAGGCCGAGCGAATAGACTATCATGATAGAATAGTATATGCCCGCAGCCCGCAGGAATCCCCAGCCCAGAAGACCCGCCAGCACCAGCCCGCCCGCGCCCAGCACCACGCCGAGGACGGCAGCCCCCCCTCTCGGCAGCTCCCCGCTCGCGATGGGCCGCCGGCACTTCACTGGATGCACCCGGTCCCTCTCGTAGTCCATGAGATCGTTGAATATGTAAATGGACGCCGACAGCATGCAGAAGATGCCGAATGCCTCGAGGCTGCGGGCCGTCATCTCCGGGTGGAAGAGGTTGCGGGAGAATATCAGCGCCGCGAGAACCACGAAGTTCTTGCTCCACTGAAGCGGCCTCATGGCCCTTATGTAAAGACCGGTCTTGCTCATTCGCCGTTCCCGCCGTCTGAGTTCCGTAGCACGTCCCTTATCTTGCTCGTGAGCAGATCAATGGCGACCGCGTTGTGTCCGCCCTCCGGGATTATTATATCGGCATACCGCTTGCTCGGTTCCACGAACTGCAGGTGCATGGGGCGGACGGTCGCGACATACTGCTCTATCACGGAGTCGGCCGTCCGGTTCCTCTCTTTCATGTCCCGGAGGAGCCGTCTTATGAATCTCTCATCGGAGTCGGCGTCTATGTAAATCTTGATATCCATCAGCGAGCGGAGCTCCTCGTTCTCGAGGACGAGTATTCCCTCGAGCAGCACTATCTCGGCCGGCTCGACCACGAGGGCGTCTTCACATCTCGAATGCGTCCCATAATCGTACCGGGGCCGCTCTATGGGCTTCCAGCTCCTGAGCTTCTTGAGATGCTCCACCAGGAGCTCGTTCTCAAAAGCCGAAGGATGGTCGTAGTTGAGTTTCTCGCGCTCGTCGAAAGGCAGGTCGGAGTGGTCGCGGTAATAGGAATCGTGGGGAAGTATGAGAACGTTCTTGGCGCTGAATCGCGACTTGACGTCCACGGCGACCGTGGTCTTGCCCGAGCCCGTTCCCCCGGCCAGGCCGATTATTACGGGTTCCATTCTAGCCACTGGGCATTGACCTCAGGATGAGAAAGACGCCGAAACAGATGAGCAGCGTACCTGCAATTGCGAGCGTCGTGACCTCTTCATGCAGCACGTACTTCGAGACGAGCACTATGACGATATAGCCCACGCTTATCATGGGATAGGCGATGGAGAGGTTGACGCGCGACAGGATTATGAGCCATGAGATTGCGCTGATGAAATACAGGAGAAAACCGAGGAGCACATAGTGGTTGCCCACCGCGTTCCCGAGAAATCCCGTGATCGACCTGAGGCTCAGGGACCGCGTGATGCCCGAGGCCGTGCCGGAGGACGCCGCCATCACGCCGCGCTTGAGCGACAGTTGCCCGAGCACCCCGAGCACGACGCTGAACAGGATCATCGCGAAGTTCTTAAGCATGGCATAGACCTCCTCCGTCGAACGTCCGAACCGGGGGAGTATAACAGGAAACCCCACCCAGACAACACCAAAAAGGGTGGGGTCAGGTCTTGAAATACACAATCGCGCGCCGGGCCGGGCGCCCTACTTGAGCCTTGTCACAACGGGCACGTCGTCATCCAGCGGGCTCCCGATACCGTTCACGGCCAGGTAATCTCCCCGCGCGATTTCCTTGAGCCGGCGGTTGTAGTATGCGAGGTTCGGGCTGTCCTCCGTGCCCGTACGGTGCGGGTGCCAGAGGTGAATTGGGAAGTCGTCACGGAAAACGGTTCTGCCCACCACCCCCGCGCGGTAAAGCCTGCGGCCCAGGTCGTCGTCCTCCGCGCCCCAGCCCCGGTAGTTCTCGTCGAACCCGTCGACCGCGAGCAGGTCCCTGCGCGGAATGCCGAAGTAGCCTCCGCGGAGCTTGGGCCTGTAACGGTTCCGCCGCAGCACCTTGCCGAGATAGTAGTAGCCGAGATCCTTAAAGTGCTGCCGCCTGATGCGCCGCGCCTGGGCTTCGGTTACAACGCCGGAGTAGTCCCCGAGAGCCACGGCCTCCGGCCCGATACGTCCCGACTGCTCCTCGGTAAGCATCACGGGGAAGGCGACGAGGAACTGTCCCGACCGGCAATGCCTCGAATAGAGGTCAAGATAGCCCGGTGTGGCCACGATGTCCTGGTCCCAGAAAACCAGATAATCGCCTGCGGCTTCGCGTATGCCGTTGTTCCTGCTGCGGGCGAGCCGGAACCCCCGGTCCTCCTGCCAGACGTGCTTGACGGAAGCAAACGGCAGATTGGCGGCGTACTCCCCCACCGAATCCGCGACGCCGGGCCCGGAACCGTCGTCTATGATGACGACCTCGTCCGCCCGGCGGGTCTGCCGGCCGATCGAGAGCAGCGCCAGCCTCACAAGATCGGGCCGTTCGTAAGCGCTCAGTATGACGGATATCTTCATTCTTCGCCCTGAAGGCTGAGCCTGAACAGCTTCCCCAGCAGCGTGTCCGAAGCCAGTAGCTCCTCACGCTTGACATGTCTCAGCGGCTCGAACATGAACTTGTTGTAGAGCATTACCGCTATGGTCGCTTCATCTACGACCTCGCGCGTTTCGATGTCCTTCCTGAAGAACTTCTCCCACTCATCCCAGCGAATCGGGGCAAAGCGCTCGAATCCGTAGTGGTGGTAATCATAGCCGTCGAGGAGCTTCCAGAGAATATCGTAACCCAGCCCCGCCCACTTGAACCTGTATGAGCGTATGACGTGAACGGGATTCCGCTTCTTCCTGTCCAGCACTTCGTCCATGCCTTCGATCCACCTCTCCAGCACCGTGGCCCCCTTGTTCGCCGCGAAGAACCATATGGACGGCTTGCCGTATTCGATCCCGCAGCCCGCGAAATCATGCGCCGCCAGCGCCCCCTCCACATCGATCTCCCTCAGGAGGACGATGTCGCTATCGAGCCAGATGCCCCCGTATTCGTGGACTATTTGAGCCCTAATGTAGTCGGCCCGGTGGGCTATCTCACGCGTCCGGAAAATGTCCTCACGCAGGCCCGGAAGCCTGTCGCGGACACTTCGCTCATCAAGCACGACCAGATCATACGACGGGGAATGGCGGCGAATCGTCTCGAGGCACAGGTCCAGGTAGGCCGGCCTGGGAACCCCCTTCCTGTTCTCCCAGTACATCCATATCGTCCTGTTCATTCTTTACCTGACGGTCTTGCTCTTGTTTTCCTCGACTATTACATCCGTCCTTACAGCATTCGAGGGCCCCATCGCCCAGTCCCAGTCCTTGACGGGCGTCCGCCAGCCTTTGCCGTATTTGGTCTCCACATACTTCAAGGTGTCGGCGGGAACATTGAAGCGGCTGCCGAGGAACTCGACCTCTTTGAGATCGAACCGGTCGTAGTAGTACTTGATCAGGTTCCGCTTCCTGCCCTTGTCCAGGCCCTCCCACGCTCCATGCCATACGCGGCCACCCTCACCGTAGAAGAAGAAGAGGTCGACCTTCACTCCACCCCTTATGAAGGACAGCTCGAGCCCCTGCTTCCTCTCGCCCAGCACGTACTTGACGTCGAAGCCCGCCCGCTCGAAGGCCGGCACGATCCCCTCGGAGTAGTCGTCGATGCTGAGCCCGAGATCGGCGTCGAAATCGTGTTTGATTATGTCGCGTTCACGGAACCAGCCCAGCAGCGTACCGTCGGTCAGCCAGAAGGTTATGCCGAGCGACCTGAGGATTGAGCCCGCGTCCACGAGGTTTCTCACTACGGTCTCTCTGGAAACCGCCGCAGGCTGCCTGTCTCTCCTGAGGCCGAGAAGCCCCAGAAATAGGCTCTTCAGATGTGCCATAGCTTACCAAGGGACTCGACTTCACGGAGGTCATCTTCGAAATCCACTTCGATGCATTTGTGGTCCGTCGCGTCGATGGGCAGGAAGGCCATTCCGCGGGCGATTCCCGTCTCAACGGCCTTTTCGAAGTAGTCGTCTTCCGAGCAGCCCTGGAGAAGCGCGAGGAACGTATCAAAGTCGGCCGCCGACACCCTGTTTATGCCGATGGCTTCGCCCGCCGCGTTCTCGACTTCTTTCGAGATCTCTCCTATCCTGCCCTCCGGCGTCAGCGTGTATTTCACTTCCTCTTTCCCGCATGGTTTTCTGACCACTGCCATCGCGTTGCCTCTTGCCTCGATCACCTTCTGGGCTATCGCCTCTTCGAAGACTACATCCCCGTTGGTCCACAGGACGTCATCCGCGGTGATTCTCTCCAGAGCGAGCTTCAGGCTGTAGGCGGTATTGGTTATGTGAAAGCGGGGATTGTAGACGTACACGAGATCGGGATAGTACTCCATTACGACTTCCTTCTTGAAGCCCACGACCACTATGATCTCCCGGACCCCGAGTTTCCGCAAGATGGCCACCTGGTTGGACAGTATGGTAGCCCTCTCACCGATCCGTATCAGCGCCTTCGGGAGCGTGCCGCCAAGGCGGCTCCCGACGCCCGCAGCGAGTATCACCGCCTTCATGTTCTCACCCTACTCTCCGTAAAGCCCGGTCTCTGCGTGCTCGCAGATCATGTGGGCAATGGCTATGTGCGTCTCCTGAATGCGCTGCACCTCGTCGGACGGCACTACGACCGATATGTCGCATAGCGGCGCGAGCTTTCCCCCGCCGCATCCTGCGAGGCCGATTGTTCTCACTTCATTCTTCCGAGCGGCCTTCACGGCCTCGAGTATGTTGGGAGAGTTTCCGCTCGTGCTGATCGCGATCAAAATGTCCCCGGGGTCGCCGAGCGAGGCTACCTGCCGCGAGAATACCGTATCGAAACCGAGGTCGTTGGCCTGGGCCGTGAGCAACGAAGGATTGGTGGTGAGAGCCACGGCCGCCATGGGCTCGCGCACCTTGCGCATCTTGACGGTCATCTCTGTGGCGATGTGCTGAGCGTCGGCCGCGCTTCCGCCGTTACCGCAGAGGAGGACCTTGCCGCCCCCCTTCAGCGTCTCGAGCACCGCAACCGCCGCGGCCTCTATGTCATCGCAGCACTCCGCAGCCGTCCGGAGGTATAGATCGCTTCCCGATTTCAGTGTTCGCCTGACCCACTCGCATGACATTCTGTTCATACCTCTCTTGCTGAGCTCATCGACCTTCAGCCCGTCTTCTCTCAAGGTGATGCCGGAGCCCCTCCCTCCAGTCGGGAAGCGGCTTGAGGCCAACCCCTTCCATGACCAGGCTCGCCAGCACGGAATTAGCGGGGCGTTTCGCCTTCGTTTCATACTCTGCGCTCGCGACAGGCTCTATCTCCGCCTCGACGCCCGCCATCTCGAGCGCGGCCCTCGCGAACTCGTACCAGGTGGTTTCCCCCGAGTTGGTCATGTGGAGCACGCCCTCTACGCCCTTTTCGATGGCGGCCTTCAACCCCCCCGCCAGGTGGTATGTGTATGTCGGACTGCCTCGCTGGTCGTCTATGACCCTGAGGGCCTGCCCCGCCCTCGCCCTTTCGATAATAGTATCCACGAAGTTCTTGCCATTGGGCCCGAAAAGCCAGGAGGCCCTGACGATGAGGTGGCGCGGGTTCAGGGACGATGCATATCTCTCGCCGAAGAGCTTCGTGAGCCCGTAGAAATTCACCGGAGCCGTCAAGTCGGTCTCCACGTAAGGCGAGCCCTTGCTGCCGTCGAATACGTAGTCCGTGCTCACGTAGACGAGCAGGGCGCCGGCCTCTCTCGAGGCCCTGGAAACGTTCATGGTGCCGACGGCATTCGAGTTGAAAGCCGCGTCCTTCTCGTCCTCGGCGTCATCGACCCGCGTGTAGGCGGCCAGGTGCACCACGACTTCGGGCGCCAGCCCGGCGATGGCCTCAGCGGTGGCCGGCCAGCTCACGACATCGAAATCCTCGACGTCCACACCGGCAACTTCGTGGCCCACGGAGAGCACATCGCATACATCCGTTCCCAGCATGCCGCGCGCGCCGGTAACCAGGATTCTCAAGGACGACCTCCTCTTCGCCGTCAGTCCAACACGATATGGCTGTAGTCGCCCACCATGAAGCTGCACGCCTTGGGCCGCTGCGCATGCTTCTCGATCACGACGTTCTTGCCGACGAGGCTGCTCTCTATCCTGGCGCCGACATCCAGGATCCTGCTGCGCTCCAGGATGATGCTGTACTCGATTTCGCTGTTCCTTATCTCGCAGTCGTAGTAAATGGAAGAAAACGGGCCGATGTAGGAGTTCACAACGGTGGTGTTCTCGCCTATGATAAGCGGCCCCCGCAGTATGGAGTTGATAACCTCGGCGCCCTTGCCGACCACCACTTTGCCGTCGGTCTTGGACTCCGCGTCAATCCGGCCATCCACCGAGGGATCGATGCGCTCCAGAATCATCCTGTTGGCCTCCAGCATGTCCTCGAGCTTGCCTGTGTCTTTCCACCAGCCGTCTATGATGCGGAACCTTACGTCGAAGTCGTGCTCGATGAGATACTGGATGGCGTCCGTTATTTCGAGCTCATTCCTCCAGGATGGCTTTATTCTCTCAGCGGCCTCGAAGATGCTTTCGTCGAACATGTAGACGCCGACGAGCGCGAGGTCGCTCTTCGGATCCTTGGGCTTTTCCACCAGCCGCGCGACGCGGTCGCCGTGAAGCTCGGCGACACCGAAGTCCTGGGGATTGGGCACATGTGCCAGCAATATCTGCGAATTGGGCGACAGGGATTCGAACTGCTCGACGAAGGGCTTTATGCCCTCGATTATGAGGTTGTCCCCGAGGTAGACGATGAACCTGTCCTTACCGACGAAATCCCTGGCGATCTTGACCGCATGCGCAAGTCCCAGCGGCGCCTCCTGGCGAATGTAAGTCGCCCTGACCCCGAACCCCGACCCGTCGCCCACGGCCGCCTCTATCTCCGCCGCCGTATCGCCGACGACAATTCCAATGTCCGTGATTCCCGCGTCCCTTATCGCCTCAATCCCATAGAACAGTATGGGCTTGTTGGCGACCGGCACGAGCTGCTTGGCGCCCGTATGCGTTATCGGCCTCAGCCTGGTTCCCTTTCCTCCACTCAAGATAACCGCTTTCGTGAGGATCAACTCCTTTCGTGGCAATTCTCGTGGACGGCCCTGCTGAACTCCTGCAACATGTTTTCGCTTCCGTGCTTTTCTATTACGTCTCCGGTGACCACGAACGACGCCCCGGCCCTCGCCAGGTCACCCGCGATTTCGGGCGTCTTGATGCCGCCGCCCGCGATTACGGGAACCGAAACGTAGCCCGAAACCGCGCTCACCATGCCGGCCGGGACATGCTTGTCCGCGCCGCTCCCGGCTTCGAGAAACACGGCCTTCATTCCCAGGTACTCGCCGGCTAGCCCGTGGGCCATGGCGATCTCGGGCTTGTCTCTGGGTATCGCCAGCGTCTGGCTCATGAATTGTACTGATGTGATCCGGCCCGATTCAACAAGAATGTACGCGACCGGGATGGCTTCGAGGCCCGACTCGCGGACTATGGGCGCGGCTTTCACGTGCTCGCCGATCAGGAGGTCGGGATTGCGCCCGCTCACCAGCGACAGGAACAGGATTGCGTCGGCCGCCGCTGTTATCTGCGTGGAGTCGCCGGGGAAAATGACCACGGGCACCATCGAGGCCGCCTTCACGCGTCTCACGGCCCCATCGAAGCTCCCCCGGGTGCAGATGCTGCCACCCATGAAAATGAAATCCGCATACCGGCTTATGAGACCGACCCGGTCCGCTATGTCGTCAAGCGGAAACCTGTCGGGGTCGATGAGGACAATGTAGCCCGTTCTCCCCGATGTCTTGAAGCTCAACATGTGATCGTACACGCCGGCCATATCAGGCTCCAACCAGATGCCTCAACATGCCGAAATTCTTCGGCATCGACTTGACGAAGAACTTGGCGAGACTCCCGGGCGTCTGGAGGCTCCGCCCCGACGCCGAGTAAGCCCCTATGAGACTCACCGCTTCCGAAAACTCGCTGTCCGAGAGCCTCGTGAAGACCTTCTTGAGGCCGTAGCGCAGCCTCCTCCACCTCATGATCCTATTGTATTTCTTCGTAAACTCGCGCTCGACCTCGCCGGGGCCCAGCTCCCCCAGCGCCAGCAAGGCCGAGAACTCACCGCTGACGGCCGCCGACTCTATGGCGGGGACGATTCCCGCGCCCGATACAGGGTCGGCCGCGCGAGCGGCGTCGCCGGCGAGAAAAAGGCCCCTGTGAAACGCCCGCGGGACCCTCCTGGCGGACGGAACCCCTCCGGCGATCGACTTCTCGATCTTTGCCCCCGGGCAGCGCGCGCCCATGAATCGCTTGAGGTAGTCGCCCGCCCGGCCCCTCGCCCTGGTGCAGTTGATGCCCACGCCCACGTTCGCCCTGGCCTCTCCCTTGGGAAACACCCAGGCATAACCGCCCGGCGCGATTCCGCTTCCGAAATGAAACTCCACGAAATCCGGCCGGACATCTATTGAGGAAACCGTGTTCTGGGCGCAGATGAACATCTCATCGGGGGACAGGTGAGTGTCCAGGTCAGCCATCCGCGCTATTCCCGACTGGATTCCGTCCGCGGCCACCACGGATCCGCACGTGAGTCTCTCGCAGCCGCCCGCAGCCCGGCCCGTGCCTTCACGCAGCTCCACCTCGAGACCGCCGCCGGCGAGCTGCGTGAGGGCGACTACCCTCATGCCGGTGCGGATTTCTACGCCGGCGGCCGCCGCCCTGTCCGCAAGCCCCTTAAGAAAGAGGTCCTTGTGGAGCACGTACCCGCAGCCGGGCTCGTCGACGTCCACGCAGTTGCCGTCCGGCGCGCAGAACCTGCCGCCATGGATGGCGCTCGCCACCCACCCGTCTTCTATCTCGACGAACTGTGAAACCCCGGACGCCCCGACGCCCTCGGCGCATCTTATCTTCTCGCCGATTCCGGGTTCCTTCTCGACCAGCAGAGTCCTGGCCCCCCGACCGGCCGCCACCAGCGACGCCCAGATACCCGCGCAGCCGCCGCCCGCGACTATGACGTCAAAGTCGCGCAACGTCTTCCTCCTTCAGGACTCCGTAGGGACAGACCCTCGCGCAGTCGCCGCAGCCCGTGCAGTCCTCGCAGGCGACGACTACCGCCCCGGATATGTACTGAATAGCAAACGGCCGGCACACGGCCGCGCAGACCCCGCAGGTCCACTCGCAAGCGAACTCGGACCGGCACCTGCCCTCCATGTCATCCTGCAATCTCGCCAACCACCTCGCGACATGCCGCCAGCGCTTCGCCGAGTCTGCCGGCCGCCTTTCCGCCCGCCTGAGCGAACGTGTCCTTGCCCCCGCCCTTGCCGCCGACTATTTCACCGAGCTTCTTGGCGATGAACGAAGCCTTGATGCCGCGGCTGTCGACCAGCTCCTGGTCCACGCCCACCACGATTATCGCCCTTCCGCCGGCCCCGCTGCCAAGGCATATGACACCGCTCGGCAGGTCATCGCGGACCCGGTCCACGAGGTGCTTGAGAAG
Organism: uncultured bacterium; assembly: GCA_964604955.1. Taxonomy (GTDB): domain Bacteria; phylum Arandabacterota; class Arandabacteria; order Arandabacterales; family JALGWA01; genus JALGWA01. Next base: position 12,230 of record CAZSBE010000052.1, read on the forward strand.
GTCCATGTTGGCGTCCGCGACTTCCGCGCTCACCACTTTGACGCCACCGATGTCTTCCTGCCTGCCTACTATCTCGCCCACTTCGCCGGAGGCTAGCTGCTGCCTGAGCTCGGTCAGCTCCTTCTCGAGTGCGCGAACTCTCTCCACTGCTTTGCGCGCGCCCTCCTCGAGCCCCTTGACCGGCACCTTCAGGGCGGCTGACACTTTCTGGATCTCCCGCGACGCGGCCCGCGCGTCATCCAGGGCCGCATGGCCCGTGAGCGCTTCGATTCTCCTCACGCCGGCCGCGATGCCCGACTCCGATGCGATCCTGAAGAGCCCTATTTCACCTGTATGCGTCACATGCGTCCCGCCGCAGAGCTCGCAGCTCGAGTCCGCGATCTCAACCATGCGGACCTGTTGGCCGTACTTCTCACCGAAAAGCGCGATCGCCCCCCTGGCCCTTGCGTCCTCGAACGCCATCACCGACCAGCCGACGGGCACGTTGGCCAGCACCTTCTCGTTAACCTGTGACTCGACTTTGGCGAGCTCGTCCTCACCGACGGGCTCGTAATGCGTGAAGTCGAACCTCAGCCGGTCGGGGGCGACAAGCGAACCCGCCTGCCTCACGTGGCCGCCGAGCACCGACCGGAGCGCGGCGTGCAGAAGATGGGTGGCCGTGTGATTTCTCTCCACGTCCTTCCTCCGCTCGCGATCAATCCTGGCCACGACGCCCTCGCCGGCGGAAAGCGAACCGTGCTCGATGAGCACCCTGTGCATTATTCTCGTGCCCCCGAACCACCTCACATCCACCACCAGGCCCTTGCCGGCGGGCCCGACTATGGTCCCGACGTCCGCGACCTGGCCGCCGCACTCAGGGTAGAAAGGCGTCCTCTCGAGCTCTATATCGACTTCCTCGTCGGCCGAGGCGCTGTCCACGCGGCCCGGCTCCGAGCCGAGCGACTTGATCACGGTCGGCACCTCGGAGTGCTCGTACCCGACAAAGGCCTCGGAAATCTCGGTTGCCCCCTCGCCGGGTTCGAGCTCGCGGCCGATCTTGCTCGCCTGCCTTGCCCGCCGGCGCTGCTCTTCCATTTCGCGCTCGAAGCCCTCCGCGTCGATTCCCAGGCCCGCGCTCTGCGCCAGCTCGCGGGTGATCTCAACGGGAAAACCATAGGTGTCGTAGAGTTTGAACACCGTCTCACCTGGCACCTCCCCGCCGCCCTTCCCGGAGATCTCGTCCAGAGCTTCCCGGAGGATGGACATCCCCCGCTGCAGGGTGCTCTGGAATCGCTCCTCGTCCGACTTGATTATTATGGCGATCTGTTCGCGCTTCTCGTCGAGCTCGGGATAGGCGCCCCGCATGACGTCTATGACCCTGCCTGCCACCTTGTAGAGGAACGGCTCCTCCATGCCCAGGTTGAGGGCCTTGACGACCGCTCTTCTGAGAATACGCCGGATGACATAGCCGCGGCCCTCGTTGGAGGGCAACGCGCCTTCGCTTATGGCGAAACACAGGGCCCGCACGTGGTCGGCCACCACGCGGACGTTGATTTCATCCGCATCGCCGCCGTCGCCGAAGTCGACCTCGTCCTTGATGAAGTCGATAAGGGGCCTGAAGGTGTCCGTCCCGAAAAGCGAATCGGCCCCCTGCGAGACCAGCGCCAGCCGCTCGAGTCCCATTCCCGTGTCGACGCCCCTGCGCTCCAGCGGCCCCCGCTTGCCGTCGCTGTCCTGGTAAAACTCGGGAAAAACGAGGTTCCAGACCTCGACGTACCTGCCGCAGTCGCACGCAGGGTCGCATTCGACCTTGCCGCAGCCGGCGTCGGGACCGAAATCATAGTGGATTTCCGAGCAGGGCCCGCAGGGACCGCTCGAGCCGGCGGGGCCCCAGAAGTTCTCTTCATCGCCGAGCCTGTAGATTCTCTCCCTGGGAATGCCCATGCGTTCATGCCATATCTTCTCGCTCTCCGCGTCATCGACATGCACCGAGATGACGAGACGGTCCGCGGGGAGGCTGACGACGTTGGTAAGGAAGTCCCAGGCCCACTCTATGGCTTCCCGCTTGAAATAGTCACCGAATGAGAAGTTGCCGAGCATTTCGAAGAAGGTGTGGTGCTTTATGGTGCGCCCGACTTCCTCGAGATCTGTAGCGCGCAGGCACTTCTGCACGGATGCCGCACGCGTGAACGGAATGCTGCCCTTCGAAGCGTAGAACTGCTTGAATTGCACCATGCCCGCCACGTTGAAGAGCAGCGTCGGGTCGCCTTCGGGTACGAGAGAAGCGCTCGGGACCACCGTGTGCCCGCGCTCGCGGAAGTAGTCGAGAAAGAGCCTTCTTAGCTTATCCGATGTCATTACTTTCCTCTCCGCTGAATAGCCGCATTACCGACCTCACGGCCTCGGCGGCGATGTCGGAACTGAATCCACTCCTCATAAGATAGGTATATATGCGTCGCTTCCTGGTTTCAAGAGGAACCGACTGGAGTCTCCTCAGGCGCCCGCGGGCGGCCCGCTCGGCGACGGCCAGCTCCCCCTCAAGATCAAAACCGCTTTCCAGCTCGCTTTCGATAATCTCCCGGTCAACGCCCTTGGAGAAGAGCTCCGAAGCAATGCGCCGCTTCCCGAAACCTTTCCTGTCGATTCTCTCCCTGATCCACAGGCGGGCGAAGAGCCGGTCGTCGAGAAGCCCTGTTTCTTCAAGAGCTGCGATCACCTCGCCGATTGCTTCGGCTCTGTGTTTGCGCCTCACCAGCTCGCGCCGCATTTCCCCCGCGCTTCTCGGCCTGACCTTGAGGAGTCTCATCGCCGCAGCCCTCGCGACCGCTCTTTCGTAGCTTCTTTCGAGGCCGGGGATTTCGTCGGGATCGAGGTCCCGCCCTTCGTCGAGGCCGTAGCGGGAAACCTGCTCTGCGGTCACCCTGAACCGGTAACCGTCGGAGAGTTCGACTACGTATTCTCCCCTTCGGGGTACTTTAGCGAGCCCCGTAATCGAGAGCCGGTGTCTATACCCCGGAATTTCACGCTTCATTTGCCTGGGGGGTTGGCATCTCCAGCGCTTCCCGGACCCTCTCCTCGAGCTTGCGGGCGATTTCCGGGTTCTCCTTGAGATACTTCCGGGAGTTGTCCCTTCCCTGGCCCAGTTTCTCCTTGTCGAAGGAGTACCAGGTACCCGTCTTCTCCACGATGTCGTGGTCGACTCCGAGATCGATAAGCTCGCCTTCCTTCGAAACGCCCTCCCCGTAGAGGAGGTCGAACTCGGCATCCCTGAACGGGGGAGCCACCTTGTTCTTGACGACCTTGACCCTCGTCCGGTTGCCGATTATCGTCTCGTGTTCCTTGAGTGAGCCTATGCGCCTTATGTCCATTCTCACCGATGCATAGAACTTGAGCGCCCGGCCGCCTGACGTCGTCTCGGGGTTTCCGAACATGACGCCGATCTTCATTCGGATCTGGTTTACGAAGATCACGCATGTCTGCGACTTGGATATGCTCCCGGTGAGCTTGCGAAGCGCCTGTGACATGAGCCTCGCCTGCAGGCCGACCTGGGTGTCGCCCATCTCGCCCTCGATCTCGGCGCGCGGCACGAGCGCGGCCACCGAGTCTATGGCGACGACGTCCACCGCCCCGGAGCGCACCAGCATCTCGGCTATCTCGAGCGCCTGTTCGCCGGTATCGGGCTGGGAAACCAGGAGGTTATCGACATCGACCCCGAGCTTCCTCGCGTAACCGGGGTCGAGCGCGTGCTCGGCGTCGACGAAGGCTGCAAGCCCGCCCGTCTTCTGCGCGTTGGCGATGATGTGAAGCACCAGCGTTGTCTTGCCCGACGACTCCGGGCCGTAGACCTCGATCACCCTCCCCCTGGGCACGCCGCCCACTCCGAGAGCATGGTCGAGACCGATGGAGCCGGTCGATATCGTGCCCACATCGGCGAGCGAAACGCCCTCTCCCAGCTTCATGATCGAGCCTTTGCCGAATTGCTTTTCGATCTGGGTAATGGTGACATCCAGGGTCTTTTCCCTGTCCTCCGATTTCGCGACCCTCTCGACAGGGCCCTTTGCTTTGCCTTTAGGCGCCATACCCCAACCCCCCTTTCGTCATCGTTCCAGGCCGAACGTCTCAAGAGTTGTATATATCGCCCCGGATGGGGTGAGTTCACTCCTAATGAGATTAACCCGATCCACGTTGAGTTTCAAGGGCTTATATTCGGCCGCCGCGATGCTTTTCCCGAGGTCATCGAGCCCGCGGGCGTCCCTTCTCACCCGGCCGATCGTCAGGTGCGACTTGAAGGGCCGCCTCTCTTTCTCGAAGCCGGCTCCAGCCATGGCGCCTTCCACCCGGCGGGCGAGGTCTTCCATCGCCTCGACGCCTTCGATGAGGCCCATGTACACCACGCGCGCGCGCCGGGGGTTCGGGGGAAAAGTCCCGACCCCGGAGACGGTCGCTTCGAAGGCCCGGGCTCCATCGAGGGCTTTCTTGAGCTCCCCGGAGATCTCCTCGATGCGGCCGGCTTCAACGCTCCCCAGAAACTTGAGAGTGATGTGCACGTTCGCGGGACGCACCCACTTGACGTCGGCCCCAGAGCGCCTGAGCTCGCCCTCCATGGTCTCCACCGCCCTGTGAACCTCTTCCCCAACGGGGACGGCAACGAACGATCTTATGGTCTCCAAGCGTAAACCTCCGGACGCTACAGGGTAAGGTGGAGACGCACGAGGTCGAGCGCATGCGCCGCGGCCCGCACCTTTATGACGCTCCTCGTCCCGGCGAAGATGTTTCTCGTGACGGCCGAGCCGCCTTCATGCGCTATCCCCGTGTATACAAGTCCCACGGGTTTCTCGGCGGTCCCGCCCGTCGGGCCCGCGATGCCGGTGGTGGCGAGCCCGATATCGGTCGCCGCCCGCCTCCTCATCCCCACCGCCATGGCCTTCGCGACCTGTTCGCTCACGGCGCCGAATGATTCTATGATCTCGGCGTTGACCCCCAGCTCGCGGACCTTGGCCGGGTTGCTGTACGCCGTGATGCCCTCCATGAACCGTGTTGAAATGCCCGGCACCTCCGTGAGGAGATGGCCTATGAGGCCGCCGGTGCATGACTCGGCTACTGCTATGGTCCTGTTGGCCTCGATGAGCATTCTGCCGACGACGAAGTGAAGTTCCTCTCCGCTTTCCGAGTAGAGCCTGTCTCCGAGCACCGTACGTATGGTCGCCGTCGCTCCTCCCAGCGCGCGGCCGGCCGCGGCCTCGCTGTCACCCATGGCGGTGAGCCGGAGCACGACGCCGGTCGGTCGCGGAAGGTAAGCCAGCGAGACACCGAGACCGCCGGCAACGGGCTCGAGCATCTCGGTGATTCTGGACTCGGAAAGACCCGTAGTGTGAAGCGCTCTCGTCTTGATGTTCGCCCGCCCCTCCAGGCCGAGCAGTGCGGTCTCTATCGAGCCCTCGAAGATGGCCTTCATCTCACCCGGAACGCCCGGCAGCACGTACAGCGCGCTCCCATCCCTCATCAGTTTGAGGCCCACCGCCGAGCCCAGCGGGTTCGGCAGCAGCTCGGCCCCTTCCGGCACAAGCGCAAGCGAGCGGTTGACCTCGGGCATTTCCATGCCGCGCGACTCGTACCGCGCCCTCACCCTGGCAAGGATGTCGCCGCTCTCCACGAGACGCACCCCGAAAGATTCGCAGACGGCGTGCTTGGTGCAGTCGTCATGGGTGGGGCCGAGGCCGCCGGTCAGGAATACGAGGTCGGAGGCCGCAAGCGCGGCGTCGATTTCGGCGGCGATCTCCCCGACCCTGTCCCTGACGCAGGTCTTACGGCTCACGGTTATGCCGACGCCGGCCAGCCTTGCGGCCAGATAGACCGAGTTGGTATCCAGCGCGAAGCCCGATACGAGTTCATCGCCCACTGCTACTATATAGGCGTTCATTCTGGCCGTCCCGTGTCGCTAGCTTATGAGGATTCTCAAAGCATGCAGAATGATGCAGGTGTAAACGCCGGACATCCCGTCATCCAGCATGACGCCCCAGCCCCCCTCGACGCGCTCGAGCCGTCTTGCCGGGAAGGGCTTTACGATATCGAGTAACCGGAATATGAAAAACCCCAGGGCGATATACAGAACGCTCACGGGGAGAAGGAAGAGCGAGATCATCATGCCCCAGATCTCGTCGATCACTATCTTCTTATTGTCGGTCCCCCAGACGACCTCGCAGCGACGCGACGCGGCGACGCCCGCTGCAAACACGGCGGCCAGCACTGCAAGCCACACGAGCGGTTCCGCGGCAGTTATGAGCCCGAGCCTCGCCGGGACGAGGTAGATGATGATGCCGGCGAGGCTGCCGACCGTGCCGGGGGCAATGGGGAAGTAACCGGAACCGAAGCCGCTCCCGATTACTTCCGCCAGTCTGTCGTTTAAAGATCCTTCAGTTCGCAGTGTTTACCCTCTTCGCAGAGATCGCCGATCTTGACCAGCGCGAGAAGCTCGTTCCAGCGTCTGTCGACCTCTCCCTGGGCCTTCTCCATCATCTCCGGGTGGCCGGCGAAGTGCGAGAAGCGGCCCTGCTTCTCGAGCCACGCGCTGATCGGGAGCTTCTCCTTGGGCTTGTAGGTGAGGTTCCACCTGCCCTCATCGTGCTCGAAGAGCGGCCAGAAGCAGGTCTCCACGGCCAGCCTGGCTATCTCGATGGTCTCTTCCATCGGGTATCTCCAGCCCCTGTGACAGGGCGAGATGATGTTGATGAAAGACGGCCCGTCCTTGGAGAGCGCCTTCTCGACCTTCTTGACCAGGTCATTCCAGTGGCTCGGCGACGCCGCGGCCACGTAGGGAATGCGGTGGGCGATCATGATCCTGGTCATGTCCTTTTGGTACTGCTGCTTGCCCGCGATCTTGTCTCCGGCCGGACAGGTCGAAGTCGCGGCCCCGAAAGGCGTGGCGCCGGACCTCTGGATGCCCGTGTTCATGTAGGCCTCGTTGTCGTAGCAGACGTAGAGCATCTTGTGCCCGCGTTCCGCTGCGCCCGAGAGGGCCTGGAGGCCGATGTCATAAGTGCCGCCGTCGCCGCCGAAAGCTATGAAGTTCATGTCTTTCTTGATCTTGCCCTGGCGCTTCAAGGACTGGTAGGCCGCCTCCACGCCGCTCACCGTCGAGGCGACGTTCTCGAAGGCGTTGTGAATGAAAGGCACTTTCCAGGCCGTAAATGGAAAGATCGTGGTCACGACTTCGAGACAACCCGTCGCGCAGCCGACCACGGTGTTCTTGCCGGCGGCAAGCATCACCTGGCGCGCCACGATTGTGGCCCCGCATCCGGCGCATGCCCGGTGGCCGCCGGAGAGGAGATCTTCTCTTTTCGCTAGTTCCTTGATTGATGGCATCGTTATCCTCCTATTCCCGCACACCGAGGAGGCCGATATCATCGGAACTCCTGCCGCTCGATGCTAGATGCTTGAGCTCTTCAAAAACGCTCTCGATATGGGTTTCCGTGATGTCGCGCCCGCCGAGGCCGTAGATGTAGTTCTTGACCGGCACATCCGACTCGCCGTAAAGCGCCGCCTTGGTCTCAAGCAGCACGGGTCCGCCCGCGGCGCCGAATGAGGCGGAGCGGTCGAGCACGGCGACGGCCTTCGCGCCCGCAAGAATCTCCCTCACCTCCCGGTAAGGGAAAGGCCTGAACATGCGTATCTTGACGAGCCCGACCTTCTCGCCCCTCTCGCGCAGCGTGTCGACGACCTGCTTGCCGGTGCCCGCCGTCGACCCCAGGGCGATGACGATGCGCTCCGCGTCGTCGGTCCGGTAGGCCTCTGCGAGATGGTATTGCCTGCCGGTAATTTTGCTGAATTCCCTGCCGATCTCGCCGATCACGCCGTGCGCCTTCTGCATGGCTATGAGCTGTGGCACCTTGTGCTCGAAGTAGTAGTCGTGAAAATCGAGCGGACCGAAAGTCTTGGGATGCGTCAGGTCGAGGAGATCGTGCACGGGGTCGTGCTCCCCGACGAAGCTCTGGACGGTCTTGTCGCCGAGGATTTCCACCGGCTCCAGTGTGTGGCTCAGGATGAAGCCGTCG
>CAZSBE010000053.1:0-20092 GCA_964604955.1 uncultured bacterium
GACTCGGTGTAAGCGTTTTGCGCATCGATCCAGGCCCTTGTCTCCGGGCTCTCCTGGTCTTCCAGCCAGCGGTAAGGGTCGATGATCTCCACCCCGTGTATCACTTCGCGGACATTGTCGGTCCGGGTGTCGGGAGGGGGCGGTATGGAGGCGCGGGCCGCCGCCGGCAGGGCGGTAATGGCCGCAATCAGGAGAAACCAGACGGCGAGACGAGGGAGACGCGGTCGCAGACTGTTCATGCTTTCACCTCCTTGCACTGGGAAGACGCCAAAGGCAGACGGCGACATTATATTCCGGAAGCATTACGAGCGCAACTTCGGCTTTACTTGGGAATCTAAAAGCATTAGGTTGGCCCAACTACAGAGTTTGGTGCCGGGGAGCGTCGAAGGGAGCTGCGCCGCGGTTGCAGCCACTGGGTCAGGAGGGTGGATGAAAGCCAGACTCGTCGTCCTTTCGGGATTGGTCTTCTTACTTGGTGTATCTTCTGCTGCCCGCGCGAGCAGGCTGCCGGCCAGCGCAGTGACTCCAACGGGATGCGCGTCTGGGGCATTCGACATCGGCATCGAGGCGACCCGCGAGTGGGGCGTTGTCCCGTTCCGGTCGACCTTCAGACTGACGACTTCCGGGAGCGGCGACTCGGTCGAGGACGTTCACTGGACGTTCGGCGCCGGTGACCCCGTTGGAGCCGTCGGGCCCACCGCCAGCAACATCTTCGCAGAGCCGGTTGACTTCCAGGTTACGGTGCGAGCCGTCACCGCGCTGCACGGCGTGTTGACAAAGCAGATCACAATATCCGGCTACAGCGCGGTGATGACGCTTACGTTCGACGACGGCCACAAGACCGTGCTGACCGACGCCCTGCCCCTGCTTGAATCCTGCGGCGTCACCGCCACCGCTTATATTGTTCCCGCCTGGACCAGCATCGACCCGGATATTTACATGACCTGGGAAGACGTCGCTCTTCTTAAGGATGCCGGTTGGGACATCGGGAGCCACAGCATGACCCATCACAAGCTCACGGAAGTCGACCCGTTCGACCTCGAATGGGAGATAGCCCAGTCACGGGTCGAGTTGCAAAGCAGGGGATTCCCGGCCAGGACCTTCTCGCTCCCGAATGAAGCTTACAATCAGACCGTACTGGACGTGGTCAGACAGTACTATGAGTCCTGCAAGACCGACCGGGGCATAAACCCGGGAATCAACGATACTGACCCCTACATGATCCAGAGCCAGCTTACGCTCAGCTGGAGGCCCTTCGAGTATTACCAGGCGCATATCGACAGCGTGCTCGTGACGGGAGGGTGGTACGTTCTCAACAACCACATCGTCCGGGATGACTGCCAGGGCGGGAACTGGTGCGTGCGAGCAGATCAGCTCGCGGAGATCCTAGAGTATGCCCTGGCCAACCGCGTCAAAATCGCGAACATCGATGAAGTCATGCGGAGCCGCATACTCGGCGAATCGCTCCTCAGCGTTCCGTCCCTGATCTCTCACTCCCCCGCGGACATCCGCTTCTACGTCTCCGGGCCGGGTGACGTGGGTATCGCCGTTTACGATGTTATGGGCCGCCGCATCAGGTCTCTTTTCAACGCGGCTCAGGATAAGGGCGAGCACAGCGTCTCCTGGGACGGCCGGAACTCCTCGGGGAGCCTCGTTGCGAGCGGCCACTACTTCGTGGTGTTCACCCGGGATGGCGACCTCGAAGCGGCAGCCCGCATCCTGGTCCTGAGATAGGCTAGGGCGGGAAGAGGCCGGGTGCGGGCCTGGGCACGTGATCTGTCTGTAACCGGTCCGCGGTCACGGACCCGTTGAAGCCCGAGAGCGGGCCCTTCACCGGCCGCCGGCGCCCTCGGGGTTTTTGAAGGAGATACCCCCTTGGATTCCGCCCCATCGTCGACGGCTGCGCATCGTTACTTGTAAATCCCCGCCCGTCACATATAATACCCTTGGGAAGTAATGCGATCCTTTATCCTCACACCAAGCGGGAGTGAAGTGGTTGTGAGACGACTGGTGGCGGTAGTGGACGACGAGCCCGATATCGTTGAAGCTGTGTCGATTCCACTGAAGAAGGCCAATTTCAGCGTCAGGGGTTTTACCGCGGCAGGCACATTTCTCCGCTTCCTCGACAGGGAGAAGCCGGACCTCGTCATTCTCGATCTGATGTTGCCGGACATGGATGGAATGGAAATATGCAAGTTCATGAAGAGAGATTACCGGCTTGCGGCGATACCCATAATCATGCTGAGCGCCAGAGCCGACGAGGCGGACAGGGTACTCGGCCTTGAGTTGGGGGCGGATGATTACGTTACGAAGCCCTTCTCGGCGCGGGAGCTGGTTGCCAGAGTGAAGGCTGTCTTGAGGCGTGACGTGCAGCGGACGTCCGGTAAAGTGATCAATGTCGGGGGGATCCTGGCGATCGACCTGGAGAAACATGAAGTCGATGTCCGCGGCAGAAGAGTCAATCTCACAGCTACCGAGTTCAGGATACTCGCCCTGCTCTCTTCGAGAAGCGGTAAGGTATTCTCCCGGGACGAGATTCTCGATCATCTATGGGGACACGATAAGGCTGTTGTCGATAGAACTGTGGACGTGCATATAAGGAATCTGAGAGAGAAGCTGGGCAAGGGCGCCCGCCTGGTCCGCAACGTAAGGGGGGTGGGCTACAAGCTGGAATCATGAGACTGACGATGTTCTTCCGAGTTTTTTTCTGGTACGCGGCCCTCACAGTTGTCCTCCTCAGCGTTGTGCTCGTCTTTTCAATCGATACGCTTGGAGATCATTACATAGACACGCTGACCATGAACCTCACCAATCTCGGCAGCGCGCTTGCTCTGAAGATCGTGCCGCTGATCGAAGCCGGCCGGTTCGGTGATGTGGACTCGCTTGCCAAGGCCCTCGGTGAGGAGATAGGGACCCGCATCACGGTGATTGACGCCGCAGGGGTCGTAATCGCCGATTCCGAGGAAGACCCTCGCCTCATGGAGAATCACGGAGCCCGGCCGGAGGTCAGTCAGGCCCTCCGGGGCGGGAGGGGAAGCGCCAGGCGTCACAGCACGACCGTGGACGAGGACATGCTCTACGTGGCGATTCCCCTGCGGGAAGAAGGACAGGTGATAGGGGTGATGAGAGTCAGCCTCTTCCTGCGGGAGATCGACGGCGTTCTGGCCGGTCTCCGGAACAGAATAATATCCGTCGCGCTGGCTGCTCTCGGTGTGTCCTTGCTTGCCGCATTCTTGTTCTCAAGGACCCTGTCGCGCCCGGTTGGGGATCTCATGTCGGCCTCACGCCGGTTTGGAGAGGGCGATCTCGACGCGAGGGTCATTCCTAAGGGTGGGGGGGAGCTCAAGGAACTTGCCGACAGTTTCAATCTAATGGCGGAGCGCATAGAAGCCCTCATATCCGAGCTCTCCTATCGGGAAGAGGAACTGGCGAGCATCATATCATCCATCCGCGACGGCCTCATGGTCATAGATAGAGACGGCAGGATTCTCCTTAGCAATGAAGGTTTCCGGGACATTGTCGGAGAAGATGATGTAGATGGGAGATTCTACTGGGAGATTATTCGCGTCGCGTCCCTTGGAGACATTATAAGGGCCGCGGGCGAGCGCGTGCGGCACACGTTCGGGGAGATCCAGATAGGCCAGAGGACTTACTCCTGCGGCGCCGCCTTCGTCGAGCCCAGAGGAGAAGTCGTGGTCTGGCTCCATGACGTGACTCAGACGAAGGCCGTTGAGCGGGTCAAGAAGGATTTCATCGTAAACCTCTCGCATGAGCTCAGGACTCCCCTCACTGCGATCAAGGGCTTCGTTGAGGCCGCCATTGACGACGCGGGACCGGAAATGCGCCGTTACCTGAGTATTGTATCGAAGCACACGGACCGCCTGACGCATATAGTCGGCGACTTGCTGACGCTGTCGGAACTTGAGAACCGGGGAACGAAACTTGAGTCCGGGGACGTCGATCTCGGGAAACTGATACAGGAAGCGATTAGGATCTTCGAGCAGGTCGCGCGCGAGAAGGGCCTGGTGCTCGAGATGCACCAGGGCGGAAACGTCCCGGTGGTGCGGGGCGATGCCTTCCGCCTCCAGCAGGTTTTCGTAAACCTCATCGACAACGCGGTAAAGTACACCGAGACCGGTGGCATCAATATTCTCGTCGAGCGGCAGGACTCGAGCGTCAAGGTGGCAGTCAACGACACGGGCATCGGGATACCGGAAGAGCATACCGACCGCATTTTCGAGAGGTTCTACGTGGTGGACAAGTCACGCTCCAGAACCCAGGGCGGAACAGGTCTGGGGCTGTCCATCGTGAAGCACATAGTCCTTCTTCACGGCTGGGATATCTCCCTGACGAGCCACCCCGGAGAGGGGAGTACATTCACCGTCACCATCCCGCTTGGATCCCATGGGGCCGAAGAATCTTAACCGAAAACAAACACCCCTCTTATACGGGCTTAACACATCCGCCCTATACTTCTGCGTGAGACTACGGTGACCCATGCCGCCAACGCGGAAGAAAGGAGGCACACCTGTGACCCGGACCCCGAACCTCGCGTGGATGTTGATTTTCCTGGCTGCCGTGTTCATCGGCAGACCATGCCGCGCGTTCTCGCCTGAGGACACTCATTTCAAAGGCGACCTTAGACTTCGATACCAGTATGACCGCCGGGAAACGGCCGGATCGCCGGCGCAGCGCCACCGCGCGCGGATCAGGTTGCGCTTCGGCTTCGAAACCGGGCTTCGGGACAACCTGAGTGTAGGAGTCGGGCTCGCCAGCGGCCAGGCCGACAACCGTTCTACAAATCAGACCTTGACCGGCTTCTTCACCACCAAGGAGCTCCGCCTGGACAAGGCCTTCGCGGTCTGGGAACCGGCCGGCGACTTCACCTTGCTTCTCGGGAAATACGACGGGGCGTTCCTCATAGTGGACGATCTCATCTGGGACGGCGACATAACGTTCGAAGGCGTGTCCGGCTTATGGGAGCGGCTGCCAGGCCGGAGTTTCGGCGGGATGGTGAACGCGGGCTTCTTTCTTCTCAGCGAAGATAAGGGGGGTCCGGATGACCCGCATGTGTTTTACGTCCAGCCCGGTTTGATCTTCGATGTCGGCGATGGTTTATCGGCGAGAGCCAGCGTCGTCTATTACGATTTCGAACACGTGAAGGGCTCGGTGCCGGATGAGGACCTGAGTGCGGGCTCGAATACGCTTGTGGACGGCAGGCTCAAGTACGACTACGACGGCCTGAACCCCAGTTTCCGGGTATCCTATAAGACCTCTGGTTCCGCTGGCCGCGCCTATGCGGTTACTCTTCTCGGCGACTACATATACAACCTCGACGCTAAGGACTCCGGTTTCCTGGTGGGAGTCAGGGCCGGCCACGCGAGCCTCAAAGACGTTGAATCGTGGGTCGCGTACTACAATTACAGGAGGCTCGAGACAGACGCATTCATGGACGTGTTCCCCGACTCGGATTTCTACGGAGGCGCTACGAACGTGCAGGGTCACGAGTTTGCTTTCCAGTACGCCGTGGCAGAGGGCATAATACTGGGGCTCGACTACTATCGGGCGGAGAGGATAGAGGGAGACAATCTCCCCGCCAACACCCTTCAGGTCGATTGTGTGTTCAAGTTCTAAAGGGGGTACGAGATGAAGAATACCATGGTTTTCCTCATGGGGTTGCTGTTCGTGGCGATGTGCGCTGGTCCTGCCTCTGCCGCAAAAAGCGAGTTGCTGGGGGCGGGTGCTACGTTTCCCTATCCGCTGTACTCCAAGATGTTCGATGTTTATCAGAAGGAAGAGGGCGTCAAGGTCAACTACCAGGCTATCGGCTCGGGGGGAGGCATCAGGCAGGTCCTCAGCAAGACCGTGGACTTCGGCGGTACCGACGCCTTCATGAGCGAGAAAGAAATGGATGGGCTCGATAGTGAGATGCTACATGTTCCAACATGCCTCGGCGCTGTTGTCGTAACTTACAATGTCCCGGACAGCCCGACCCTTAACCTCACGCCGGACGTCGTCGCGGACATCTTCCTGGGGAAGCTCACCAAATGGAATGATGATCGGATCGTGAAGGCGAACCCGGGCGTCAATCTGCCCGACATGACAATCGTCGTTGTCCATCGCTCGGACGGCAGCGGCACCACTTTCATCCTCAGCGACTACCTTGTAAAGGTGAGCAATGAATGGAAGGAGAGCGTGGGCGCCGGCAAGTCCCTCAATTGGCCTTCGGGCCTCGGGGCCAAGGGGAATCCGGGTGTTGCGGGTCTCGTTAAGCAGCTCCCGGGCTCGGTCGGTTATGTCGAGCTCATATACGCCGTGTCGAACAACATGCCTGTTGCGAGGATCAGGAACAGGTCAGGCAGGTTCGTCGCGCCCTCGATCGAGTCCGTCAGCCTGGCCGCGAACACGGAGCTTCCGCCCCATACGAGGGTATCGATTACGGATACGGACGCCGAAGGCGGCTATCCCATAAGTGGTTTTACCTGGCTCATTTTCTACAAGGAGCAGAAGTATGACGGCAGGGGTATGGACAAGGCGAGAGACCTCATGAACCTCGTCTGGTGGGTGACACATGATGGCCAGGCCCTGGCCGAGCCGCTCCACTACGCTCCGCTTCCCGAAGAAGCCGTCAAGAAGGCGGAGGCTGTAATCAGGTCAGCCGTCTATGGAGGCAAGCCAATACATGAATAGGAGCTCCGGTACGCGTCACATCACCATGAGCGGGACGTTCAAATGCGATCACGGAAATCAGTGAAAGAGCGGGAGCCGGGAACCGCCCGGGGGTCGGGCAATATCGCTGCGGCCGAGGCGGCATTCGGAAAGGCGCTGCATGCCTCCGGCTGGGTCATCTTCGGGCTGCTGGCGGCCGTCTTTGTGACCCTCGTCATTCACTCTCTGCCTGCCATCAAACACCTGGGCATGGCTTTTCTCTATGGGGCCACCTGGGACCCGGTGACAAACGAGCTCGGCGCGCTGCCATTCGTGGTGGGGACGCTTCTCACCTCTTTTCTGGCGCTTGCGATCTCCGTACCCTTTTCGCTGGCCATTTCGATATACTTGGGGGAGTACCTTAGGGAGGGTCCCATTTCAGCCTTCATAAGGAGCGCCGTGGACCTACTGGCCGGCATCCCGTCGGTCATCTACGGTTTCTGGGGGCTCTTCGTACTGGTTCCGGTCGTGAGGTCGCTGCAGCTGAAGCTGGGCGTGCCGCCATATGGCGTGGGCATCTTCACGGCCTCCGTCGTGCTGGCGGTCATGATCATACCGTACTCGGCGTCGCTGGGGCGCGAGGTCATTCACCTGGTGCCCGCCGACCAGAAGGAGGCAGCGCTGTCTCTCGGTGCGACCCGTTTCGAGGTCATAAGAAGAGTCGTACTCCCATATGCGCGGTCCGGCATACTGGCTGGGGTGCTGCTCGCGCTGGGGCGCGCCCTGGGAGAGACCATGGCCGTAACGATGGTGATAGGCAACTCCACCTTCATGCCCACAAGCGCCTTCAGCCCGGCCAATACCATGGCGAGCGTGATTGCGAACGAATTCGCGGAAGCCACCGAATCGATCTACCTGTCGGCGCTCGTCGAGATAGGCCTGCTGCTCTTCATGGTGAGCGTGGTGATCAGCGTACTGGGAAGGCATATAATCAAGCGCACCAGCGTGGAGATATCATGATAGGGGACAAGCACGTTTACGCCCGGATCGTCCAGGACAGGTTCTTCACGGGACTGGTGGCGGTCCTGTCTTTCGTGTCGCTCGTGCCCCTCTTCCTCATCCTGTACTATATCGGAAGGAAGGGGCTCTCCGCCATCAACTGGGGTTTCTTTACGAGCCTGCCCGCTCCGGTCGGCGAGATGGGTGGGGGGATTCTCAACGCCCTGGTCGGTACCGGG
Source organism: uncultured bacterium (assembly GCA_964604955.1). Taxonomy (GTDB): domain Bacteria; phylum Arandabacterota; class Arandabacteria; order Arandabacterales; family JALGWA01; genus JALGWA01. Next base: position 7,887 of record CAZSBE010000053.1, read on the forward strand.
GCCCTCATCGCGGTCGCGTGCGCGATCGCCGTCCCCACGGGCATCGCCGCCGGGCTCTTTCTCTCCGAGTACGGCAAGTCCAGGCTCGCGTATATGGTGCGGGTCGTCGTCGAGGTGCTGCAGGGAACACCCTCGATAGTCATAGGCATTATCGCCTACCTGTGGATCGTCGTGCCCATGCGCGGCTTTTCGGCGTTTTCGGGTGGGGCCGCGCTTGCCATAATGATGCTTCCCGTAGTCGTGCGCTCCACCGAAGAGACCCTCAATCTCATCCCGGCGACTTTGAGGGAGGCCTCGCTCGCGCTCGGCGTCCCCTATTACAAGACCGTACTCAAGGTCATATTGCCGGCAGGCCTGAGCGGCATTCTCACGGGCGTACTTCTCAGCGTAGCTAGGATATCCGGTGAGACGGCCCCGCTCCTGTTCACGGCCTTCGGAAGCCCGTTCATGGAATGGAACATACTCAAGCCCATGAACTCCCTGCCCCTTCTGATATTCAATTACGCTACAAGTCCCTACCCGGACTGGCATGCGCTTGCGTGGGGGGCGTCATTTGTGTTAGTCGTTTTCGTGCTGCTAATGAACTTCGTGGCGAAACTTGTGGCGAGAAGATGGAAAGTACAGTTCTAAGAACAGAGAATCTCTGCGCGTTTTTCGGCGACCAGCAAGTCCTGTGTGATGTCAACCTGTCGGTTCCCAGGAACAGGGCGACCGCCATAATGGGACCGTCAGGCTGCGGCAAGACCACGCTCATCAGGTGCGTCAACCGGATGCACGAGCTCGTGCCCGGCGCGGGGACGTCGGGGCGCATCATGCTCTATGACGACGACATTCAGAAGATGAACCCGATCATAGTAAGGCGGAAGATCGGCATGGTCTTTCAGAAGCCGAATCCCTTTCCAACGATGAGCCTCTATGATAACGTGATCGCGGGCTACAAGCTCAACGGCATCAAACTCAAAAAGAGCCAGCAGGACCGGGTCGTGGAGGAGTCGCTCAGGAAGGCCGCGCTGTGGGAAGAAGTGAAAGACTCCGTCCACAGGAAGGGCACGTTCCTATCGGGCGGCCAGCAGCAGCGGCTCTGCATAGCGAGGGCTCTGGCCATGGAGCCCGAGATACTGCTCCTGGATGAGCCAACATCGGCGCTGGACCCCAAAGCGACTTCGCGCATTGAGGATCTGATATTCGAACTCAAGAAAGACGTCACTATAATGCTCGTTACCCACAATATGGCTCAGGCCGCCAGGGTTTCGGACCTCACGGCTTTTGTGTATCTCGGCGAACTCGTCGAGTTCGGCCCGACGGAGAAACTCTTCACCGTGCCTGAGGACAAGCGGACCGAGGAGTACCTTACAGGTAAGTTCGGCTAGGAGCGGAAAATGCTGGACAGCAAGATAGTGAATCTGAAGCGGCAACTGGTCGAGTACGCCGGCCTCGCCGAGGGCATGATCGAAAAGGCAGTGGGCGGCTTGCTCAAGAAGGACCCCGACATGCTCAGGGAGGTCCTGGAGGTTGACGAGCCCAGGGCCAATCAGCTCGAGATAGAGATCGACGAGCTCTGCACCGAGGTGATCGCGCAGTTTCAGCCCAGGGCCAAGAACCTGCGCACCATCCTAATGATAATGAAGATGAACAACGACCTGGAGAGGATGGGAGACCATGCTGTGAACATAGCGCAGAGCAGCAGTTACCTCATAGAGAGGCCGCTCGTCAAGCCATACATAGACATCCCCCGCATGGCCAACGTGACCATGGATATGCTCAAGGACAGCATAGTGGCTTTCGTCGAGGAGGACGTGAGGCTGGCAAGGAGCGTATGCGAGCGCGATAACGAAGTCGACGCGCTGGCAAACCAGGTGATGAGAGAACTCGTGACGTTCATGGCGGCGGATCCCAGGACTATAGAGCGCTCCCTGCACCTCATGCGCGTATCCGGGAATCTCGAGCGCCTCGCAGACCTATCCACGAATATCTGCGAAGACGTGATTTTCATGGTGAAGGGCACCGTCATCAAGCACCACTTCGACCGGGAACAGGGTCCCGCCGGGGCGAAGTAGCCTGCCGGTTCAACCTCGCGCATGGCGCACATATCCGCTCTCCGACGACGCGCCTGATATTAGGTATCATTTGCACCTGATAATGCGAATCTTTACCCGTCCACTTTCATCCAATATAGTATTAACGGCAGGAGGAAACAGGCTTGAGAATGACGCCCCAGAGGTCTATAATCCTGGAGGAGCTAAGAAGAACCAGGAAACATCCCACCGCCGACGAGGTTTATGCGATCGTAAGGCGAAGGCTGCCGCGGGTGAGTCTCGCGACCGTCTACCGCAATCTAGACTTGCTCACGAAGGCGGGGATGATACAGATGGTTGAGCTGGGGGGCTGCCCCCGGCGCTATGACGGATGGGTCGACGAGCACATTCACGTTCGCTGCCTTGAGTGCGGCGACGTGGGCGACGTGAGCCACGGCCTGCTCGGGCGGGCCCGGGAACGCGTGGAGAAGCTGAGCGGCTACGAGATAACCGGGCACCATCTCGTATTCACGGGGTTATGCCCGGTCTGCAGGAGAAAGGCCAAGACCAAGAGGAGGAAAGCAAATGCCGGGTCTTAAGGGAAGCAAAACCGAAAGGAATCTGCTCACGGCTTTTGCCGGTGAGTCGCAGGCGAGAAACCGTTACACCTACTTCGCCAGCAAGGCCAAGAAGGAGGGATACGTCCAGATGTCCCTGATCTTCGAGGAGACCGCAAACCAGGAGAAGGAGCATGCCAAGCGCCTGTTCAAGTTCCTGGAAGGCGGGGAGGTCGAAGTCGCAGCCGCATTTCCGGCGGGCGTGATAGGCCCCACGGAAGAGAATCTCAAGGCCGCGGCGGCCGGCGAGCACTATGAGTGGACCGAGATGTACCCGGGTTTCGCGGAAACCGCCCGGGGAGAGGGTTTCGCAGAGATCGCCGATGTCTTCTCGTCGATCGCGGTCGCTGAGAAGCAGCACGAGAAGCGCTATCTCGAACTGGCGGCCAATATCGAGAAAGGCCGCGTGTTCAAGCGCGAGAAGAAGGTCGTGTGGCGGTGCATCAACTGCGGTTATCTGCACGAGGGAGAGGAGGCGCCCGAGCAGTGCCCGGCATGCGCCCATCCGAGAGACTATTACGAGCTGTTGGGGGAGAACTGGTAGTCGCCGGTCCCTGCCGCTCCAGGCTGATTTTGACCAGAGGAGGGTATCCAGATGGCTGAGAAGCTCCAGGTTTACAAGTGTGAGGTCTGCGGCAATATCGTTGAAGTGCTGCACGGGGGCCAGGGCGAGCTCGTATGCTGCGGCAAGCCCATGAAGCTCATGAAGGAACAGACCGCCGATGCGTCTACCGAGAAGCATGTGCCGGTTGTCGAGGCAGTCGACGGTGGCGTCAGGGTCAAGGTCGGCAGCGTTCCCCATCCCATGGAAGACAAGCACCACATCGAGTGGGTCCAGATCATGTCGGGCGACAACGTTTACCGCATCTTCCTGAAGGCCGGCGGAGCCCCCGAGGGGACTTTCAAGGTCCTCAAGGGAGACCTCTCCGCCCGCGAGTACTGCAATGTGCACGGGCTCTGGAGGTCGTAAGGAAGTTGAACAGGAAGATTGAGGCGGCCTTCGAGCATGTCTACGCGCATGAGCAGAAAGTGACCGGCCTCATCAATAACCTCGTGAACCTGGCGATAGAGGAGAAGGACCACGCCTCCAGGAGCTTCCTCCAGTGGTTCGTGGACGAGCAGGTGGAGGAGGAAGACTCGGCCAGTATGGTACTGGACAGGCTTAATCTTATTGGTGATAGTGGTAACGGGCTCTTCATGATGGACAGTGAGCTCGGCCAGCGGGTGTTCACACCGCCGGCAACGTCGGAAGTGTGAAAAAACGCAAACAGCTCTTGCGCGGATTTTGCGAATTAATTAGGTTACCTTTGGCTTCGAAGTGAATCTAATCAGATAGGGTTAGGGATGTGTGGGGTGGGAGCCTCCTTTCTTTGCCCCAATTGCTGTTTTCGCACCGAGCTCCTGCCCCACTCTCATTTCTTGCCTGCCGTGGGGCCTCCGGGACCCTCAACCAGCGCGGCAGCGGTTTACCTGGCCAGGAACATGAGGCCCGGGTCAACCTTCCAGGCACCATCGAAGAACCCCGTGCAGATGACCCCCGCCCAGCCTTTCGTCCGAACGGTCTCATCATAGACAATGTAGTCGGGAAGCCCCGCGCCCGCGTACAGCGTCTTGAAGAAGTCCGATATGCCGAGCCCCGCAGCGTCAGTGCCCATGTGGACCACCACGAGCCTGTCCGGGTTGAGAGGGTTGGGATACACGAACTCGGCGGCCAGGCCCCGGCCCTTGATCAGATGAGAGCCGATCTCGATTCCATTCCCCTTGCTTCCGGTCACGCGCCTGATGGGGAGATGGCGCATGATACGGGCCACGAAGGTGTTCTCGGCCGGCCCCCCGAAGAGGATCAGGTTGTAATCGGCTATGATGCGATCCGTGACCAGGGTATCGGGTATAACGTCGACGTATCCGTTGCCCCTTCTCCACCACTGGAAGGCCTGCAATCCGGCCTGGTGGAGGAGAATGTCGGTTGTCGGCCCTTTCCGCCGGTCGCTCTGCGTCCCGTAGACCAGTACGAATGGTGTGAAGTATGCCTGCTTGATCGGACCATAGAGACCCGGGGTCTTCGCGAGGCCGCGATGCCTCAGGGGCCCTGCCCGAAACCTGCCCGCTCTCTTGCTGAACGTCACCGGCGTCCCGCTTTCCAGGTTCATGCGGCGGCGGAGGCCGCCGACCTCCACTGTGACCGTGCCGCAGGATGCGAGGTCCGGTGTGGGCCGCAGCGTGAACTCGCTGACGTTGCGTGTGCAAATGCGCAGGGCGAGTTCCGCGTCCCCACCTGGCCCGTGCGGGCCGGCCGGCGACAGGTCGGCGGAAATCCGGGTTTCCGCCATGGGTTCATCCTGGGCCGTTATCTCGAACCAGTCGGTCCTGTTGGCGGTGCCGAGATTCACGGTCTTGAATTCCACCCCGCTGAGGTGGCGGCTCTTTGATTGGGCCGCCAGGAAATCCATGACTTCAGGATAGTCCACGCAGGATACTCCGAGACTGTCATCGCTCCACCAGTGGCTCCTTCCCGGGACTTCCCAGTACCTGTAGTCGCAGCCGAGTTCCTCGAGGCGCTGGGCGAACATCCTGCTGTGCAGGGTCGGCACATTGTCATCCACGCCGCCATGCACGATGAAGACCGGCAGGTTCCGGGCGTTCTCCACGAAGTTGAGGGGTTTGTCCTCCCGGAGGGCGAGGTCGCGCATGCCGACGGCCCTGGGGTCTCCCAGTATGTAACCTTTCTGGAGGAACCACGGGATATAGAGTTCGAATGACGTCCATCCCGCCTCGGGCGCCATGGCCGCGAAAAGGTGCGGGTGATTGAGGCCCACATGCCAGGTTCCGTGACCGCCCATGGAGTGCCCGGTGAGATAGACGCGGGACGTGTCCACGGGCAGCGTCCTCCTGGCTATCTCGAGCACCTCCAGGGCGTCAAGCCTGCCCCAGTCCTGCCAGTCGAAGCCGAAGGGCCTTCTGTTGGTGGGGGCGACGACAAAAGCCCAGGTCTTGGGCCGGTAAGCGTCCACCTGGCCTTCGGCCCGCACACCCGCGCCGTGCAGGGACAGAATGAGGGCGTACTCTCCCCCGGGGTCGTAATCCTGGGGCGGGAGCACCGCGTAGTACTGGCAGGAATTGTCGATCTTCGAAATGAACGTGCGTTTGGCGGACTGCTCCGGCCGCCTTATTCGCAGCGACATGGTGTCTGTGAAGGCCAGGCCGCCGCATGTTACGCTCACCGGTATGCGGACGTCCCCCGGTCCTGCCGGTGGCGAGATGACCTCGATCTCGACCGGGACCTTCTTTACGCAGAGCGGCGCCAGGCCGGAGACTCTTTTCTCCCGCCGCCCGATGGTACGGCCGTCGCCGAAGGCGAGAATCGCGTCGTCCACGGATTGCCGAGTCGTATTGAGTAGCGTGATTCCCGCCCACAAGGCGCCGGTCTCGCCCTCCGCGAGATCGGGCGTCGTATAGTCGTCCAGGATCATCACGGGTGAGGGCGCCGGAACGACCTCGAACCTGAACCTGTGGCCGCCGAAACCCGTGAGGCTGAGCACCACGGGATTGATGCCTTTCTTGAGAACGACGGGTACGCGCACGAAGTCGTGGCCATAGGGGCCGCCCTGGTGTTCCCGGTGGTTGAGGTAGAAAGTCCCGACTCTCTCGGCGACGATGAGGGCGCGGCATTCCGCGGGGGCGTCGATCTCGGCATAGGCGAACGTCTTGTTCACGAGACCCGCGTAGCCGTAAATATCCATGATGGTGTCCCAGTAGACATTGCTGAACTCGATATCCACCCAGCCCGCGGAATCAGGCTCGACGGTTTCCCATCCGACTGTGCCGCCCTGCGCCAAAATGCTCCTGTATTCCCGCCGCAGATAAACCGTGCCTCCGGGAGGGGGTTCCGGCGTGAGGTCCTCCGGGAAGGACACCGCGCTCTGTACGCCCTCGCGGTAGCCGACGGAGAAGGGCCCCAGGAACCGCCATTCATCCATGCGGACGGTATCTTCAATTGACGGAGGGAACTCCGGGGGCCCGGCTCCGCCTGATGTCCCGGCCAGCATTAGGCAGGTCAGCGCGGCTCCTGCCGCCAGTGTGGTTTTCATCGGCATCCTCCTCCGTCTGCGGCTCTGTGCTAAGTCAAACACCGCCCCCGAGACGGCGTCAAGCGCGAATGCCGTGCCGCGCCGTTTCGCCTTGAAAGGATGGCTGGCTGCCCTTAAGATCTATCCGGGATTCTCGATGACACCTCACCCGTTGACGCTTCATCTGTTTTGGGCCAGGGGGGAATGGAAATGGCGATCGATGATGTCAAGGTCTCGGAAGCAATAATAAGGTCCTTTTCCGAAAAGCTCGTCGATGTCCTCACCAGCGACGTGGCCATAGTGGGGGCGGGCCCCGCCGGGCTCACGGCCGCGTACTTCCTCGCGCGCGGGGGGAAGAAGGTAGCCCTGTTCGAGAGGAAACTCTCGGTCGGCGGGGGAATGTGGGGCGGCGGCATCATGTTCAACGAGATCGTCGTCCAGGCGGAGGGCAAGGCGGTTCTCGACGGGTTCGGCGTCGCCACGAAAGAAGCCCTGCCGGGCTACTTCGCATGCGATTCGGTCGAGGCGGTCACCACGATAGCCTCCGCTGCATCACGCGCCGGCGCGCGCATAATGAACCTCTTCAGCGTCGAAGACGTCCTCATGGCCGGGGAGGAGGTGGACGGCCTTGTTATAAACTGGAGCGCCGTCGAGATGAGCGGCCTTCACGTCGACCCCATAACCGTGAGGGCAGGTTTCATCATCGATGGAACGGGGCATGCCTGCGAGGTCGCCCGCATAATCGAGCGCAAGGCCGGTGTCAGGCTCAATACGCCGACGGGCAAGGTGCTGGGCGAAAGGCCCATGTCGGCGGACGTGGCCGAGAAACTCACCGTCGAGAACACCAGGGAGATCTATCCGCGGGTGTATGTAACCGGCATGGCCTGTAACGCGGTATTCGGAGGGCCCAGGATGGGGCCCATCTTCGGTGGCATGCTCATGAGCGGCAAGAAGGTGGCCGACCTCATACTTGAGCGGTCGGATGCGGGGCGGCCCCTTTAGGCTGGCTATCCCTGTGATACTGATCTGCCGGGTCTGGTTTCTTGCGCAACTTCCGCCTGAGCGAAGCCATCTAAAGCAAGAGAGGTGGATGGAGTTATGGATTGGACCGCAATGAAAATGGATCAGATCGTAGTGAATCTGAAACCAAGGGAGATAATAATGCGATTAGGATCGGTTGCAGCAGTCGTGTGCTTGCTGCTTCTGGGTGCTTCATCCGCTTTCGCCCACGCCCCCAGCAAGGTTGACCTCGAGTTCGATTTGGATAACCAGGTGCTAACGGTGAATATCTCGCATCAGGTCAAGGATGCAGTCAAGCACCATGTGAACCAGGTTACTGTCGACCTCAACGGTAAGGTGGTCATAAAGCAGGATCTGCTTGCCCAGGAGGGCCTGGCGAGCGAGATGCTGGTCTACCGCCTGACGGATGCCGGGGTCGGCGACACCATTGCCGTCACGGCAACATGCAGCATCTCCGGCAAGACTACGGCGTCAATCAAGATCGCGCCGCCTGATAAGGCCGAAAAATAGCGGTCCTGCGCACGGGACTGACCATCTGCGGGCGCGCTACCAGCGCTCGAAGAAAGCCTTGACCTTGCCCCAGGTCGAGGGCTCCGTGGCCGATCCGGACACCGGTTCTGTTACGATGTCGGTGTGTACGCCCTCCACGTGCCACTGGCCGCCATCGTCGTCCACGATGAAATCGCAGAAATCCAGCTCGCCGCTGGCGTTGTCCTCCCAGGCCTGGATATGCCATTCCAGCCCTAAGTCGGGATAGATCTCTGTCCACCACGTGCAGACCGGTTCGGTGATGGGGTCGCGGTCTTCCACGTATTGCCAGTCCCAGAAGTGCGGTTCCCCGGGTTGGGCGGCCCACAGTACCTCGAGCGTGTACGTGACCTCTATGACGTGCTCGGTCGACGTCTGCGGGTCGGCGCCGTCCGGGTCATACGTCATGTCGATGGTGTCGCAATAGCTGAGGTAACCGTCTCCATTGTCCTTCCAGTCGGTGATCTCGTAGGGAGAAGTACAGTAGTTGGGATAGAGCTCATGCCACCTCGTCCCGACCGGGTTAGCGACGTCGATGATGCTGTTGGTGGCATCATAATACGTCGAATCCCCGAGAGCCGGGCCCGCCAGCAACAACGCTGTTACCGCGAGGATCGCGGCAAGTAAAATCTCCTTCATGCCGGGCCTCCTTACTGTTTTTGCCTCTCGCCACTATTCTCCCCCCGCCCGGCCCGCGCGTCAAGCTCAACCCGCGGCTGGAACTGTGTTGATGAAAACGTTGATGAAAACACGGTCTGAGTGTAAGGTTGGGCTGAGTCGGGGTCGTTTATAAGATCGGAGGACTGCCATGAAGCCGAGCAGGGGCAAGTTGGGAGCATGTGTGATTCTGTGCCTCGGATTTCTGATGCCGGCGCCGGGTTCCGGCCAGGAAAGCGGGGAGATGCAAGTGCCGGAGAGGGGCTTTCTCAAGTATTTCACCTATGACGCTCTTGACGTCCGCCTGGACGCCGCCCAGTACAGGCTCCCTCTGGAAGCCGGTCAGGTGAAGGGCTTCGATCACGCGGCCGGCCGGCTGATGCTCCCGGCCGGCGCCAGGGACAGGCTGCTGCAAGGCGGCTTCGTGGTGACCGAGTTCCCGTTTGACAGGACCAGCGAGCAGTTCGATGAGGCCTACCTTACGCTCGAGCAGAGGGGTGTCCCGCTTCTCGTGACCTCATCTTCGCTGCTGCATGCCTACCATATCCTGTTCGACCACACGCTGCAGACCGTTGAAGCCAGGAACCTCTATGACCGTATGTGGCACGTCGGCCGGGAGCTCTTTGATGAGTGCTGGCGGGTCTACGGTGCGTCCGACGGCGACCTCAGGGAAGCGGCCGGGAGAAACTGCGCTTTCCTCGCCGTGGGCCTGTCGCTCCTCAAGCCGGACCCGGCGGGGGACTACCTGAAGGTGGGTAGCGACGTCCGGGAGGAAGTCGGCGAGGGTGGGCGTGTCCGCGTCGTTCGCGAGATAAACCTGCCCGACGGCTACTCCGGCGCCGATCTGGACCGCGAATTCACGAATATGGACTTGAGCAGGTACACGTTCGACGTGCCGGCCGAGCTGGAGGACGATGTCGGCAAAGAGCTGGGGCTCATAGCCGCCCATGCCGGGTTCGCGGCGTCGCCCGTCTTCCTGTACGAGGAGGACTATTCGCAGTACGTGCCGCGGGGTCATTACACAGTGTCCGAGAAGCTCAAGAACTACTTCAGGGCCATGATGTGGTTCGGGAGGATGAGCATGCTCTTGAAGGGCAGCGACGAGATCCCGCCGGGATCTACCTGCGCCACATGCGACGCGTTGATCTCGACCTACGACGCGCGCATCCAGACGACCGGGGCCTGTCTCCTCGCGGGCATCATGGCGGAAGACGCTGATCTCCTCGCCAGCTGGGAAAAGGTCTATGAAGTGACCTCCTTTTTCGTGGGTTTCTCCGACGACCTCGGGCCATACGAGTACATTGAAGCCGTGAATGACGTACTGGGCGGCGCGAAGAACATCGGCCTGATCGATGAGGCGACGTTTGGCCTCCTCCGGGCCGCGCTCGCCGGGCATGAGGGCCCCAGGATATACGGCGGGACGGGCAAGTGCACGCTGACGCCGCCTTTCACTCCGGAACAGGCGGACGAGTGCCTTGCCGCCACGCGCGGTTTCAGGCTCATGGGCCAGCGCTACGTGCCGGACTCATATGTGTTCTCAAACCTCGTGGTACCCTATGTGGGCGAATTCATGGGCAGGAAGATGCCTTTCACGGCCTACGAAATACCGGGCGTCGGTATAGGCAGGGTCTTCCCGCGCGGGCTCGACCTCTTTGCGGCTATCGGGTCCGACCGCGCGCTCGACCTGCTGGACGACATGGGGGACGCCAACTACATGGGCTACGGCGAAGCATTCCGCAAAATGTATGACGAGTTCGATGAACTCGACGAGGCCTCCTGGAATCAGAACCTCTACTGGAACTGGCTCTGGGTTCTCAAGTCTTTCGTGGGGCAGTACGGGAAGGACCATCCCCCGTTCATGCAGTCAAAGGAATGGCAGGACAGGCTTATTACGATGGCCCTGGCCTCATGGGCGGAGCTCAGGCACGACACGATTCTCTACGCCAAGCAGAGCTACACCCTGGCGCTCGAGGCGATGCCGGTGTCGCCGCCCGAGCCCGGAGGCCCGCGGGGCTTCGTGGAGCCGGTTCCTGAGGTCTACAACCGGCTTCTGAGCCTGACGCGCATGATGAGGCTGGGGCTAGTGGACATGGGCATGATCGAGGCGAATGAGGTCGCGGTCTCCAACATGTCGCGGCTGGAAAGCGTTCTTGAGAGGCTCGCGGCCATCTCGCTCAAGGAGCTGGCCGGCGAGAGTCTGGACAGGGACGACATGGACTTCATCGGCGGCTTCAGCAAGAGCCTCAAGAGAGTGCTCGACGGGGTCGACCGGAAGTCGCAGAAGACCACCATGGTTGCCGACGTCCACACGGACTCCAACAGCGGCATGGTCCTCGAGGAAGGTTGCGGCTATGTCGAGCTCCTGGTCACGGCGTGGAAGTACGGAGACGCCATCTGGCTCGCCGCGGGTCCGGAGATGTCCTACTACGAATTCAAGCAGCCCATGTCGAAGCGGCTGACCGACGAGGCCTGGCGCGAAATCCTGGAGCTTCAGAAGCCCGTTTCGCCCCCTTGGACAGCCTCGTACCGCAGGTGAGGAAACTGATTGAAAAAACCCGGCCGAGCGGGTATAGCCGGGGTAAGTGACGGCGCGAGCGCGCAGGGCGCGGAAAGACAGGGAGGAGAGGTCATGAGGAAATCAGTCGCGGTATCAGTTCTGGCCATACTGCTGCTAAGTGTTTCGTCCGCATATGCAGCAGGCTACGCGGGCTACTATGTGGGAGGGGGCGTCGGTGCCTCCTTCGTAAGATGGGAGTGGAACGAGCTGGAGGAAAGTGACTTCGAGGTCAGAGGCGCCGACTTCGCCTGGAAGGTCTTCGGCGGCTATAACCTGATCCCCTTCCTGGCGCTCGAGGGCGGCTACCGCAGCCTTGGGAAGGTCACGGACAAGCTTGAGAATATTGTGTACGCCTCGGAGACCACGGGCTGGGACATCGAAGCGATGGGCATCCTCCCGATGGGCGTCGCCAATTTCTGGGCCAAAGTGGGGTTCTTCAGGTGGAGCAGCGAGGGCGGGCTTCTTGACGACCCCCGCAAGGAGAGCGGAACCGATTTCATGTGGGGGCTCGGCGCCGGGATTTCAATCCTGAACCTCGGCGTCCGCATCGAGTGGGAGAAGTTCGAAGTGGAGGATGCGAGCCATATATCGATGTTCACAGGCGGCGCCACCTTCGGCTTCTAACCGACGGGGTCAGGTCTTGAAATGCACAAGGGGTCAGGTCTTGAAATGCACAATAGGACCTCGGCGGTCTCCCAGTGGCTTCTTTAAGATGACGAAGCCTTGGGAGACCGCCTGCGGTCCG
>CAZSBE010000054.1:0-19704 GCA_964604955.1 uncultured bacterium
GAGGCCAACCAGTACCTCGACGTCAAACGCCGTAAGCCCTACGAACTGCCCGAGGGTCACCGCTGCCTCCGTGGGAGCTGGGGATGCCGACGACGTACTTGGTCTCGGCCCTGATATAGTCCATGTCGTCGACCGAGGTGCCCACGTCCTGACCCGCGATGTACCTGCCGCCCAGGCCGTCGATGAACCGTCCGAGCGCTCTCCACAGGGCCTCGCTCTTGTCTTTCCTGGGATCCGCCGTCACCACGGTCTGCCCGCCGCCGAAGTTGACGCCGGCGCCGGCTGCCTTGTAAGTCATGCTCCGCGAGAGTCTGAGCGCGTCGTCGATTGCCTCGTCTTCGCTCGAGTACCGGCGCATGCGCACTCCGCCGATGGCCGGTCCCAGGGTCGTATCGTGTATGGCGACTATGGCCTTCAGGCCGGATACGGGTTCCCTGAAGAAGATGAGCTGCTCGTGCCGCTTGTCTCTGAGCTTTTCGAATACAGCCACGTCATCGGCCCCTCGGTTAGAGTCCTAACTGTTCCTAACACAGGCAAAAGGGCATGTCAAATCACTTTAGGGCCCTGAAGGCGAACCTGGCCGCTCCTATGAGGGCTGCGTCATCGCCCAGGATTGCGCGCTTCACCTTGAGCATGGGAGCGAGCGGCGGGAACACGATTCTCCTGGCCTCCTCGAGGGCGGGCTTCAGCAGAATCGACCCCGACCTGCTGACTCCACCTCCCACCAGGATGAGTTCAGGGCTCAGAAGATTGAATACGTTGGCGATCCCGAGGCCGAGACCTTTCGCGGCGTACTTCACGGCCCCCATTGCCGCTCTGTCTCCCCCGGCGGCGAGTTCTGTGACCTGCCTCGCCGTTATCTTCCCGACCGGCTTGCGCTTCCTGCGGCGGTACTCCCTGACGATGGCGGTGGCCGATGCGAATGCCTCGAGGCAGCCCCGGTTACCACAGCCGCAGCGGGGGCCGCCCGCCATGACTATAGTGTGGCCTATCTCACCGGCCGTGCCCGACGCCCCCCGCCAGATGTCCCCGTCGATAAGAAAGCCGCCGCCGACGCCGGTTCCCAGGGTGAACATGAAGAGGCTCGCGGCCCCGCGTCCGGCGCCTTTCCAGTACTCGCCGAGGGCCGCGCAGTTGGCGTCGTTTTCTACGAAGACAGGCATGCGGAGGCGCCTCTTGAGATAGGGCCCGGCATCGATGTCTCGAAGGCCCCCGACATTGGGGGCGAAATATATGAGACCCCGGCCCGAATCCGTGTAACCGGCGAATCCCAGGCAGACCGCCCTCAGGCGGCCGCATGCCCCGGCCCCGGGAAGGAACTCCGCAATGCTTGCCGAAAGGCTCTCGAGGAGATCGCCCTTCCGCCGGTAAGACCTCATCTTGGCCCTGGCCCTCAGCAGCACCTCACCCGATGCACTGACGGCGCCCAGCCTCAGGTTAGTGCCCCCGAGGTCGAGCGTGACCACAATGTCCCTCTTCATCTAGTCTTCCTTCTCCTCTATCCGTACTCTTCTTATTCTGTTTCCCCTCACCTCTATCACATAGAACGCATAGCCGCCGTGCTCGATCACGTCACCCGCACGGGGTATTCGCCCGATGAGGTGCAGCAGGAATCCGGCCAGCGTATCGCCGGCGCCCTCGGGAACGTCCAGCCCCAGCTCCTCTGCGACGAGGGAGACGGGCACCCTGCCGCTGATGATGTCCCCTATCCTGAGGCTGCGCTCCACTCTGCCGTCGTATTCGTCGCTGATCTCACCGAGTATTTCCTCGAGCGCGTCCTCGAAAGTCACTATCCCGATTGAGCGGCCGTACTCGTCCGTTACCACCGACAGGTGCCTGAAGTCGTCGCGCATCTCGAAAATCGCCTTCTGAACCGTCTGAGATTCGGGAATGAAATGAGCGCTCCTGGAGAATACCCTGATTCTGGTGCTCTCGGGCACGCCGAGGAGGTCCTTTATGTGCAATAAGCCGGTGATGTTCTCGCAGGTGCCCTTGTACACGGGGTATCTGGAATGCCCGCTTCGCGACGACTCCGAGAGCACGGCCCTCACCGTTTCCCCTTCCTCGAAGCAACTGACCTCATCCATTGGAACCATGACGCCCGTGACTTTCATCCTGGCCAGGTCGAGGACGCGATAGGCGTAAGCATGGCTCGGCAGGCTCATCCCGTCGCCCGCGATCTCCTTGACGACCGCCCGTATCTCCTCCCGGGTCACGGCGCCCGCCCTGTCCTTGTGGCCCGACAGGCGGACGAACAGCGACGCGATGGAAGAAGTCACGATGGCCACGGGATAGATGACGTAGTAAGCGGCGCCCAGCAGAGGGGCGATGAAGGTCAGGAAGCCCTCCGGATTCGTGCGCGCCACGGCCTTGGGCATTATCTCTCCGAAGAGCAGGATGAAGACGGTCATGGCGAAGGTGGAGACGAGCACTGCGTAGGGGCCGATGTACCTCGCGAGCAGGGCCGTCGCGAGCGATGATGACAACACGATGCATACGTTAGTGCCGACCAGCGTTACGCTGAGCAGGGTGCTCGTATCGCCCAGAAGCCGCCTCGCCAGCCGCGCGCGCCTCGAGCCCGATTTCGCCATGGCCGCTATCTGGAACCTGTTGGAGGACACGAAAGCCGTCTCGCTGCCCGCGAAAAAGCCCACGCCCAGCACGGCGACCACTATGGCGACTATGTTGCCTATCAGACTCAGCATCTTCTATCTCTTCTCTATCTCCAGCTTCTTTATCTGGCGCGCGTCCCCGTCCAGCACTTTGAACCTTATGCCTTCCAGTATGAACTGCTCGCCCACCGAAGGTATCCTGCCCAGCCTGTTCAGGAGGAACCCCCCTATGGTCTCAGCACTGCTGTCCGAAAGCGCCGACCTCAGGAGGGCGTTGAAGTACTCGAGTTCCATCCGCGCCGGCACCTCGTAGGTCGACCTTGCTTTTTTTCTGTACGTGTTCTTGGACCTGCGCGTGAGTTCCTCGCCCACTATCTCCTCGATAATGTCGTCGAGCGTCACTATCCCCGTGAAGGTGCCGTACTCGTCCACGGCTACCGCGAAATGCGCGGCCCCCTTGACGAATTCGCCCAGAAGATCGACGAGCGACTTCGACTCGGGAACGAAGACCGGCCTGCGGGCGATGTCCCTCAGCTTGAGGTCCCTGCTGTACTGCTTCTGCAGGAGGTCCTTCATGTATACAACGCCCTTGATGCTGTCTCTTTTCTCGGTTTCAAAGATGGGCACCCTGGAGAACCCGGCCGACCTGGCGAGGGACAGGGTGTCGGCCACGGTAGTGCCCGCATCCAGCATGAATACTTCCGTGCGCGGCGTCATGATGTTCTGCACCGACTGGTGTTCAATTTTCAGGAAGCCCGCCAGCATTCTGCGCTCGGGGCCGTTGAGCACGCCCTCCGTGTGGCCCTCCGCCACGGCTTCCTCAACATGGGCGTGCTGGCGGTCGGGCATCGCCGCCCCCGGCAGCCTTGTTCTCGCCGCTGCCTTCGAGAGCGCCGTGAAGAAGGCACGAAGCGGCGACATGAGCCTGACCGCCGCCGAGATGAGGGTCGAAGTCCGAAGTGCCGTCTTGAGAGGTCTGTTGACGGCGTAGGTCTTGGGGACGATCTCACCGAACACGAGTATGAGAGCGCTCATGACCGCGACGCTGATGCCCACGACTCCCCTGTGGACCACATGGCCGACGATATTGGTGCCGACGCTCGACGCGGCGACATTGACCAGCGTGTTCCCCACGAGAATGGTGACCAGCAGCCGGACCGGGTCCGAGAGCAGCAACGACACGCGTATGGAGCGGCGCGTTGGCTGCCGCTCGAGTTTCCTTGTCTGGAACGGCTTGAGTGAGAAAAGCGCGGTTTCGGAGCCCGAGAAGATGCCCGAAAACACCAGCAGAACTGCGAGCAGGCCTAATTGTAGTAGGATCGTGGTCACTTGGGTTTGGAATCAGCCTCTTCCATGCCCCGCTGCGTGACGGGAAGCAGGATATGGAAGCGGGAACCTTCTCCCTCCTTGCTTTCGAATGATAGTCTCCCCCCGTGGTCGCTGGCTATTCTGCGGGCGATCACGAGACCGAGTCCGGATCCCTCCCGCTTGGTGGTGAAGAATGGCGAGAAGACGCGTTGCCGGACTTCTTCGGACATGCCGCAGCCCGTGTCTTCAGCCGCCAGGCTGAGCATGGGCCCGTCCACGGCGGTTCTCACGGTCAGCCTGCCGCCGTCGGGCATCGCCTCCACCGAGTTATGGAATATGTTAAGCAGCATCTGCCGGAGCTCGACTACGCTTCCCGACACCCTGGCGCCGGCGTGCCTGAGGTCGAGAACGACCTCGATGCCGCCCGCCGCCGTCACGCCCCCGATGAGGTCGAGGGATTCGCGAACGAGCAATGAGACATCCACCGGCCTGGGCTCGCTGCTCACGCTGCTCGCCGATCTGACAAGGTGCTTCAGGAAGTCTTCCACGTTGACGATCTCCTGGGCGATCTTGTCGAGCACTTCCTTGACTTTGTGCCCGCGGGGGGCGTCGGCTGCAGCCGCCCTCGCCATAAGGCCTATGGAGATGAGCGGAGTCTTGATCTCGTGAACCAGAGTGGACGCCAGTCCGCCGGCCGCCACAAGGCGCTCCGCGCGCATCAGCTGGAGCTGGTTTTGCATGAGCTGCCTGTGAGCTTCCTCGAGGTCCTGTAACCGCCCCTGCAGCCGCCTGTGAAGCGACGCGTTCAGGATCGCGAGCGCCGCCTGGCTGGCCAGCGTCTCCAGCAGTCTCATGTCCTCTCTCGTGACGCCCCGGCGCGTGACGAAGTTGTCCGCGACGATTGCCCCGAGTTTCTTGCCCTTCGCAACCAGCGGCATGATGATGAAGCTGTCGCTTTCGATAACACCCGCGATGCCCCGCGCTTCGCTGAGGCCGGCGGCCCGGTCGACGGTGCAGGCGGCGCCCTCGTTCAGGCTCCGCGCCACTATGTCGTGCTCCGGGTCCCATGGCAGGCTGATCCGCCGCGCAAGGCCCATTATGCCTCCGGTGAAGGCGCCGCCTTCGTGCGAGGTGCCGGCTAGAATCTCGCCGAAGCTCCTCGCCTCGCCTCTCATCGCCTCCCAGATGGACTCGGCCTCGCCCGGATGGGATGGGCCCACAGCCATGCGCCCCTCGAGCCTTCCCGACTTCTCGTCCAGCATTATCAGGAACGCGCGGTTGAAACCCAGCCCCGCACCGGCCGTCACGGCCGTCAGTATGACCATCAGGAGCTGGTCGAGTTCCATGGTGCTCTGCAGCGCCCGGCCGACCTCGCCGAGCAGCGTCACCTCGGAAGACTTGGTCTTGAGGTCGGCCTTGAGAGTCTCGGCGCCCGAGAGCAGATCGGCGCATTCGGCGAGGAGGCCCTCCATCGTACCGAGCACAGCGCCGTCCGACGCCCGCTTGCCTCCGGCGCGCGCGCGATGGGCCAGGAAGACCGGGCAGGCGGCGCACCTGACGACGAGCCTCTCGGTGAGGCATGTGACGTGATCGAAGCACCGCGTCTCGGGCAGCAGCCAGCACGGCGCGTTGTCCGATTCATGCACCTGGCAATCCGGACGCCCGCAGCTCAACTCTTCCCAGCAGCGCACCGGCTCCCGGTCGTGGAACTCTTTCAATGCCGACCTCCCGCAGCTGTCTATTTCGTGAGCGCGTTCTTGAAGACTTCGTCGAGGCTGTCGACGAACACGAAGTTGATTCCCTTCTTGACTATGTCGGGAACCTCGCTCAAATCCTTCTCGTTCTTCCTCGGCAGGATGACCGTTTTGATACCGGCCCTCCTGGCAGCGAGTATCTTCTCTTTGACTCCACCCACCGGCAGGACCTTGCCCTTCAGCGTGATCTCGCCGGTCATGGCGACATCCGGCCTCACAGGCCTTCCGGAGAGGAGCGAGAGTATGCTGGTCGCTATGGTCGCTCCCGCGGACGGCCCGTCCTTGGGCACGCCGCCGTGGGGAACATGCACGTGCAGGTCGTACGTCTCATAGAAGTCAGCCGGCACGTGGAGAGCGTCCGCATTTGACCGCACGTATGTCAGCGCGGCCTGGGCGGACTCCTGCATCACGTCGCCCAGCTGGCCGGTGAGCGTCAGCGACTTGCCGCCCTTCATCTTGCTTGTCTCGACGAAGATTATGTCGCCGCCGGCCTCGGTCCAGGCCACACCGGTGGCGACGCCCGGCGCCATCGTGCGCTCAGCGGCGTCCCTGAAGTACCTGATCGGGCCAAGAAACTCCTCCACCACCCCGGGGTTCACGACTGTCTTCTTCTTTGCGCCCTCGGCCACTTTGCGTGCGACCTTCCGGCAGATGGTGGCTATCTCCCGCTCGAAGTTCCGGAGGCCCGCCTCGCGAGTGTACTCAGAGATGACCAGTCTGAGCGCGTCGTCGGTGAATTCGATGTGCCTCGGCGTCAGCCCGTGGCTTTCCATCTGGCGCGGAATGAGGAACTTCTTCGATATCTCGACCTTCTCCTCGTCCGTGTAGCCCGGCAGCTCTATGACCTCCATCCGGTCCAGGAGAGCGGGCGGTATGGTGTGCAGTACGTTGCCCGTCGTTATGAACATGACCCGCGAGAGGTCGAACGGGACTTCCAGGTAGTGATCGGAGAAATTGTCGTTCTGCTCCGGGTCGAGCACTTCAAGCAGCGCCGCCGACGGGTCGCCGCGGAAGTCGGTACCCAGTTTGTCGACCTCGTCCAGCATGAACAGCGGGTTATTGGACCCGGCCTGGCGAATCCCCTGGATAATCCTGCCCGGAAGCGCACCCACGTACGTGCGCCTGTGCCCTCTGATCTCGGCTTCGTCGCGAACTCCCCCTAAGGATATCCGCGTGAATTTCCGGCCCAGGGCCCGGGCAATCGACTTCCCGAGCGATGTCTTTCCGACGCCGGGCGGGCCCACGAAGCAGAGTATGGGACCCTTGGTCTCCTTCTTGAGCTTCCGCACAGCGAGAAATTCCAGGATGCGCTCCTTGACTTTCTCGAGATCGTAATGATCCTCGTCGAGTATCGTCTTGGCCGAGGGCACGTCCAGCACGTCCTCCGTGGACACCGACCACGGGAGCCCGACGAGCCAGTCCAGGTATGTTCTCGACACGGTGTACTCCGCGGCCTGAGGCGGCATCCGCGAAAGCCGGTCGATTTCCTTCTCGGCCGCCTTCTCGGCGCGCTCGCTCATCTCGGCCGCCCGGACCTTCTCCTTGAGTTCATTGATCTCCAGCGTCCGCTCGTCGCCCTCGCCCAGTTCCCTGCGGATGGCTTTGAGCTGCTCCCGCAGGTAATACTCGCGCTGCGTCTTGTCGAGCTCCGACTTGACCTCGGACTGTATCTTGCTGCCGAGTTCGAGCACCTGGAGTTCGCGGTTCAGGTAGTTTATCAGCCTCTCGAGCTTGGGCTGGGTATCGAAGGTCTCCAGAATGTCCTGCTTCTCGGCGGTCGTGAGATTGATGTTTGACGCGATGAGGTCGGCGGCCCTCGTCGGGTTGTCGATGTTCATCACCGCGACCTGCAGTTCGTCGGGCAGATGCGGTGAAAGCGCCACTATCTTGTTGAATATCCCGGAAGCGTTCCTGAGAAGAGCCTGGGCCTCGACGGTGTCGTCGCTTATCTCGGGCACCTCGACTACGCTCGCTCTGAGGTAGGGCTCCTCCTGGGTGAACTTCTTGACCTTGATGCGCGCTATGCCCTGAACGAGCAGGCGCGTGCTGCCGTCAGGGAACTTGAGCATCTTGAGTATTGTGGCGGCCGTACCGACCTGGTAGAGATCGGACGGCGTCGGATTCTCTATGTCGGGCCTGACCTGCGTAGCGAGCCCTATTGTCCTGTCACCGTTGGCGGCCTCGTCGACCAGGCGCAGCGACTTCTGACGGCCGATAACGAGGGGAGCTATCATGTAGGGGAAAATGACCGTGTCCCTTAAGGGGATCATGCCGAGCTCGCCCGGGAGCTTCTGGCTCCTTGGGGCTACAGGATCGACCAGGACATTGGGTTCGCCCACCGTTGCCGTCGTGACTATCCTCTGACCGCCGCGGGGCTTCCTGGCCGGCCTCTTCGCGGGCTTCCGAGCAGGCTTCCCCGCCGGCTTCCCTGCGGCTTTCTTCGGGGACCTCCCCGCGGCTTTCTTCGCGGGCCTCCCTGCGGCTTTCCGCGCGGGCCTCCCTGCGGCTTTCTTCGCGGGCCTCCCTGCGGCTTTCCGCGCGGGCCTCCCTGCGGGTTTCCGCGCGGGCCTCCCCGCGGGTTTCCCGGCGGTTTTCCTGACGCCCTTTTGCGCCGTCTTCTTGCTCTTTGCTTTCCCGGTCTTCACAGGTTTCTTCACACTCTTCTTCTTTTTCGGCAAGCTCTCCACCTATCCTTTGATTACGCACAGCGGGCGAAGTTTCGCCACCTTCTTTGATATGCCTGCATAGTGAACTACGTCAACAACCCTGTCGATATCCTTATACGCATCGGGGGCCTCTTCCGCAATTGTCTTTTTGCCCCGGGCCATTACGAGTATCCCCTTCTTCCTCAGGTCGCTCAGGACCTTCGATGCGTCGGTCATGCGTTTGGACTGGCTCCTGCTCCGGAGCCTCCCGGCTCCGTGACAGGTGCTCCCGAAGGTCTCCTGCATCGCGAGATCGGTGCCGACCAGAACATACGAGTTCGTGCCCATGTCACCGGGTATGAGCACGGGCTGGCCGACCGGCCTGTAAGCGTCGGGGACATCGGGATGCCCGGGCGGAAACGCGCGCGTCGCACCCTTCCTGTGCACGCACACCTTCTTCTTCTCGCCCTCCACGTCGTGCGTCTCGAACTTGGCTATATTGTGGCAGACGTCGTAGACCAGTTTCATATCAAGGTCTCTGGGCGACATGTGCATCGTCTTTTCGAATGCGAGCCTCGTCCAGTGCATGAGGCACTGCCGGTTCGCCCAGGCGTAGTTGGCCGCGCACGCCATGGCCGAGAAGTACGCCTCTCCCTCCGGGGACCTTATGGGGGCGCTGGCGAGCTGCCGGTCGGGTATGCTGATGTTGTACTTGATGACGGCCCGTCCCATCTCGCGCAGGTAGTCGTCGCACACCTGGTATCCGAAGCCGCGGGACCCCGAGTGCAGCATCACGCACACCATCCCCTGCTCCAGGCCGAAAGCCTCCGCGGCGGTGGCGTTATACACCTCCTCGACCAGATCGACCTCAAGAAAGTGATTGCCGGACCCCAGAGTGCCCAGCTGCTGCTTTCCCCTGGCGAGCGCTTTCTCGCTGACCGCGGAAGGGTCGGCTCCCTGCATCGCCCCGCGCTCCTCGGTGTACTCGATATCCCGGGGAGTCCCGAATCCCTGACTTACGGCCCATGCCGCCCCCTCCACGAGCACCTTTCTCTCGTCCGCCTTCGACAGGTTGATCTCGCCGGTCGATCCGACGCCGCACGGCACCGTATTGAACAGCATCGCGACGATGTCGGGCAGCCTGGGTTCTATGTCCTCCTTGACCAGACCGGTGGTAAGAAGCCTGCACCCGCAGTTGATATCGTAGCCCACGCCGCCCGGCGAGATGACGCCGTCGTCGAGACCCGTGGCCGCGACCCCGCCGATTGGGAACCCGTAGCCCCAGTGCATGTCCGGCATCGCGAGCGAGCTCTTGATGATGCCCGGCAGGTGGGCCACGTTGGCGACCTGCCTGGGGCTCTCGTCGATCTTGACGTCCTGGAGAATGCGCTCGTCCACGTAGAGCATCCCGGGAACGCGCATGCCGCCGGTCCGGGGGATTCTATAGCGGTAGTCGTCGATCTTCTCGATGGTGATTTTGCCGGTCATGTCCACAAACCTACACGTCGAAGATGATCCTGGCCTTGAGCCTTTCGCCGTCAGGCTCGATGGAGAAGCCGTGATAAGTCGCGGCCTTTATCTCCATCTCCATCCTGTGCTTGTCGAGGTCGATTCTCTCGCCCTGGGCACGCACCATGAACATCGACTCGGTGAGTTTAATGTCCGAAAAGCCGGTAAACACGAGCCGCTCTACACAGCAAATGTAAAGAAGCTCGTTGAGCCACGCAATCAGAAGCTCCTCGGAATTGTCCCCGACGATCATGACCAGCCGGCTCTCAGAAGTCCCGTCGGGAACGCCGTCGAACATTATGTCGATCATGGCGAGGGCGGAATTGACGAATAGGTCCTCCCTGCTGCCGGCGGTGACTTCGATGCCGATGTCGGCCGTGTGTTCGAATACAGTGTAGAAGGAATGCGAGCCCACCTAATTACTCACCTGGCTTGAGACTGAGTATCAGGGCTTCTTCTTCGACTTCGAGCGCCCCCGCTTTTCCTCTTCTTCACCCAACCCGTACTCAACCTTGCCGGCTGCCAGCTCGGCGAGGGCGATATCGACCGGCCGCTTCATCCTGGTCTCGATCAGCGGTCTGAGTCCAAGATTGAGCTGACGAGCCCTTCTCGCGGCGGCAACGACGACTTCATATGAGTTGGGAAAGAGAGTGGGCAACTCGTTGAGCGGGACCTGGTCCTCAATCGTGGAATCCGGGTCGATTCTTGGCATGAAGTCGGCTGCTTCCGGCCCCTCAGCTTTGACGCGTTTTTTGGAAGTTTTCCTCTTTGCCATGACCGAGCCTAGCTACCCCCCATTGGACGAATATTTTATTATAATACTCATCACCTTGTATATCAACTTCGCAGCTACAAAATCCGGGGCCACATTACCCGGCTGCGGGCAGAGCTCCACGACGTCGAAGCCCAGCACCCGCCTACCAGATATTACACGTTTCAGCAAATCAATCAAGTCATACCAGTCGAGGCCCCCGGGTTCGGGGGTTCCGGTCGAAGGCATTATTGAGGGGTCCAGAACATCCAGGTCCAGGCTGACATAGACATCAGCGGGGATGTGGTCGAGGGCGACCGACCCCGGGCCCCCCGTGTGTATCTCGTCGGCGTAGGCGATTCTGACGCCCTCGGCCGCCGCAAAATCGTGCTCTTCCTTTGAGAGGCTTCTCACCCCTATGGCGGTCCCGCCGGCGGTCTCGAGGGCGCGCCTCAGGAAACAGGCGTGGCTGAGCGGCGTCCCATCGTAGGAGTCCCTGAGGTCAGCGTGGGCATCGAAGGAAACCACGTGAAAGTCCTTGCCGGCCGCGGCGACGGCCCTCACGGCGCCGACGCTTACGGTGTGTTCGCCGCCGAGCACCACGGGCAGGCTGCCCGAGGAGATCGCCCCTCTTACGGCCTTCTCGATGGCCTCCATGGTGGCGGCGGGGTCGCCGGGGACAGGTACCACTTCCGGGGCAGTGTACACGCCCTGCCTGGCGGGCTCGAGATCGAGTTCGTGGTCGTATATCTCGATATTGGCTGAGGCCTCGATCAAGGCGGCCGGCCCTCGGGCCGAGCCCGAGACATAGGACGAGGTGGCGTCATAGGGCACCGGGATAATGGAGAACCTGCTCTTACCCGGTGAGGAGTAGGAAGCGCAGAGTCCCAGGAAGTTACCGGCTCCCGGACACTCGATATCGCTCATTCACGCTCCAGTGGCTCATTCCGTTGTCATTCGGGGATTCGTCGAGAAACCTGTAGACGAACGTCTCGCTCTCCAGCTCGCTCCGATCGCATCCATGGCCGTCGAGCATGAGGTGCACGCCGAATGTCTCACCCATCTCCGGGCCACCTCCTCATGGTTAGAGGGCCAAGCCTATCACTCCTCGTCAGAGCCAGGGTCCGGACCGCGCCCGGAGTCCTGAGCCAGTCTCCGCCTGTGTGTATCTTTCCGGTCATTTTACGCTTTCGTCTTCATAGTTTTCGAAAGACAGGTCGTCTTCGGGCATCTCGTCCTCGAGGCCGATGTCCGGGTCACCGGAATCTATTCTCCAGTCATCTTCCTCGATGTCTCTCAGTCTTCTTCTTCGCCTGTCAGGCCTCTCGTCTTGATTCCGACGCCTTCTCTTGTCTGGAAGCACACCAGAACCTCCTTAAGAGGAGCCTAATTTTTTAGTACATGCCTTCGCCGTATCCGCCGGGTCCGCCTGCGGGCATGGCCGGAGGCGTTTTCTCGGGGATCTCTGTAACCAGCGCTTCAGTTGTGATCATGAGAGCGGCGACCGAAGCGGCGTTCATCAGAGCGCTTCTGGTCACCTTGGTCGGGTCGATTATGCCCGCCTCAATCATGTTCACGAACTTCTCGTTGGCCGCATCGAACCCCTCGTATATGTTCCTGTTCTTTATCTCCTGGACGATCACGGATCCTTCGAGGCCCGCGTTCTCGACGATCTGCCTGGCCGGTTCCTCGAGCGCGCGCCTGACGATCTTAAGCCCTATGGCCTCGTCGCCCTTGAGCTTGAGGCTGTCCAGAGCCTTCATGGCGCGGAGCAGCGCCACGCCTCCGCCCGGCACGATGCCGGCCTCGGCCGCAGCCTTGGTGGCGTGCAGGGCATCCTCCACCCTCGCCTTGCGCTCTTTCATGTCGACTTCGGTGGCGGCGCCGACCTTGATGACCGCTACCCCGCCGGCGAGCTTGGCAAGCCTCTCCTGGAGCTTCTCGCGGTCATAGTCGGAAGACGTGTCTTCGATCGCCTTCTTGATCTGGGCGATCTGGCCGTCGATGTCGGCCTTAGCGCCTTTCCCGCCGACCACGGTAGTGTTCTCTTTGTCGATAGTGACGCGCTTGGCGCGGCCCAGGTCTGCGACCTCCACGTTCTCCAGCTTGATACCGACTTCCTCGGCGATCATCTTGCCGCCGGTCAGCGCGGCGATATCGCCGAGCATGGCCTTTCTTCTATCCCCATAACCGGGGGCCTTCACGGCGGCCACCTTGAGGACGCCGCGGAGCTTGTTGACTACCAGCGTGGCCAGGGCCTCGCCGTCAACGTCTTCGGCTATGATCAAAAGCGACTTGCCCGAACGCGATATCTTTTCCAGAAGGGGCAGCAGGTCCTTCATGGCGCTGATCTTCTTCTCGTTGATCAGGATATAGGGATCTTCGAGGTCCACCGACATGTTCTCGGCGTCGGTTATGAAGTAGGGCGACAGATACCCGCGGTCGAACTGCATACCTTCGACCACGTCGAGCGAGGTCTCCATGCCCTTGGCCTCGTCTACGGTTATCACGCCCTCCCTGCCGACCTTGTCCATGGCGTCGGCCAGGAGCTGGCCCACGGTCTCATCGCCGTGCGCCGAGATGGTGCCCACCTGGGCGATTTCCTTGGTGCTCTTGACGGGTTTCGAGAGTTTCTCCAGCTCGCCGAGAAGGGCCTCAACGGCTTTCTCGATTCCGCGCTTGAGCTCCATGGGGTTTGCGCCCGCCGCCACGTTCTTGAGCCCTTCCTTGAGAATGCTCTGGGCCAGTATGGTGGCCGTGGTCGTGCCGTCACCGGCGATGTCGCTGGTCTTGGTGGCGACTTCCTTGACCATCTGCGCGCCCATATTCTCAAACGGGTCGTCGAGATCGATTTCCTTGGCAATGGTCACGCCGTCGGTGGTCACAGTGGGGGCGCCCCACTTCTTCTCGAGCACCACCGTTCTGCCCCTCGGGCCGAGTGTAACGCGCACCGTGTTGGCGAGCGTGTCCACACCCTTTTCGAGTTTGCGCCTCGCTGATTCGTCGAACATCAACTGCTTCGCAGCCATAGAGAACACCTCCAAAATTCACCGGATCAGGTACCCGGGAGTTATTCTATGATGGCGAGAATGTCATCCTCGCGCAGAATGAGATACTCATCATCACCCATAGAAATGTCAGTGCCGGAGTACTTCCCGAAGAGGACCATGTTGCCCTTCTTGACTTCGGGCGCGATCCGTTTGCCGTCTTCCGCGACTCTTCCGGGCCCCACGGCGATGACCTTGCCGCGCTGGGGCTTTTCCTTGGCGGTATCGGGAACAATGATGCCGCCTCTGGTCTGCTCTTCTTCTTCCATTCTCTTGATGATTACCCGGTCACCGAGCGGGCGAATACCAACTTTCTTCGCCGGCATCTTTCAACCTCCTTCAGCAAAACCGCAAGACAATTGCCTGACCGTTCGGGGTGCTGGGATAAGCCCCCCGGGGAAACGGCTATACTCCACCCGGAAGTGTGGATACACTTCCGGATTCCACACACCTTAACGCCGGATTTCGGGCCTTCCGCCCCAACTGAACGCCTGGGCGGACAAACCCCTGCTGTCGAGAAACGCACTGAATTTTAATCGGTTTAAATTCCGTATGCAAGCTCAAATAATGTCCAATAATAATACGGCCTTATCTCGCGTTTTGATGCCGGAGGCCCCTCCGGGGTCTCGCCCGTTTTCTACCGCCCGGCGGCCCTCAAGTTCCCGGGGATGTTCGCCGGTTGTGCATTTTAAGACCTGACCCCTCGATGTTGTTGCAGGATGCGAGGCCGGCTCCCGGGCCCGGGCATGCCCGCTGCGCCCAAGTCCTTCCCTGACAAGGCATAAGCCGCCGTGACCGCAGAGGCGCCGCCTGGCATGGAGAATGCATATTGTCAGCCTGGGTCTAGAGACAGGGCCTCCTTTCGAGGGATTCCCTGGTGGTAGGTGAGAACATTGGACTGGCGTCCCGGCCGGGTGGCCGGGCACACAGCGAGGACGAGCGAGACATCTGAAGCGGCGCCTACCCCAGGGAATTCCGACTTTTTATCTGAGCAGCGCCAGGTAGGCGTCGATGATGTCCTTGCCCCATAAGAGGCAGATGAGCGCCGCGGGGGAAAGGAACACCCCGAAAGGCAGCGCGGCTCTCATGCCCTCCCTGGCCCGCCTGCTGAGGAACACCCCGACGACGGCCCCTCCCACCGATCCCAAGAAGATGGTGAGCAGCGCCAGCTTGTAACCAAGGAAGGCGCCGACCATGGCCATGAGTTTGATATCCCCGCCTCCCATACCCTCCGCCCCGCGGATGAGCCTGTAGAGGAGCGAAACGGCGAGCAGCGTGCCCCCGCCCACGACCATGCCGATCACCGAGTCGATGAGCGAGCCGGCCGGCGACGGGCCCCGGAGCAACGTTACCGAGAAGGCGAGCCCCAGGAGCGTCCCCGGAAGGGTGAGTTTGTCGGGTATTATCCTGAAGTCGTAGTCTATGCCGGCGCAGGCGATGAGGATTGACGCGAAGGCGAAGTAAGCTATGGCTTCGGCCGGCGGGAACTTGAGCCATATGAGGACGAAGCAGAGCCCCGTCGCCACCTCCATGACCAAGTATTCCCAGGATATGCCGGTTCCGCAGGCGCGGCATTTGCCCCTGAGGATGATGAAACTCAAGATGGGTATGTTATCATACCAGGCTATCCGGGCTCCGCAGCCCGGGCATTTGGACCGGCCCGAGACGAACCCCTTCTTCCTGGGAAGACGGTACCTGATGACATTGAGGAAACTCCCGATAGCCGCGCCGAAGAGAAAGACGAAAAGGGTGTAGAAGTGCCGGCCCACGCTAGAAGAGCTCCATCTGCGAGGGTTCCGGTTCGATCCGGGGCGGCGAGTCCAGGAAATCTCTCAGGGCCTCGAAGTCCCTCCGGATGTCTTCGTAGAGGTCGCCCCTGTGCAGCGCGGCGGCCGGGTGGAACATCGGAAAGACGTACCAGTCCTCGACGCGTATGGGCCTGCGCCTGAGCTTGCTTATGCCCTCCCGCCTGCCCGTCAGCGTCCGCGTGGCGAAGTTGCCCAGCGTGACGATAACCTCCGGTTCTATTATCTCGATCTGCCTGGTGAGGAACGGTCTGCAGGTCTCGATTTCATGAGCCGTGGGGTCGCGGTTCTCCGGGGGCCTGCACTTGAGCACGTTGCCTATGTAGACCTCCTCCCTGCCGATACCCACGATCTCCCGCAGGAGATCATCCAGCAGCTTGCCGGCCGCCCCCACGAAGGGCTCGCCCTGGAGGTCTTCGTTGTATCCCGGAGCCTCCCCGACGAACATCACGCGGGCGCCTGCCGGGCCCGAACCGAATACCACCTTGGTCCTGTGCTCACTCAGCTCGCAGGCGGTGCAGGTCCTTGCGACATCGCCCAGCTCGGCCAGAAGTTTCGACTTCTCGTCCAAGGTCACTCACCAACCACTTTTATGTGGACCGCCCTCCGCCTCGGCCCGTCTCTCTCGGCGAGAAAGACATTCTGCCAGGTGCCCAGGAGAAGCCTGCCCTTCTCGACCGGAATCGCGAGCGAGGCGCCAAGCAATATAGACTGTATGTGACTCGGGGCGTTATTGTCCACACGATTGTGAAGGTACGATCCCCGGCGCGGTACGACGGAGTCAAGCGCCTTCTCGATATCGTCCAGGAGGCCGCCTTCGGCCTCGTTGATGAACAGCCCGGTGGTCGTATGCACGGTGAAGACGAGAGCGATACCATCGGCCACGCCGGACTCATCGACCGCGGCCGCAACTTCGCGCGAGATGTTCACAAGGTCGCTCTTGCCGGATGTCGACACCTCGATACGCCTGGAGTAAACCACCATCATCACCTCAAAAGAAAAAAGCAGAATACGACACGTGGCCGTATTCTGCTCTTGCTAGCAGGCAATCGATTAAAGCATGCCCTTGAAATCTTTCCCAGGACGGAACTTAACCGACTTGCTGGCTCTGATCTTGATGGCCTGGCCGGTCTGAGGGTTCCTTCCCATTCTTGCCTTTCTGGCCACTACGTTGAAGCTACCGAAGCCCACGAGCTGGATGCCACCCTTCTTGGTACCCTTCTTGATACCCTCCAGGGTCGCATTGATCGCGTCTTCAGCGCCCCTCTTGGTGAGGTTCGTCTGCTTGGCAACGTACTCGATCAATTCGGCCTTGTTCATGTGCTCACCTCGCTTTCCTAGCCTTGCTTTTGCCTACGCTATCACCAAGCATCTCCACGTTCGACCGCTTTCAGCCGCGATGGGCAAGGGTCGACGGGTGCTAAAAGGCGATACTCGTGGCAGCCCACACTGAATGACTTACTTTTTCACCTATATTCCTGACGCCGTGCGGCAGGGTGGCCTTGAAATGCACACTGTCACCCTCGCCCAATTCGATGACTTCGTCTCCAACCCTGATTTCCAGTCTGCCATCCATCACGTAGCCGCACTCGTCTCCTTCATGCTCATGTAGTTTGACCTCGTGGCTCCCCTTCGGGGACGGCTGCGCGATCATCATGTACATGTGCAGCACTCCGCCCGGTATCCCGTGCGTGAGAGACTTGAGGACAATCTTGGGCCGCTCGCTGATGACGACCTCCCTGCCGTCATTTTGAAGCGTACAAATCTCAGGCAGTTCCACGTCCTCGAGGAAGAAGCTGGTGTTCTTCTCGAGAGCCCTCGCTATGCGCTCAAGGGCGTTCACAGTAGGCGAGGTTATTCCTCTTTCTATCTGAGAAATGTGGGTAGCCGATACACCGGATCTCCCCTCGACCTCTTTCAAGGTCAGGGTCTTCTCGGCCCGGGCCTGCCTTATCCTCCTGCCCAGTTCTGACTTCGACGGCATGGCTTCCTCCTTGGCTGCCTGCCACGCGCCACAGAGGCACGCAAGAAGTACTGCAGGGTCACTACCATGTAAGGATCCGGCTCACCTACCCGCTATAAGTTCACAGCCCGGCAACTCTGTCCTTGAGTTCCTTCGAGAACTTGAAAACCGGCACTTTCCGCTCGGGCAGCAGAACCGCCGCTCCGGTTCGAGGATTCCTCGCCGCACGAGGTTTCCTCACAGCAACTTTGAACGTGCCGAATCCCCTCATTTCTATGTGCTGTCCGTCCTTAAGCGCTTTCTTAACCGATGCTACGAAATGGTCAACGACCTCCGCAGTCTCTTTCCTCGTTAAGCCTGTGCGAGCTGCAATTTCCTCCACTATGTCCGCTTTGGTCACTTACCCCTCCTCAGTCCGCTTCTCTCCAGCTCGGCCTACAGATTAGCCGAGTTCCCCGGTATCTGTCAAGCAAAAATCGGACATAATGCACAAATTACGGGAGCATCCGGCGTTTCCTCACGAGCCACTCGGCGGCCAGGAGAATGAGGATCAGGACGAAGGAAGTCACTCCGAGTTCCAATCTCATCTCATCTAACTTGTTTACAACAACTTCTCCGGGATTGACATCGTCGGCCAGCCCGGCGGCGTCATGGACGAGGTAGTGGCCGCCGCCGGTGACCTTCGATATTTCCTCAAGGAGAACATCGTCCCCGTCGAAGTTCACGTCCTCCAGCCCGCGGCTGTCGATGTTGAAAACAAGGGCATCAGCGCCGATCGCCTCACCGCCCGCCGACGCGCGCACCCTTGCCGAATACCTGCCCGGCGGCAGGAAGTCGGTACGCGCGGAGAAACTGCCGGGCCCCCTCTGTTCGAACGCGAGCGCGGCTGCGGATTCACCGGTCGTCGCGCTCACTATCTCGCCCTGGACGGCGGCATCAGCGATTCCCCTGAAGTTCTCATCCACCACGCGGGTTACGAAGTCAACGGGTTCGCCCCACTCGTAATCGATTCTCGGGCTCGTCAGCGAAACCCGCCTGGTCTGGTCGCGCCTTACGAGCCACTTGATCATGCTGCCGAGAAGCCCGCGGTACACCGGAACGTCAAGGCCGAAGCCGACTGTGGCAAGGTCCCAGCGCCAGAGCTCGGAACAGGTGAACGCGCAGACCTTGCCGTTTCCGAATTTCATCGCGGCGAGAACCGGGAGAGCCGGATTGTCCTCGCTGCGCATGAGCACGACAGCCTCCCTCCTCGCGCCGCCGACGTTCTCGGCCAGGGGCAGAGGCGGGAGATCGGCCCAGAGGTCGGCCCTGAAAGTCCCCCCGATGTTCATGATCTCATGCGACATGCCCGCTTCGGTCACGACAGCCGTTACGGCCCGCGCCTCGCCCGGCCTCTCCGGCGCGGACTCGATGGGATTCAACTCCCTGAGATGGGCCGCGCCGCCGCCGGCAGAGAGCATCAGGAGGCCGCCGCCGGCCGAAACGAATTCCCTTAAGCTCCCGGCGATGCCGGAATATCCCACGCCCCCGGTGACCACGACTGCATCCATCTCGTCAAGCCGCTCATCCAGATTCGCTATCGTCCGGGGGACGGTGACCGCCCTCGGGCCCGGAGCCGTGAAATGGGCGTAGACTTCCACGTTGGGGTCGTCCATCAGGTTCCTGCGGGTGAAAGCGAAGTCCCAGGACGGGGCCGGCGCGATCACGCAGGCTTTTATCCTGCCCTTGATGACCCTGAGCGAGAATGTCTTATCGTTGTTGCGCGTGACCTCTTCACCTTCGAAGGGTTCGAGCGCCACCGTGAACCTGTGAACGCCGGTTTCGCCGGCGTTGATGCGGGCGCTCCGCCTGAGCCGCGCGCCGCCGCCGGGAACCCTCACCACTTCCTCGTGAACCGTCCCCGCCGAGTCGCTGACGACGAGCCGCGTGTCTACGGCGCTTTCGCTGCGGCCGCTCAGGTATATCTCGAGCGGCAACTCGCTCCCTGCGTAGGCCATCTCGCTGAACTCGAGCCTGTCTATGGAAAGGTCCGGCGTGGGCCCGGTCTCGGCGGCCGAAACCGTATGCACGGGTACCCTGAGCCCCATGCAGAAATGGACGGCGTCCTTGCCGAAGTTGACAGCGCCGTCGCTCACGATGATGATGTCGGAAGGAAGACAGTCCAGCTCATCGAGCGCGAACTCCAGGCCCGAAACCAGGTCGGTTCTCGAACCCCTTGGAGAGAGGTCCGCGATCTCTGAGGGCCCGGCCTCGACCGCCCTGTCCGAAAAAGTGAAGGTGCGAACCGAAGCCTTCGACTCGAGCGCCTCC
>CAZSBE010000055.1:0-19530 GCA_964604955.1 uncultured bacterium
CCGGCACATCGTCTGGCCAAGTACGGCTTTGTCGTGGGCCCGCTGCTCGCCCGGGACCTTGCCGACGCTCATGAGAAGATGATTAAGTTCCCGGCCACGGCGGCTATCTTCACCAAAGACGGCGAGCCACTCGAAGCCGGCGACGTTCTCATCCAGGAGGACCTTGCCTGGACTATCAAGCGCATCATGGAATCCGGAAGGGACGGCTTCTACACCGGTGAGGTGGCGGCCCGCATTGCCGCAGACATGAGGGCCAACGGCGGGCCTATCACGGAGCGAGACCTCGCCATTTATCAGCCCCTCCTCCGCGAGCCCATCATCTGCGAGTTCGCCGGCCATACCATAGTCTCGATGCCCCCTCCCAGCTCCGGAGGGCTGCTCCTCTGCCAGATGCTCGGCATGCTCGCCGGTTACGACCTCAAAGCGCTCGGACACAACTCCCCGGAGTACATCCAGCTACTTACAGAGGTGGAGAAGCTGGCCTATGCCGACAGGGCCGAGTTTCTGGGAGATGCCGATTTCTACCCGGTGCCGGTCGACCATCTCCTTTCGCCGGACTACATCGCCGGCCGCGCGGATGGCATCGACCTGGAGAGAGCTACTCCCAGCAAGAACATAACCCATGGGCGCGCTGTCTACACCGACACACTTATTGACGACATACCGGGGTCAGCGCCTGTGCGCGAAAGCACCGAGACCACTCATTTCTCCGTCGTCGACCGGCATGGCAACGCGGTTTCCTGCACCACCACGCTCAACGGGCGATTCGGCTCATGCGTGGTAGCGGCGGGCACGGGCGTGCTCCTTAACAACGAAATGGACGACTTCTCCGTGAAGCCGGGCATTCCCAATATCTACGGCCTGGTCGGGGGCGAGGCCAATGCCATCGAGCCGGGTAAGCGCATGCTTTCATCCATGACGCCCACAATTGTGCTCACCGGCAGCCACACGGATACCCCGGGGGCCGGCAGAGAGGCATCTCGCGGTGTCGGTAGGGGCCAGGTCAAACTCGTGCTCGGCTCGCCCGGCGGCAGCACCATCATAACCACGGCGCTTCAGGTCATCCTCAACATCCTGGTTCATGATATGTCGCTTGAGGAGGCGGTCGCTTCGCCCAGGTTCCATCACCAGTGGCTTCCGGACGAGACGCGCGTTGAGTCGGGCGGCATGCCCGCCGAGACGCTTGGCGAACTCCGACGAATGGGACACACCATAGCGGTTGTCGACCAGCTCGGAGATGTCCACGCCGTCCTCGTGGAGCGCTATCCGGATGGTACGCCTGACCTTCTCACAGGCGTCAGCGACCAGCGCCGCGGTGGCGTTGCCCTGGGCTACTAGCGAAGAGGCAAACGCCCGCCACATGCCCGGGAGCTACGCCAAACATTGAAATTCCCCCTTCTTTCCTGTATAATAGACGCGTTTCTTAATCAGGAGGGCTGCATACATTATGGGGGAGTTCATCCGGAAACGCCCGGGGAGCAGTACGCCCCAGGCGCCGACCGACCCGGACTACCCAATCCCAACCCCAGGAGGTGCATCAATGCGTGCGTCAAGAACACGCCTGCCGTTTATGTCATTGCTGACACTGGTATTACTCACGACACTGTTCTGTCTTCCTTCACTCGCCCTCGCTCGAACATGGAATGTCCCCGTTGACGCCGCCACAATCCAGGCCGGCATCGACTCGTCTTCAGCCGGGGACACCGTGCTGGTCGCCCCCGGCACATACTACGAGAACCTCACAGTGAAGTCGGGCATCCATGTCATCGCCGAGGACGTCGACCCCACGGCCACTGTCGTGGACGCAAACGCCGTCGGGGCGCCCGTGGCCTTTCTCAACCTGGCTGAGACGAGTTATCTCGAAGGATTCACGGTGACTGAAGGGCTGACCAACTACGGCGGTGGTATCGTATGCATAAATGCCGCACCGGAAATCGTGAACTGCCGGATCATCGACAATCACGCAAACCAACAGGGTGGAGGTGTGCTATGCGACCAGTGGGCTGCTCCCGTTTTCACCGGCTGTGTGTTCGCCGGCAACACCTCGGGCGAGACCGGTGGGGTCCTTGACAGCTATAACAGCTCAAGTACGACATTCATAAACTGCACCATGTATGAGAACAGTGCGCCTTATGGCTCAGCCGTTTCGCTGCTCTATTCATCGGTCATCCTCCAGAACTCCATCATCGCTTTTGGATCAGGCGGCGAGCCCGTGAATTGCGCCGTCGGAGGATCGGCGTCACTCTCATGTTGCGATATCTACGGGAATGCCGGAGGTGACTGGGTAGGATGTATCGCGGGGCAGGCAGGAACCAACGGTAACCTTTCGACAAACCCGAGGTTCTGTGACGCTGACACGGGAGACTTCCATCTTTCACCTTGTTCTCCTTGTCTGGGTGCCCCGGGATGCGGGCTTGTGGGGGCACTCGGTTCCGGAAGCTGCGCTTTGACGTGGCATGTGCCATCCGACTTTGCGACCATCGGGGATGCACTCGATGCGGTGTGTGCCGGGGATACCATCATCGTGGCCTCCGGTACGTACCACGAGTACGACCTAGGAATGAAGCCGGGCGTGGTACTTCTCAGTGAGACGGGACTCGCCTCATCTGTCACAATCGACGCCGACTCTCTAGGCCGGGTGATGCGATGCGAGCTCCTTGATAGCTCCACGGTGATTCGCGGTTTCACTTTTGAGGACGGCTACGCAGATTCGGGTGGCGCCATTTTATGCCAGAGCGCGTCTCCGAGAATCTCGAATTGCGATTTCTACGACTGCCATGCCACAGACGCCGGGGGAGCGCTCTACTGCAATGCCTCCTCCCCCGGGCTGACCGGCTGCAGAATCCTGCAAAACACAGCACCGCGCGGCGCCGGCGGCTACTTGACATCGGGGGCCTCGCCGCACCTGACGGACTGCACCTTCTCGGAGGGCGTCGCGAGCCTTGAGGGCGGCGGGCTCTATCTGTCGCTGTCGTCGTCAGCCCACCTCGACACATGCAGGTTCATTCAGAACTCGGCGGATTCGGCCGGGGGAGCTGTGTGCTCTTATGACTGCTCCGTGATTGCGGACAGCTGCTACTTCGATCACAATACAGCATATGACGGCGCAGCCGTCTGGAAAGCCCTCGCTGCCCCCGATACTTTCACGAGCTGCGACTTCAATTGGAACTGGGCTAATATGTACGGAGGGCACGGGGGGGCGTATTTCGCAGACGGGGCATCCGCCGCTTTCATCGACTCCCGAATATCGGCGAACACCTGCTCCGATAATAGCAACATCTATTCGAGCAATACGACCCTAACGATGGAGGGATGTGAGGTCCTAGGCGATCTGGTTCTGCTGGACAGCCCGAGGACGGTACTTCGAAGCTGCTATTGTCGCGCCCGGCGGGCGGTGAATTCGCACAACTCAAACACGGTCATCACCGGTTGCGAGTTTGACCATTGTGGTTCTGACGAAGACGATCCTAACGGCGGGGCTATCAAGTTCACTGGTACATCGTTGGACACGCTTGTAGACTGCACCTTTATCCTAAATCAAGCATTGCCACCCTGGGAACCCTGGGGTCGGGGCGGCGCCGTATTTATCGATGGACCTGCCGTAGCCCTGATAGGCTGCTATTTCACGGAGAACATCTCTGATTATGGCGGGGCGGTTTTTTCAAGCGGCCCGCTCACGACTTTTACTCGTTGCACATTCTATGACAACAGAGGTGCAGGGGCGGTGTATATGCAGAACCAGGCCGCAGCATCGCTGGACAG
This sequence comes from uncultured bacterium, assembly GCA_964604955.1. Taxonomy (GTDB): domain Bacteria; phylum Arandabacterota; class Arandabacteria; order Arandabacterales; family JALGWA01; genus JALGWA01. The sequence goes on from CAZSBE010000055.1 coordinate 3,763, forward strand.
CTGCACATTTCACGCAAACAGAGATGTGGACCGCCATACCTGCGGGGGCCTTTACTGTAGTGACGCATCGCCTGAGGTACGCAATACCATCATCGCTTTCTCAACATGGGGGGGAAATGCCGTCACATGCGCCGGCGTGTCAAACCCAGTCCTAACATGCTGTGACGTGTACGGGAATGCCGGCGGCGACTGGGTCGGGTGCATAGCCGGGCAGGAGGGAATCAGCGGCAACTTCTCGAGCGACCCGCGATTCTGTGATCCGGCGAGCGGGGACATCCGGCTCCGCTCATCATCGCCGTGTGTAAACAAGCCCGGCTGCGGCCAGATCGGAGCATACGGGCTGAGTTGCCATGATGAGGCACCTCATCTCACTACAATCTCCGACGTCGCCAACGACCAGGGAAGGTGGATGAGACTCACGTGGTTTAGATCCACATACGACGCCCCGGCCGAATCGATTAGCATCCTGGGTTACGCAGTATATAGGAGACAGGATGATTTCCTGGCCCGAGGAGAGGAGGCGGAACCCAGGATTGCGGACGGGAGCATATTCTCAGGGGCGCCACTGATGACGGGTTGGGACTGCGTGGGATACGTACCGGCCAGAGGGGACTCAGCCTACCAGCTCGTCTCCCCCACGCTATGTGACTCAACCGACGCCGGAATCTGCTGGTCGGTGTTCATGGTATCTGCCACTACTGATGATCCGACGGTCTATTTCGACTCGGAGCCCGACAGCGGCTACTCGGTCGACAACCTTGCCCCCGCGCCGCCACCGGGCCTCAACATGGCCTCCCCCACGGAGCTCGCCTGGGAGGAAGTGCCAGACGTGGACTTCGACTACTACTCGGTGTATGGGTCTGCGCTCGCAGAGCTCGACGAGACGGCGACGCTGATCGGACACACCATCGGCCTGACCAAGGATGTCGCGGGCCATGTATACGACTACTACCATGTCACGGCGACCGACTTCGCGGGGAATGAGGGTGAGGAGTCGAGCGTCAATAACTCATTCGCCGGCGTTCCCGGTCTACCCGGTGGGCCCGACATTCCCGCGGCCTTCGCCCTGAAGCAGAACCGGCCCAACCCGTTCGCCATGTCTACCGTGATCACCTTCGACCTCCCGGAGGCACGCAGGGTCACCCTCCGGGTATTCGATGCTCAAGGGCGGCTCGTCAGCGAACTCGTGTCCCGAGCATACGAGCCTGGACGGCACTCAGCTGAGTGGGATGGGCGCGACCAGGGAGGTAGCCCTGCCGGGACCGGCGTTTACTTCATACGGATGGAAGCCGGCGATTTCAGGGACATGAAGAAGGTCATGCTCCTGAGGTAAGACGGGTGGACACCTACCCGGCTCACCGAATTCAGAGACAGGGCTCCCGCCGTGGGAGCCCTGCTTTCATCTTGCCTGATCCGCTCAACCGTGATACGCTGGTACCGTACGGATCAAGGGAGCGTGATTGCTGCGAACTCGGGCTTTTGCCTATCACTCCACGCAATCATCACGTGCATCGTACGCTCATAATCGGGGGTAGTGCACATTAAGGGCCTGCTTCTTGTCACGTCAGCGCCTCTCATAGTCCTTGCGGCTTCAACGTCGCTCGCAAGTTCTTTCGGCATCATGGTGGAGGGCTGCAAAGATTATGATTGGTAACTGCTGGCTGCGCTTGCCCGACTTCTTCGTGACCGCGCTGTGCGCCGCGCGCTTGTTGCTCCTGCTTTCGGTGCTATTGTCGCTGCTTCTCCCTGCAGCTGCCGGATACGCCGGTGATACGGACCTCGCTATGCGCGGCGATTCTGCATCAGGACGCGCTCCGGCGGGCGGTAGCAGCGAACTCTGGGTCGTGGCCGTGCTCGACTTCGAGGCCATCGACGTGCCCGCCGAACTGGCGAGAGCCGCGGCGGACTCACTAGCCGCATGCCTGAGGCGGGGCGGTGAGTTCCATGTACTCGTCGGCGATGGTATGAGAGTTGCCCTCGAGGATGCAGCGGGCTCGCCGGAGCCCCGCCGGGTCTGCAATGAGGCCACGTGCGCAGTAGCGGCGGGCGAGAAGATCGGGGCAAATAGTGTCGTGATCGGAGAGGTCACCTTAATCGGCAAAATGCTCTCCGTATCCATACGCATCTTCAATGTCTACACAGGCGAAGTCTCCGGTACCTGGAAGGCGGAGTCGTTCGACGGCGCGCATGGCTTGCCAGCGGCTGCCCGGCATCTTGCAGACCAGATTGTTGCGGCGAAGCGGACATTGCTGAGAGGCGGACGCCCCACACCCGAGATGATCCGCGAAGAGGAGGCCGCGGCAGCCGCCCAGATCGAGGCGATTTTCACTCTGGGAGTGGGTTTCGGGCTCTGGGGGCAGAGCGATACGAGGGTCACCTGCGATGTCTCTGACACCGGGTCGGTTTGCACGGAGGGCACGGCCGATCTTAAGTGGCTTGTGAACATAGGCATGTACGGGCGATCGAAGAACTCGAATCTGACTTTCGGTCTCAGAGGTGGAGGCACCTGGGTCGAGACGACCCGGCAGGTGACCTACCATGACCCTCTCAACCAGTTCACCGAAGGCTCCGAAGACAAGGGACTCCATTTCTATCTGTGCCCTGTGGTCGGATACATTCTCACAGAGTCGAATAACGGCAACATCATGGCTTTCGCAGGCGCCGGATATCGGAATCTCACGGCGGATTCCGGCGTTAGCAGCACTTTCGCGATCCTCGGGCTTGCCGTGCAGATTTCCAGATTGAATGCCGAAGCGGTTTACCAGCGCGGTCTCGAGTCGGGAACTCTGCTTCAGGACATGGTCACCGTCGGTATCGGTTTCGGTACCGGCTTCTGAGGCAGTCTATCCCGCAACTCTTGAGCCGGCCACGATGTGCTTGACAGGCTGCGCCGCGGCGGCAACAGGTGATAGGAGAGACAGCGATGCAAGTTCAAACCACTCCCCTGGCCTTCCGGGATTCAATCCATCCGATCCGCGGAAAGGACTCCACCCATGTACTGTAGAGCATTGTTGCTTGCCGGCGCGGTATTCCTCATCCTCACCGCTTCGGCGGCATTCTCAGAACCCGATTGGGTCAAGGAGGTCACGGGCGACGCTGCAGGCATAGTGGCCCCCGATGAGGCGACGGCAGTAGTTCTCATGCACACCACTGACGTTAAGGTTCTTAAGAACGGAAGAGCGGACGCGCAGGTCAGGGTCGCCTTCAAGATACTGACCAGGACCGGGCGGGAGTACGCTACTTTCTCCCAACCCGTATACCCTTTCCTCAAGGTCAACAAGCTCAAGTGCTGGGTGGTCAAGCCCGGCGGGCAGGTCAACGAGCTCGAGAAGGACGATGTCGTAAGCCTGGGATTTCTCAAGACCGCCGGCTACTACGATGACAGCCAAGTGATGTACGCCAGGCCCCCGCACATCGAGCCGGGGGATGTCGTGGCCTTTGAGGTGGAGACGCGCGAAGACGGCTGGACGAGTCTCTACCAGTCCTTCATTTTCCAGAAGCAGCAGCCCGTGAGGTTCGCGCGTTTCTCGCTGACCGTGCCGGAGGGCTGGGAAGTGATTTACGGCACGTGGAATGCCGATGAGATCGAGTTCGAGCACACCGCCGACACTTATGCCTGGACAGCGCGTGGCCTCGACCACCAGCCCGAGGAACCCCTCGCTCCCTCCTGGTACTTCCTCTCAAGGCGACTCTCCGTATCATGTCATGACCCGCGGGAAGAGGGATCCAGGAAGGGATTCGAGGTACAGTTCCCCGACTGGACGGCGGTTGCGAAGTGGGTCGCCGACGTTTACCGCGAGCCCTCTCTCGCTGCGGACGAAACTGCAGCGGAGTCAGAGCGCGTTGTCAATCCGTCCATGACTTTCGAAGAGAAGGTCGAGGCCATCGCTGAGTTCTGCCAGAACGACATCCGCTACGTAGCCATAGAGATCGGCAAGAACAGGTGGGAGCCGAGGCCGGCGAAAACGACCCTCTTCAACCGGTATGGCGACTGCAAGGACAAGTCCGTTCTCATGATCGCCATGCTCGCGGAGGCCGGCATACGTGCGGTGCCTGCTCTGTGTAATTCCTACTACCCTGTGGATCCGCGGGTTCCGAGCCCATTCCTCTTCAATCACTGTATCGTGGCGATACCCCTGGATGGCGGAGGTGTCTCCGGGGCTTTCGAAGATGCCGTGGTCGGAGGCTGGCTCTTCTTCGACCCCACGGACCCTACCACGGGGGTCGGGCAGCTGCCCTGGAGCCTCCAGGGGAACAGGGTCCTCATCGGGGCCGAGTCGGACTCGGTACTGGTGAAACTGCCCTATCCGGAGCCCGAAGACTTCCGCCGGGTCTATGCCGCCAGAGGGAGGCTTCAGGAAGACGGGACTTTCTCCGCGCACGTGACTGTCACGGATTTCGGGGGCTCGGCGGCATACGCGAAGTACGCGAGGAAGATCACGCCCGAGAAGGACCAGATCGAGGAATGGACCGATGCGATGTCGCGGACTGTATCTTCTGTGGAAATAAGCGACTACGGAAGTGGTGAGGACGGTGACTCCACATGGGTATCGTTCACAATGAAGAGCGGTCGCTATATCCAGGACGCGGGGGGCCTTGTGTTTATCCGGCCGGACTTCTTTCAGGACTCGGATCCGTCGGTCCTTACCGCAAAGGAACGCAGGTTCCCCGTGTGGTTTGGGCCACCCAGGGAGGTGGTTACCGATGTGGCCTGGGAACTACCCGAAGGCTGGAGAGCCGAAGTCGAGACTCCCGAGATACAACACGAGTGTGAGGCCGCCAGCATAACCTGCGAGACGGCGGCGGACGGCGGTGGGCTCCGCACGAGGACGGTCTATCGCCAGAACGGGGAGCTCATCTGGCCGGAGGACTATGAGTCAGCCAAAAACTTCTCGAAGAACTGGAACCAGGTCAGGGGACAGGTCGCCATGATACGGCGCCCCTGAACGGGATGCCGTAGCCCATGCAAGGAGGCGCGGGCGGTGGCGGTCCGTGAGCAGTACGCGCCAGGTGAAACAAAGGAGGACTGGAGAGAATGAGTCGGAGAGCGATGGAGTTTGTGGCAGGCCTTCTTCTCTGTCTCCTGCCCATGGCGGCGGGAGCCGGTTCTGACTTCGAGTGGTCGCCGGTCACGGAGGCGGACTGGGAGATAGCGGAGGACCCGGACAACGGTATCCGGGACGCAGTCATGATTTTCGAGCGAATCGTGGTCGACGATGAGGACCTTGTTAAGAAGGAGACGTCTTACTACACCCTTTACAGGCGCATAAGAATCTTAAGCGGCGAGGGCCGCGAGTGGGGGGACGCTCTCTCCGAGTTCCTCCGGAAGGGCCAGAAGATAGAGGAGGTCAAGGGAAGAACACTGCACCGCGACGGCAGCTCCTACGAACTCGATGAAGATCAGGTGTTCGAGAAAGAAGTCCTGGTGACCAAAGACTACAAGGTCGAACAGAAAGCCTTTTCCCTCCCCGCGGTTTCCGAGGACTGCATCGTGGAATACTATTTCAAGTATCGTCTCGAGGGGCCACCCCACTTGTGGGTGATCCAGAAGGACATCTACCTGCTCGAGGGGCATTACGTGTGGAAGGTCTGCCGCGGCAAGGGACTCAAGGGGAGCGAATACAGGGCATTCGGGTCCGACGTCGCTCCCAACTACATAGTGCTTCACGCCGAGGATGAACTCAACGTCGAAAGGCTCCCCTCGCTTAAGGACATAAGAGAGCTCGCGTTTTCGATTTCGGATGTGCCCGCTTTCGAATCCGAATCCTTCTCGCCCCCGGCCATTTCCCTCAAGTGGCAGATGCACCACTATTACGGGGAGCCGGGACCTGCTTCGGTCTACTGGGGAGAGGTCACCAAGGAGATCGAGGAGAACATAGAGGAGTTCGCCGCATACAACCACCGGGTCGCCGAGCGAGCCAAGTCATTCTCGGATTACTCCCGGGATTCGCAGAAGATCATGCTCTCCTGCGGTTGGCTTAATAAGCACATCACCAACCTCGACCTCGATGATTCCGGCGAGAAGAGGAAGGGTAACGGATGCGTGAGCCACGTGATAGAACACGGCTACGGCACGTCACCGGAGATCTGTTGCACATTTTACGACATGCTCCGCGAGATGAACATCGATGCCAAGATGGCCTTCACCGTCGACCGGGACGACGACTTCTTCATTGAAGACGCGAAGTACTGGCAGTTCACGCGGTGGCTTGTGGCAGTGCCTGACGAGGCCGGCGGCTACGTTTTCTATAAGCCCGGCTTTGACTACCTGCGGCCGGGCCAGGTCGACTGGTACAATGAGGGAACGCGGGCGCTGGTCGTTGGGGATGCCAATCAGCTGTTCTACAACATCCCATACTCAGCCGCCGAGACGAACCAGATGTCGAGCAATCTGGACTTGACCCTGGACGAGAATCTCCATCTCTCCGGCTCGTTGGCTGAAGAGTGCAAGGGGCAGTGCGCGCGCCAGCACCGCCTGGGGCTGAGAAAGACCGCCGAAACTGGCAAGGCGCAGTATCTTAAGGAGCACATGTCGCAACACTACCCCGGCTTTGAACCCGACTCATTCTCTGTTGATGGAATGGAGGACAGCCGCTTCACTCTTCACATAGGCTGCAAGGTAGAAGCCGACTTCGCCGGGCAACAGATGGGTAGCCGCCTGCTTCTGAGGCTCGCAGACGTCCTTAGCGTCGAGGACAGTCCATTCACGCGCGATGAGCGCAAGCATGACATAATGCTCACATACGCCCGCGAGATGACCGAGACGGCGAGGATCGCTCTTCCGGAGACCTGGGCGGTGGAGGCCCTGCCCGCCGACACCACGTTCTCGAATCAGGTAGGTAAGTGCAGTATGTCATTCAAGGCTGAGGATGGAGGCGTGACGATTACGCGCTTTTTCACCGTAGTGAAGCCCGAATGGAAACCGGAGGCCTATGCCGACATTAAGAGTCTCTTTGGTACGCGTCAGACTCTCAATGATCTGACCGTCGTATTGAATCGGGACGGGTAGTACTGTCTGTTTGCGGTTGTATCCTGCAGAAGAACCGGGTTGCGCTCAGACTCGAGGTGCTTTCCTACCGCATGCGGCCGAGATGAGAGCGGCAATCCGGCAGGCTCCGGGGTATACTTCATCCGGATGGAGGCAGGCGAGTTTAGGGACATGAAGAAGGTCATGCTTCTAAGGTAGGTTCAGAGCATGGCGTTTCTGGATTTCAAGATGAAGACGGCGAAGGTCTTCATGGCGCTCGTGCTCATCGCGTTTGCGCTCGGGCTCGTAAAGCTCATGGGATGGATTATCAAGGGGTGGGATTAATACCCCACCCCCAGTTCAATTCCATCCATCTCTCTACTTCGACTTCTCCGAGAGGCTCTCCAGTGCGCGCTCGAGCGTCTCGAGCGCCCGGGCGGCGTCGGTGAAGCGCTTCTGGCTCTGGTAGCTCAGGTAGTCCTCGAAAGCATCGTTCGCCTCTTTAATGAGAGTGTCGAGCGTAACGTCCTCGCCGGTCGGCGCTTCCCACTCGCGCTCGGGGGCGGCGGTATCCATTCCCTCAAAGAGCCCGCGCAGGGCCTCCTCGAAGCTCTCGGCATAGCTCAGGTCGTCCCCGTGCATCACCGCGACGAGCCGGAGCTCGGGATAGGCGGCCGTCTCGGCCTGGAGGTATATCGGCTCCACGTAGAGAAGCGTCTCATCTATGGGTATGGCCAGAACGTTCCCGCGTATGACCTTCGAGCCGCGCTGGTCCCAGAGCGTGAGCTGGCCGGAGAGGAACCTGTCCTGGTCGATCTTGGTCTCGACCTGCTGCGGCCCGAGGACGCGCGTTTCCTTGGGGAACTTGTAGGCCAGCAGCCGCCCGTAGTTGTCGCCGTCGCACATGCCCGCGATCCAGCCGATCATGACCTGCCGGTTCTTGGGCGTAAACGGAAGTATCATGATGAACTCGGGGTCGGTCGAGCGCGGCAGCTGCCACATTATATAGTAGGGCGAGACGGGCGTTACGCGGTCGTAGTACTTCTCGGTCGCCCGTATCCAGAGGTCCTCCTGGTTGTAGAACACCATGGGGTCGGACATGTGGTACTTGGAGTAGACAAGCCCCTGCGTCAGCATGAGGTCTTCGGGGTAGCGCACGTGCGCACGCAGCTCCGCGGGCATCTCGTTGCGCTCCTTGAAGAGGTCGGGGAATATCCTGGACCACACCTGTATAATGGGGTCTTCGGGCTCGAAGATATAGAAGTCCACGGTGCCGTCGAAGGCGTCCACCACCACTTTGACCGAGTTCCGGATGTAGTTGATGCCCGAGAGATAGTCGTTCACGGCTATTCGGAGGGTGCGCGTGCTGTTACCTTCCTTGTACTGGATGAGCTCTTCTGAGATGAAGGGTTCGCTGTAGGGGAAATACCTGGACGTGGTGTAGGCGTCGATGATCCAGTAGAGGCTGCCGCCCGAGAGCACGATGTAAGGGTCCGCGTCGAAGTCAAGGAACGGCGCCAGCGTCCGGACTCGCTCGCGGATCTGGCGGTGGAACATGATGCGGCTCTCGGGGGTCGGGTAGTCGGAGACGAAGAGGCGCGTGCCGTCGAACTTGTAACCGTAGATGAACTTCCGCCACATGTTCGAGAGCTGCACGCCGCCCTTGCCGGGGTAGCGGATGTAGACGTTCTCCTCCCCGCTCGGGTAGTCGAACTCTTCTTCCTTGCTGTTCACGATGGCGTGCTCGTAGGTGAGCTCGCCGTAATAGATCTGCGGGCGGGCGACTTCAAGCTCGGGATACTCGCTCCGCGGCGGGATGTCCCGTATGAGCAGATGCGGCAGGCCCTGCGGCGTGAACTCGCTTACGAGGGTGAGCGTGATGCCGTTGCCGTGCGTGTACTTGAAGCGCTGGTTCACGAACGTCTGGCTCTGCGCCGGCAGGTTCGGAAACCACAGCTCGCGCGCGGAGGTCATCACCTGGCGGTAGTTGCCGGCTATGGTGTAGCGGTCTATGTCGACGTCGACGAACTCGTAGTAGAGGCGGATCTCCTGGAACTGCTTGTATACGGCGTCGAGCGCCCGCCAGTCCCAGAGGCGGATATTGGAAAAGAAGTTGGGGTTTTCGAGCACCATTTCCGGCGTGAAGACGGCCGAGGCCGGGAACTCCCGTTCCTCTATGCGGTCCAGGCCGAAGGCATGGCGCGTGAACTCGATATTGTGCGCGATGAACGGCTCCTCATACGTTATCTCATTCGGCTCGACGCGAAGCCACTGGTAGAGCCCGGGAATCACGGCCAGCCCGACCAGCCACATGAGCAGCATTATGAGGCCGGCCGAGGCCAGCGTGGCGACGTGAAGCAGCTCGATCTGCCTGATGCGCGGCGCCACGAAGCGCTGGAACATGCTGCGCAGCGCGGGGATGAGGAGCATGATGCCGAGAAGCGCTGTGAGAACCACCACGATATTGAACATTACCAGGCGGATGTTGACGTCGGTCCAGCCCGGGCCCGTGACGGCTCCCCAGGTCGAGTAGAGCAGATGATAGCGCCTGAGATATCTGCCGGCGGCGAGGATGAGGATGAAGATGCCGGCGTTTATGTAGAGCGGCGTGAAAATCCTGGCCCGGACCTGCTCGCGTTTCATGCGCGCTTCGCCGTCTCCCCCGCCGGTCATCAGGAACTCGACAGCGAGATCCTTGTAGCGAAGCGCGACGGATATGGCCGCTGCGACCACAACGAAGAATGAAAGCAGCGCCATGAGGACAAGAACATTGTCATAGAACGGCAGCCGGAAGAGATAGAAGCCCGTGTCCTTGCCGAGCACGGGCTCGATGAGCGGGGTCTCGACGGCGCGCCAGAACTTGAGCATCACTTCCCAGTTGCCGAGCCCCCAGATGGCCCCCACCAGCGCGCCAAAGGCGCATGACAGGCGCCTTATGCGCCGGTGCACTCTAGGTATGGAGAGCGTGAGGAGAAGCGTGAAGAAGTAGCCGACGGCGAGGCCCGCCAGGGTGAACACGATCTTGGCGGTTACCACCGTCCAGAAGCGCCCGGCATAGCCAAGGGCCCTGAACCAGAGCATCTCCCCCCAGAAACCGAGGAGCCAGAAGAAGAATATGGTGCCCGCTAGCAGAATGCCGCCCAGCACGGTACGGCCGGAGCGGCGCCTCGTGGCGCCTGTTACGAGCAGGAATCCGGAAAGGGCGATCAGTACCACGATCATGGCCACATACATGTCGCTTCACCTCGTCTTGGGGTCAGGTCTTGAAATGCACAATCTGCGCAATCGATTCTCGGTCCCGGTATCCGCCCGGCGCCATTGCGGCGGCGGGCAGACCCGGAACCTTGGAAGTTGGTCATGCCTCCACCCTTCATACGCCGGCGGCCCCTGGTTTATTCGGCCAGGGCCGGCTCTCCCGACACCATCTATAGCACATCTCGCGGACAGGGCAAAGGTCAAACGCCGGGGGAGTCGCGCGGCTCCGCGTGGATGTTACCTCGCAGTGCGCGTGGATTTGACTCCGGAGGGCGCACTGATTAGATTAGGGGTGAAGCTGGCAAACGGGAGGTGAAGGGAATGCTTCGGGCCGGCGCTGCTCTGATTGTCATCATCTCAAACCGCGCGAACGGCAGGGTGACCTTCCCCTCAGACCCGATATTCGCAATCTTCGATTCTACCGGCACCGAGGTCTACCCCGTGGAGCACGGCTTTGAGGCCGTGCATTGGGAGCCCGGTCATTCCGCAGCCTATTCCTGGCCCCAGGGATCTGCGGGTGGCCGGGCGACCGAGGGCCTGTAGTGTTTTTTGCATATGAAGGTAATTAATTGAGTAACTTTTAGTGTGAACCCAAATCTAAATACTAGATGAATAAAGGAGGCAGGAACGATGACCACAACCGTGAACAAGAGGATGAGAATCCTCTTCTATACATTTATAGCAACGCTGTTGATGGCAGGAGCAACTTATGCCTTCGTGCCGCCCAGTGAGGCGTTCCGCGGTGCACCGTCAGAGGAACGGCTGTACCTTGACACGAAGGCTCCAACTACAGGCGCCGAAAGGGAGTTTCAGTCGTTCAAGATTCAGCATGGCGAAGGGTGGACTGGGGTCTGGAACACAGTAACAAAGACTCCGCATCGCGTGGTCGGGCAGGGCCTGAGCGTTGCGGATAAGGTTTCAGAGAGCAACATCAAGGAGGTCACTGGACGGTTCATAAGTGACAATGCAAGCTTTCTCGGGGTTTTACCCCAGTCCCTTCGCCATGTCTCGAGCCAGCATCGCGCCGGACGCTGGTACACCAATTACCAGCAGGTGCACGAGGGGCTCGATGTCGTGGGCGGGCGCGTGCACGTCAGAGTGAAAGACGGCGGCAAGGTCACCATGTTCGGGTCGGACTTCTACCCGGATGTCGCCATCTCCACCACGCCCGGCCTCTCTCTGGAAACGGGCATCGGCATCGCCAAGGACGCCGCGAATTTCGACATGATCACAGATGAGGTGCTCTCGTCGCGGCTCGTGGTTCTCCCCGTCTTGCGCGGCGAGGGGGTCGCCTACCGGCTCGCCTACGAGGTGCGCGTCAGGGTCGAGGATGGGCCGGCAATCTGGAAGACCTTCGTTGACGCCGAAAGCGGCGACATCTTGAAGCGCCAGAACGAGATCTACTACGATACGATTCATGGCAATATCACGGGCTACTATAAGCCCATGTATCTGAACGACCCGGACGCAGAGGCCCCGTTCGAGTGCGAGTACATGTCCGCCGAGACCCACGGCGAGGATACCACCGACGCATCGGGTTATTACTCGATCGAGGTGGGCGTCGGCGGCCTCCGCAATATGTTCACGCGCCTCCGGGGCGACTGGGCGGTGGTCTCGAACCTGACCGGCGCCGAGGCGGCGCATCTGGATACGGTGCCGCCGGGCACGGTGCTCGACATACGCTGGGACGACGCCAACTCGCTCCCAAACGAGCGCAACGCTTACTACCATACGTGCGTAGTGCATGACTGGGTCAAGGGCGTTGACCCGTCCTGGACCGGCATGGACAGGATCACCCCGATACGCGTCAATGAGGCGGATTACTGCAACGCCTACTGGGATGGCAATGGCATCACCCTCGGCGCGGGCTCCGGAACGTGTAACGACCTGGCAATGTTCTCCGACGTCCTCTATCACGAGTACGGCCACGGCATCGTCGACTTCCAGTACCGCCCGTACTCGCCGTCGGGCGCCATGCATGAGGGCTTCGCCGACTACACCGCATGCACCATCACCAACGAGCCCTATATTGGCGAGGGCGTCATAGGCGGCGGCTACTTCAGGAACCTCAACAATAATCTCAGATACCCGGAGGACCTTACGGGTGAAGTACACGACGACGGGCGCATCATCGCCGGCGCGCTATGGCACATGAGGGAGAACCTCTGGCCCGACGTCGCGCTCTCGGACTCGCTCTTTCACTACGCCAAGTTCGGCGGGGCAGTGAACTTCCAGGACTACCTGTGGGACCTTCTGGAGACTGACGACGATGACGGCGACCTCACCAACGGCACGCCGCATTACTACCAGATAGTCGAAGCATTCGGGCGGCACGGCATCGGCCCCGGGCTCTTCATCGACATTCTGCATGAGAAAGTAACGGATTCGGAGGTGGCGGGCGTCCCGTTCCCGGTGACTGCTGCCTTCGAGTCCAATTTGAATCTGGATCCGGATTCCATAGTCGTATGGTACGACGACGGGGGCGGATGGACCGCGCTCACTATGGCGCCGACCGCGAATCCGGATGAATATACCGCGACCATACCGGCGCAGCCGATGGGCTCCACGGTCAACTACTACGTGAGCGCCCGGGCCGCGGACTGGCCGGCGTCTGCGACTCATCCCGAGAACGCGCCTGCCGCCACGCATTCATTCACGGTCGGGACGGATGCCACGCCCCCGGTGATCGTTCACGCGGCCATGGCCGACCAGCCCGATGCCGAATGGCCCGTGGTCGTGAGCGCCCAGGTCACGGACAACCTTGGAATCGATACGGTTGAGCTCGAGTACATCTATAACGGCGTGCCGCAGCCGGCGATACCCATGGAACGGAAGACCGGAACCGACATATTCGAAGTGCTCTTGGACCTCGCGCCCGCGGCAGGTGATTTCATAGAGTACCGCATCATGGCGCTCGACGCGTCGGCCGCGCAGCTCGTAAGTTGCGAGCCTGAGGCCGATTACAATGTCTTCGGGGTGCTCGCCGCCGACGACTTCGGCTTCGAAACCGGCGGCGAGGGCTGGACGCATCGCTCGACCACCGGCTGGACCGACCAGTGGCATGTCTCGACGCAGCGCAATCACACGCCGGGCGGCACTGCGGCCTGGAAGTGCGGCGACGCAGGCCCCGCTGACTACGCGGGCCATCAGAAGGCTCTCCTTGAGTCGCCCGTGGTGACGGTCGGCGAGAACGCCAGGTTGACGTTCTGGTACTGGATTGACGCGGAGGCCTACGAGCCGCTCACCGGCTCGGGACTCGCCTGGGACGGCGCTTCGGTATCGTTGGTCGACTCGGCCGGCGTGGCGACGGCGCTGGACCCCGTCGAGGGGTATCCTCACATGATTCTTCCCGACTCGGAAGCGCCCTTCACGGATTACAAGGGCGTGTGGTCCGGGCAGGCCGGGTGGACGAGGGCAGAGTTCGACCTCTCTCACTACCAGGGCGAGTGCTACATAAGGATAAAGTTCGGCTGCGACTCTTACGTGGGCGGCGAGGGCATGTACGTCGATGACGTGCTGCTCTGGAGCGGCGACGCGCTGGCAGGTGTTGATCCGGGCTGCGACGATGACTGCCCTGCGCCCGACCTCCGGCCGGTGGCGTTCGCTCTTCACAACGCGCTGCCGAACCCGAGCAGGGGCGCGACTACGATCTCATTTGCGGTCCCGGTACCCGACGTGACCGTACGCATAGATGTTTTTGACGTGATGGGAAGGTTGGCGAACACGCTCATCAATGAGGCGTTTGATCCGGGAGTTCACACCGTTCGCTGGAATGGCGAAGACAACAGGGGTAGGGTGGTGGCGCCAGGGCTCTACTTCGTCCGGATGCAGGCACGCGATTTCTCCGGTGTGACTAAGGTTATAAAGGTTAAATAACCTTCTGGCACCCTCATCGTTTCAAGGGGGTCGGTTTACTCCACCGGCCCCCTCCTCCTTTTTGACGGGGCCAGCTTTTTGAAGGGGTCAGGTCTTAAAATGCACAATCCCGCCGGGCTCAATAACGAGGGGTCAGCAATAATGAGGGGTCAGGTCTTAGATTGCACAGTCGCGCGGCGGGTCTGATTCGAGTGGCTGCCTCCCCCCAACCTCTGACGCCACCACCACAGCTTCCGAAACCGGCGCCTACCTCACCTCCGACACCTACTCGCAGATCTTCCTGTAGAACTCCGGCCTGCGGTCGCCGATGACATCGTTGGTTGACGTCACCATCTTCTTGTCGGCTGCCGCCGGATCGATGTCCACGACCTGCAGCAGCTCATCCTCCCGGCCCGCCCGCGCCAGGATGTCCCCGTTGGGCGCGACGACCTCACTCATGCCGATGAACTCGAGCTCCGTATTGCCGGTACGTTCCATGCCAACCCTGTTTGCGGTGATGACGAACACGTGGTTCTCAATGGCACGGGTCACCATCGCCGGCGGACAGTGGGGCAGCACCAGGTTGGATGGATGGCATAGTATCTGCGCGCCACTCAGCGCGAGCGAGCGCGCGACCTCGGGGAATATCCAGTCGAAGCAGATCATGAGCCCCACGCGCGCGCCCTTAATCCCGATGACGGGAAACGGTGTGTCGCCGGCGGTGAAGATCTCCTTCTCGCGGTCGAAGAGATGTACCTTCCGGTAGGTGCCGGCCACCTCGCCGTCGGATACGGCATAGCAGGTATTGTAGATATCGTCACCGGAGCGCTCGGCAACGGTCCCGATCAGGGCCGTATTGAACTCCTTCGAGAGCCCCTTCAGGGCCGTGACGGTCGGACCGTCCGGGTCCTCGGCCATCCTGGCCAGTTCCTCTCCCGACTCGAAAAGATAGCCGGTCGCGAACAGCTCGGGCAGGACAATCAGATCCGCCTTGGCCCCCTCCAGGAAGCCCCGGACTTTCTGCAAGTTCTTGGTCTTGTCTTCCTCGCCAAGCGCGAACTTGGGGAAGAACTGCAAAAACCCGACTCTCATCCTGCTCCCTCCCATGATCCGGTAACATCCCCACATCCCACTCTGGGGATTTAGCCCCGCGGTTTGGGGGAAATCCCCCAGTTCCCGGCGCGGCCCGGGCGGCCCCGCTGCTGCGCCAGACTACATACATAACATATCTCATTTGAAATAAACAAGTTCTAAGATTGTCGCGGCGGAGGCTTGAATTTCCTCACGTGGCACGCAAGGTGCTTTATGTAGGGGGTGACGATGGGTCACGTTAGCCTCCTTACTGACGGTAGTAGCAGTAAGCCCGGGGCCCGCACTAAGCCCCACGCGAAGGCGCTCCCACTGATACAAGGAGCGGACCCCGGGCTCCCTCGCCTTACTCAAGAGGAAGACAGGGATGAAGCAGAATAGTTCAGAGATTACTAAAGACAGCAAAATCAACGGGCCGGTTGGGGTGACGCTCAACTGCCTTCTGCTTACGCGCTTCGGCGACGACAAGGTCGCCACGCGCGAGGCCTTTAAAGACGAAGCAGACGTTTACATTTCGAGTCTCATGGCGGCTTTCCACAACCCGGCGCGGGCCGAGCACCTCAAGCCTTATCTCATGGAACCCGACCTCCACCTCTTCCGGC
>CAZSBE010000056.1:0-18782 GCA_964604955.1 uncultured bacterium
GAAGTAGTCGAATTGAGCATAGACGAGTGCGTGGACCGGGCGCTGGAAGTGAACGTGGACGTCCTGCGTGCCAACTTCAACGTGGACCGTTCGGAGGGGGCCGGCCTGAACGCGCTGTCCGGGCTGCTTCCCAGCGTAAGATACGGCGTGAACTACCGCAGGTCCCCCTTTACGGGCGTCGGTGAGGGCAGGGTAGTGGCTCCCAGTTCCTTTACGACCGGGCTCTACATCGATCAGCCCTTGTTCCACGGCGGCACGGAGATAGCCAACTTCCTGGGGTCCCGGGCCGACAGGAGGGTCGCCGAGGAAGGCCTGCACGCGGTGGAGAACGAAATCGCCCTCATGGCCAGGCAGACGTTCCTGGACGTCCTGCGGGCGCAGAAACTCCTGGAGGTGCAGGAGGAGGCCCTGGCGCTGAGCCGCAGGCAGTTGGAGCGCGCCGAGGCCCTGGTGGAAGTGGGCTCGGCGGTGATCTCCGACGTTCTACGGGCCAAGGTGGAAGTGAGCCGGAACGAACTGAATCTGATTTCGGCCCGGAACAACCTGAGGCTGGCCAAGACCTCTCTCTGCCACTTCCTGGCGATAGACGGCGAGTGCACCATCGAGCTCGATGAGGACCTGGGCATAGAGGAGGAAGAGCGCAGCCTGGAGGATGTCCTGGCGCAGGCTATGAAGCTGAGGCCCGAAGTCCGGGAGGCCACGGCCAGCCTGGAGTCCCGCAACTACAGCCTCTGGGCGAACCGGGGCTACTGGTTCCCGCAGCTGAACTTCTACGCGGACTACACCTGGTCGGGACAGGACCGCCTGAACATCGCCGACTCCTGGGAGGAATCCGAACTCACCTGGGGCCTCAGCATGAGCTGGAACCTCTTCACCGGCTTTTCGAGATTCGGAAGCGCGAAACAGGTCAAGGCCCAGCTCAGCACCGCGCGGGAGGACCTGGCGCAGGCCAAGAGAGATGTTGCACTCGAGGTCAAGGAAGCATACTATAGTGTCGAAGAAGCAAAGCAGAGGATGAAAATCAGCGCCGAAACCGTGGATCTGTCGGAAGAAGAGTTCAAGCTCGCGGGTGAGCGATACAGACTCGGCGCGGCTACCATGCTTGAGCAGATAGATTCGCAGGTTTCCTTAAGCGAAGCCCGGACCTCGTTTGTAGAGGCCCGGTACGATTACGTGATTTCACTGGCGCGCCTGGCCAGGGCGGTCGGCACGAGGTAAGCCGACGCGGCCGGGGCGG
Source organism: uncultured bacterium (assembly GCA_964604955.1). Classification (GTDB taxonomy): domain Bacteria; phylum Arandabacterota; class Arandabacteria; order Arandabacterales; family JALGWA01; genus JALGWA01. The sequence goes on from CAZSBE010000056.1 coordinate 1,238, forward strand.
GTAGCGTCGAAGGTTCTGCGTCGGTTGCCATGAGCCCAATCAGGTCTGCGTTTACTTGTGCCCTAATCCTGCTTCTCGCGGCCGCGGTGGCGGCCGCTGAGGAGTTCTACCTTCCCGCGTGTTCCATGGAGATACCCAACTTCTGCGCGGATGCCGCGTATTTCAAGCGCGGTGACAGGTACTGGGTGGAAGTGTATTTCAGCGTCACGAACCGGGCCCTGCAGTTCGTAAAGACCAATCGGGGGGAGTACGTCGCCAGCGCAGACCTTTCCGTGGTCCTGATGGCCAGCGGGAACTCCCAGGTCGCCGGAGACACGCAGAGGATAAGGCTCCGCGCCTCGAGATACGTGGAAACCACGGCGGCCGACTCGTTGCGCACGGGCGTGATGTCCTTTCCGGCAACCGCGGGGGACTTCAACCTGATTATCGGGCTCTCCGACCGGGATACCAACATGAAGAGCGGAGTCGACGTGAAGTTCCATGTGCCCGAGATCAAAGACCTCCCATCGCTGAGTGATATCCGTTTGGACGAGCCGGGAACGCGGGGCAGGTCGCGGGTGTATCCCAATGTCAGGCGCTCCTACACCGGAGACCTGACCACCATACCGTTCTATTTCGAAGTCTACGCCGGCGAGGAAGACCTGCCACTCGAAGTCGAATACGCGGTGATGACGCCCCGGGATGAGATAGTGTTCGGTGACACCGTGACCGTTTCGGAAGCGCGCCGGGCCGGTATTGAGGCCGACATCCCGGCCGAGGCCATCTCGAACGGTTTTTTCAATCTCGTGGTGCGTATTCCCGGCGAGGACGGGGACTACAAGGTCCAAAGGGCAAAGTCATTCGAGGTCCGGAGCCAGTCATTCTACTGGGGGAAGGACGTGGAGAGCGCGATTGACCTCCTTGCCTATATTGCGAGCGGGAGTTTCATGGACGCTATGAGGAAGGCGGGCCCCGAAGAGCGCAAGGCCCTCTGGGAAGAGTTCTGGAAGGAGAAGGACCCGACGCCCGGTACGCCGGAGAACGAGTTCTACGAGGAACACCTTCGGCGTTTCGAATTCGCCAATGAGCGCTTCCGCACCTCCTTCAGTCCGGGCTGGAAGACCGACCGGGGAAGAGTGTACATTACCTACGGGCCGCCCGACCAGATCGAGAATAATCCGTACGACTCAGACCGGGACTCCGCCGAAATCTGGTATTACACGAACCTCGGCAGGCGCTTCGTATTCGTCGACAAAACCGGTTTCGGCGACTACCAGCTCATCGAAGAATACTAGACAGCAGGTTGGCTGATATGGCTGTTGTGACCCGCCCCGTCGTTTGCCTCCGGTCCGGTCCCGACAATCGCTCCGAGATGCTGACCCAGGAGATCTTCGGGAGGAGCCTCAGGGTGCTGGAAGGGCGGGGAGACTGGCTGCGCTGTGAGGCAGCCGACGGCATGAGGGGGTGGGTGCCGGGGCAGGCGCTGGCGCGCGAGGCCCCGTATAGTCCCACGCATGCGACCGTCCGGCGTTTCACGGCCCTTCGGCCGGCCGGCCGCGGAAGCCTGCTGCTGCCCCTGGGCAGCCTGCTGGCCGTCGGGAAGGTGTCGGCAGGCACCGCGCGCGTGGTGGTCCCGGACGGCTCCGGCGCTCGCGTAAGGACCGGGGCGCTTGCCAGGCTGAGTGGGGGCAGGCCGGGGCCCCGGAAGCCCGCCGGGCTCGCGAGGGCGAGGGCCATACTGGAGCGGCTGATGCCTGAGGTCGCGGGAACCCCGTACCTGTGGGGCGGCAGGAGCACATTCGGATTCGACTGCTCCGGGCTCGTGCAGGCGGTCTACGAGTCATTCGGCATCGCGCTTCCGCGTGACTCGAAAGACCAGGCGCTGAGAGGCCGCAGGATAAAGTCCCTGGAAAAGCTGCGGCCGCTGGACCTCATCTTCTTCTCAAGCGGGGGCCGGGTGGACCACGTGGCAATACACCTGGGCGACCTCGCCATTCTTCACAGTTCCGCGCATGTGCGGCTGGAGAGCCTGGCGCCGGGCGATCCCGTTTTCAGGGGGGACCTGAGGGAAAGGTTCACATGGGCCACTCGTCCAATAGCATAGAGGGATTCGGCCGGCTGGCCATACTCGCCGAAGGCGAGTTCGGCGTAATCACGTCAAAGACGGCGGCATGTGTCATACGTTATGTACCGGACAGGGTGGCCTGTGTAATAGACAGCACCCGCGCCGGGGCCACCGCCGGGGAAGTGCTGGGCTTCGGGGGCCCGATCCCCGTGGTCGGCACCGTGGAAGAGGCTCTGGCGCACTCGCCCGATGCTCTGCTGATAGGAATAGCCCCGAGGGGCGGCGCGCTTCCCGATGAGTGGAGGGGAGTGCTGCTCGAGGCGATCGCCGGCGGGCTCAGCATCCTCAATGGTCTCCATCATGTCCTCGGCGACGATGCCGAGATGGGCGCCGCCGCGAGGGCGGCGGGGGTGAGGATCTGGGACGTCAGGGTGCCCCGCGTGCCGGAGAGGATCGCGACGGGTGCGCTTCGCAGCAAGACGGGCAAGGTCGTGCTCACGGTAGGCTCGGACTGCCGCACCGGCAAGATGACCGTCGCCTTCGAGGCGGCCCGCTATCTTGGCCGGCGCGGCATCGCGGCGGAGTTTGTCCCGACCGGGCAGACCGGGATACTGCTTGCCGGCTGGGGAGAGGCGGTCGACCGGGTCCCGGGGGATTTCATGTCGGCCGTCACCGAGAACCTCACGATGGAGGCCCTGGGGCGGGCGGGCATCGCGCTGGTCGAAGGCCAGGGCTCGATAATACACCCTGCCTATTCGGCCGTGACTCTCGGCATCATGCACGGCTGTTGCCCGGACGCGATGATTCTCTGCCATCAGCCCACGAGAACCGAAATCCCGGGCTACGATGTGGCCATCCCGCCGCTTACCGATCTCATCCGGACGCATGAGGAGATCGCGGGGCTGGTGCACCCGTCCACCGTAGTGGCCGTCGCTCTCAACACCTTCGACCTCGACGAGGCGGGGGCGGAGCGGGAGGCCGCGCGCGCCGAAGACGCGACCGGGCTTCCGGTGACCGACGTCATAAGGTGGGGATGCGAACGCATCGGCCCGGCCCTGGAGAAACTCCGATGAGAGTCACGTGCAGGCTCGAGAAGCTCAAGCTGGACATCCCCTTTACGATCTACAGGGGTACCACGGCCGAGCAGCAGGTCCTCATCGCCGAGATCGAGCACGGGGGCGTTACCGGCTACGGCGAGGCCTCCCCGTCGGCGTATTACGGGGATTCCCTCGAGGCCGCCGAATACGCGATCCGCGGATCGGAGGCGCTGCTTTCCGGTCCGCAAATCGGGAGTGACCCTTATGCGCTGGACCTAATCTCATCGAGACTCCGGCAGGAGTTCCCCTCGAGCCCCTCGGGCAGGGCGGCCGTGGAGATGGCCGCGCATGACATCGCGGGCAAGCTCGCCGGGCTGCCTCTTTACAGGCTGCTCGGTCTCGCAGGTCTCGAGCTGCCGCTCACGTCGTATACGGTTGGCGTCAAGGACGTCGACCTCATAAGGGATGAGATCGACCGGCTGAGGACTTTCCCGGTTCTCAAGGTCAAGCTCGGTTTCGGACGGGAGGAGGAACTTCTCGACCTCATAAGCGCCGAGACCGGCGCCGTCATCCGCGCCGACGTCAATGAGGGCTGGGACGCCGGCACGGCCCTTGAGAAGATGGCGCGATACCAGGAGAGGTACCGCATAGAGTTTTTCGAACAGCCCCTGCCGAGGACGGACGTCGAGGGCTACCGGCGGCTGATGGCCGAGTCGGGTTCCACCATCCTGGTCGACGAGAGCGTGACCTCCAGCGAGGACGTATTCAGGTGGGCGGGCCTCGCCCACGGCGTCAACATCAAGCTCATGAAGTCGGGCGGTATCCGGGAGGCGCTGGCGATGGTGACCGCGGCCCGGGCCGCCGGCCTCAAGGTCATGCTGGGCTGCATGGTCGAGACCTCGGTGGGAATCAGCGCGGCGGCGCAGATTGCGGCTCTGGCGGACTTTTGCGACCTCGATGGCAATCTCCTCATCTCGAATGACCCGTTCGAAGGCGTCCGGGGCGAGGGCGGGGTGTTGAATCTCGGCGGCCTGCCGGGTCTCGGCGTCCGTCCCCGACGCTAATTCCTTGATTTGCCTTGCGTTATAGGCCTTCAGTTTTTCTCAAGTGCTCCCCACTTCTGGCCGATATTCAACAAGGGCTTAGTCAGTAAGGCAAAAACTACCAAAGCGTTTGGAGAGGTGCACTATGCGTAGAATGCTAGCGTCAGCCATTTTTGCGTTTGTGCTCTTTGGGGTCGCCTCAACTCTGTCGGCCGGCACGAGCGGCAAGGTCTCGGGTGTCGTGGTCGACAACGACACAGGCGAACCTCTCGTGGCGGTCAATGTCACGGTAGAGGGAACTCCCATGGGGGCCATCACCAACCACGAGGGTCGATACCATATCGTCAACGTGCCCTCCGGCACGTACACCGTGAAAGCGTCGATGATGGGGTATGAGAGCATCGTGAAGGAGGAGGCGGTGGTGAACGCCGACTTCACCAGCAATATCGACTTCCACCTCAGTCCCGCGGTGCTGGACATTGTCCAGGAGATCGTGGTCACGGCCGAAAGGCCCCTCATCCGCAAGGACAAGACGTCGTCGCTCAACATCATTGAGCACGACGAGATCGCGATGCTCCCGATAGAGACACCCTTCGAGATAGTCAGCTTCCAGGCGGGCTCGACCACGGACCGCAGGGGAATCCACGTCAGGGGAGGAAGGGAGACGGAGGTCGCCTACACCATCAACGGCGCTTCGATTCTCGATCCCATATTCTCCCAGGCAGCGGCCGGTTACGATGAGGCTTCCATCCAGGAGATGATGATACTCACGGGCGGCTACAACCCCGAGTATGGAAACGCCCAGAGCGCCATCGTCAACGTGGTCTCCAAGGAGGGCGGCTCCGAGTTCAAGGGAGAGCTCGGAACCGCGTTTTACCTTCCGCTCGAGGGTCTCTGGGAGTCGGCCGACGACGCCGGCAAAAACAACACGGGATACGCGACCGGCACCCTCAGCCTCAGCGGGCCGAGTCCGTGGACGCAGGACTTGAGGTACTTCCTCTCGGTGGAATCTTCGAAGTGGGACGACTGGGACCCGCACGTCCGCGTGCTCGAAAACCAGGGCCGCGATCGGGACCAGGCGATCTGGAAGCTCACTGCGTTTCCCTCGAACGGCGTCAAGTTCTATTTCGAGGGTCTCTATTACGATACCCAGTTCAGCAGGTGGAACGCGCAGCGCCAGTATGTGCCCGAGACTTTCCTGGGCTACGACCGGTGGAGCCGGGCCGGCGTCCTCGGCATGAGCCATATGATCAGTCCCAACTCCTACTATGAACTCGCCGTCTCGCGCTTCGAGACCAACTACCATGTCGCCCAGCCGGGCAAGTGGTGGAACATGAACGAGTCTGAGGAATGGAACACCACGCCGGTTGCCGAAGGCGGCGGCGGCCTCAACCTCGAGACCGAATACGACGAGGACAATTTCATCATCGGCGGAGACAACAACCTTTTCCACGACTCCGAGTCCGCGGTCAACGGCCTGAGGGGAAGCTACACCTGGCAGGTCAACAATTCCAACCAGGTTAAGGTCGGCACGGAGTACACCAGGTACAAAACGAGACACCACGAAGTCTATGCTTCGCCGGGGAACGTATATAAGAACGAATACCTGGTCAGGCCGACGTACGCGGTCGCGTTCGCCCAGGAGAAGCTCGAGTACAGCGGGCTCATTGTGAACATGGGGCTCCGGCTCGACATGTTCAACCCCAAGTTCAAGGTTCCCTCCGACGAGACCTACCCCTGGGATCCCGCGATCCAGGTGCCGGGTCCCGAATGCGGCGGGCCCGATGCGACTGAACCCCCGCTCTGGAACCTCACCGACGCGGCAACCAAGGCGAGCATCAGCCCCAGGCTCGGCATATCGCACCCCGTGAGCGACGTTGCGGTGCTGCATTTTGCTTACGGCCACTACTTCCAGGTGCCTCCTTTCAGTTACCTCTACACCAATACCAGGTACGACATGGGCGGGCACTGGCCCCTCATCGGCAACCCGGATCTGCAGCCGGAGAAGACGGTGTCCTATGAGGTCGGCATCGAGAGCATCATCGGGGACGGCCTTGTCATCGACATTACGGGGTTCTACAAGGACATGGATAACCTGGTCTCGACGGTCACCATCAACGATACGCGGGACCCGGACACGCCGGCGGACGCGCCGCAGTACACCACATACAGGAACACCGACTACGGCAATGTCAGGGGCTTCGAGTTCACGCTGCGTAAGCGGTTCAGGGAGTCCTGGATGGGGCGTGTGATCTATACATTCATGATCGGTAAGGGGCGGAGTTCCGACGTAATAGAGGGCTACAACCAGCTCTTCGACGGCACGGTCGCTCCCACCAGAGAGTACTATCTTGACTGGGACAGGCGGCACAGCCTGGTGTTCGACATAGGCTACGGCCGGGTGGACAACTGGGCGGTCAACGTTCTCGTCAAGTACTCTACGGGATCTCCTTATACGCCCGTGGAAGCCACGCGGTCGTTACAGCCCGAGCAGAACACAGCGAGATTCCCGGATATATCCCTGGTCAACATGAGGTTCTCGAAGGACTTCCAGATCTTCGCCAAGAAAGAACAGTTGTTCGTTGAGGTCTTCAATCTGTTCAACAAGAAGAACCTGGTCAACTTCAGTGACGATAACACCGACCTCATGAGAGAGCTGAGACTCTACGGCTCGTGGACCGGTCCCTATGACGACGTGACGGTTTACGGGAGGCCGAGGGAGATTCGCGGCGGATTCCGTCTTGTGTTTTAGCCATGGAGGTATGAAATGAGAGGGTTATCAAGGATTGCGGTTCTACTGCTCGTGTTCATGGTGACCGGCCAGGCGGCCCTGGCCTATGACGAGGCAGTGGTCGCGAAGTTCGGCAGCAGCGCGCCCGCGATTCTGGGGGGAACGGCGTCCCCGACGAGCTGTGTCGGCGTCACCTCCAGCTATACACTGGGCGACCTGTGGTTCCCCGGGATATACAGCATCGGGCTGACCCTGTATTCCGGCTACTACCCGGGATCCAGCCAGGACCAGCAAATCTTCCAGTCCGGCATGTGGATGGGGGGCTACGCGGATGAAAACGAGGCGGGCGACCCCTGGGTGGCCGCCGCGACGTTCGACCAGCTCGACTTCTACATCTACGATTCGGTCTGCAGCGGCTTTGCGTTCGCCCAGCCGGGCCAGAGCAACCTCGACGTCGAGAGCGAGTTCGACACGGGCTACTCGTCCCGGGACCTCGGCGTGCGGGCGAAGACGCGCTACATGATGTGGGAGGACCCGCGCTACGACGACTTCATCATCATCAGGGTGGACCTCAAGTTCACGAAGGACCTCAGCCATTACTGGTGGGGGTGGATGAGTGACTGCGACATAGGCAACAACGGCCTGAAGGACTACTATTACGACGACCTGACGGGCTATGATGAAACCCGGGACATCGCTTATATGTATGACGACGACGGCGACCCGGCCATCATCGACGACCCGGCGAGCGGTCTGCTATCGCCGCAATTCATCGGCCACGTGCTGCTGTCGGCCCCGCCGACGGGCGGCAGCGTCACCGAGACGCCGACTCCGTCGGCCTCCTGGGAGACCTTCACCTGGTGGGACTGGAACAACGACGTGACCGGCCAGGCGTCGGCCTATGAGAGACTCTCGGCGGGCACGATCAAGCAGCACCCGCCTGATACGCCCTTCGACTACAGGATACTGACCGGCGTCGGGCCATACAACGCCAAGGCCGGGGACGAGGCGACCATCTACATGGCCATCGTATTCGGCCAGGGCTTCGACTCCGATTACTGGCGGCGGACCGGCGGCGGCGGGACCCCCGACCTGGGCACTCTCGTCGACCACGTCGACGCGGCCAGAGACCTGTTCGCGAACGGCCTTCAGATCGATGACCCGGCTCCCGCGGCCCCCGTGCTGGAGGAGCCCCGCCTTGAAGGCAGGGTCGTGAGCCTCGAGTGGAGGTCGGACTCGGAGGAGGACGACGACTTCCAGGGCTACCGCGTGTACAAGAGCTACGTTTCGAACACCGGTCCCTGGGACCTGACCCGCGACTTCAGCGGCAGGCCTTATGTCCGCGCCGCCGTCGACACGGTCAAGATAGGCTTCCCGGCGTTCTACTGCGTGACCGCTTATGACGCCGCCGAGAACGAGACCACCAAGGGCGGCTTCGACGTCAAGACCCTGACCGGGGTGGTCGCGACCGCGCTGCCCTCCGATTGGAGCGGCGACTGCGAAGCCGACTGCCGCGAACACTGCGTGGACTGCGAGGAATGCTACCAGAAGTGTCTCGAAGAGTGCATGAGGGACAGGAAGTCCCGGGCGCTCGATAAAGTACTCGTCGCGCCCAACCCCTACAGGGGCAGCGCGGATTGGGAGAGGACCGACTATGAAGGCACCATCGTGTTCCAGAATCTGCCCGAGCGGTGCTCCATCTTCGTCTACTCCCTGACTGGCGAGCTTATAAGGACCGTTTACCACAACACGCCGGGCGATGAGACGCCGGACCCGGAAGGCAGCGAAACCGGCGGCGAGAGATGGGACATGCTCAGCTACAACAACATGTCCATCGCCAGCGGCATATACATTTACAGGGTCGTGAGTGACGAGTACGGGGAAGCAATAGGCAAATTCGCAGTCATACGCGGAGATCGTTAGAGAGCTAAGGAGGTCCTGGTTATGAGGACAACGATTGTGCTGGTCGCGCTGGCGGCGCTGCTGATGGGCGCCGGCACTTCGTTTGCGACGATGGACAAGGTGGGCAGTTCCAGCGCCCTGTTTCTGAAGATCGGCATGGACTCGAGGGGAGTGGCCATGGGTGAGGCCTACTCGGCCAGCGTCACGGGCATCCCTTCGGTTTTCTGCAATCCCGCGGGCCTGGCGAGCCTCGACGGCAACGCGTTCTTCGTCAGCGACGCCGAATGGCTGGCGGACATAAGGCTGATCGGCGGCGCCTACGGCTTCAAGTACAAGGAGTTCGGGACATTCGCCTTCAGCGTGCTGACGGCCGACTACGGCGACATGCCGCTTGTGAGCGAGCATGAATCGGATGTCGCCTCGGGCACCTTCACGGCCAGGGACATCGCCGTCGGGTTCACCTACGCCAAGCGGTGGACTGACATGCTCTATGTCGGCGGAACCGCCAAGTACCTGGATCAGAGCATCGCGGACTACACTTCGCGCGGCATCGCCTTCGACTTCGGCACAGTCTATCATACCGGTCTCGGCAGCCTGAGACTGGCCATGGCGACCACCAACTTCGGCCCGGACATGACCTATGACGGGTCCTATACCGACAAGTACTATATCGGAACGTCGCATATAGAAGAGGAGAGGCTGTTCGGGAGCAACGACCTGCCTCTCAATTTCCGGCTGGGCATCGCATACGATTTCGAATTGGGCCGGGACGGCCAGGTGACGCTGGCCCTGGATGCCACCCACCCCACGGACTATTCCGAGCGGGTTCACTTCGGCGGCGAATACGGCTGGAACAACACCATGTTCCTCAGGATGGGCTATACGACCAATGCCGAGGAGATGGGGCTCTCCGGCGGCGCCGGCCTGGTCCTGGACACTTCATTCGGCGAGACGTCCGTCGACTACGCCTTCACCGAATTCGGCGTCTTCAAGGGCGTGCACCGCATTTCCCTTAAACTGAACTGGTAGTTTCTCTCCTTGGGGGGTCAGGTCTGAAAATGCACACCTGACCCCTTTTCATATCCTCTCCACGCATCCCGGCGCCCAAATCCGGTATTGTGCGTCCGGCCGTTTTGTGATAAAGATGACATAGTATGTACACCATAGGAAACTCCACGAGCAAGGACATCGATGCCATCGGGGGCCGCGAGCTGGCCAGGCTCTGCTACTCCTGCGGCATCTGCGTGGGCGACTGCCCGGCAGCACGGTTCTCCGACGATTTCAATCCGAGGCAGATCTTCCTCAGGGTCTGCCTGGGGATCGGAAAGGACCTGGTCGGGGAGAAGTCACCCATCTGGAAGTGCACGACCTGCTATACCTGCTACGAGCGCTGCCCGGCGGGCGTCAAGCCGCTGGACGTGATCATCGCGCTCAGGAATGTCAGCTTCCGCGAGGGCAGCTCTCCCGAAGGCGTGCGCAGGATACGCGAGAGCGTGCTCGACACCGGCGTAGCGGGCGCGCTCACGCGGCGGGCTGTGGATCTTCGCGAGAAGATGGGGCTTCCCCGAACCGGACCCGCCGAGGGGCATGAACTGGAGCCGTTGACCCGTAATGAGTGAGACACGCGAGGCCGCATACAGGTTCTTCCCGGGCTGTCTTGCCAGGACGAAACTGCCGCAGATAGAGGTCTCGGTGAGGCGCGCGCTCGAGAGCCTCGGCGTCGCCCTGGAGGAGGAGACGCGCTTCACCTGCTGCCCGGACCCGGTCGTCTTCCGGTCGTCATCCAGGACCGACTGGCTTGCCATTGCGGCCCGCAACCTCTCCCTCGACGGGGACGGGCCCATCGTAACCCTCTGCCCGGGCTGCGCGTCGTCCCTTTCGGAGGCCCGGCACGTGCTCTCGGAAGAGGGCGGGCAACGCGGGGAAGTCGCCGGCAAGCTGGACAGGCTCGGCCTGAAACTCAGCCTTCCCCGGGTGGTCCACTTCCTGGAGGTGCTCTCAGACGAGAGGCGGATGCACCTGATAACAAGCAGCATCACGCGCAAGTTCGAGGGTCTCAAAGTGGCCTGCCATTACGGCTGCCACCTGACGCGGCCTTCCGACGCCGTGGGTTTCGACGACCCCGAGAAGCCGAGATGCCTTGATGACCTCGTCAGGCTCCTGGGCGCGGAGTCCGTGCCCTTCGAGGACAAGTACCTGTGCTGCGGCAGGCCTTCACTCGATGAGGCGACCTCGGCGGGCATTCTGGAGCGCAAGCTCTCCGCCATGAAAGAGGCAGGCGCGCGGGCCGTCGTGCTCGCATGCCCGTTCTGCTTCGAGCAGTTCGACACGGGGCAGATGCTGCTTGCGAGAAAGACAGGCAGGGAGTACAACCTGCCGGTGTTCTACGTGAGCCAGCTGCTCTGCATGGCCCTGGGCGCAACCGGGCCCGACATGGGCCTGGGTATGCACAAGGTCGCAGCGGGAGGTGTTCCGGGGATTGAATAGACAAGAAGTCGATATCGTCGTGATCGGGGCCGGCCCCGGCGGCTATGTCGCCGCTCTCAGGGCCGCCCGGCTGGGCGCCTCCGTCGCCGTGGTCGAGCGGGATGAGGTGGGGGGCACCTGTCTCAACCGGGGCTGCATTCCGACCAAGGCCATACTCGCGAGCACCGGCCTGTTGCGGGGCATAGCCAGAGCCGGCGAATTCGGGATCACCGTCGGCGACGTCAGCTTCGACGCGTCCGTCATAGCTGCTCGCTCCAAGGGCGTGGTCGAGACGATGAGGAAGAGCGTCGAGGGCCTGCTGGCCGGGGCCGGGGTGACGACGATCCGGGGACGCGGCGTAATCAAGGGGCCCGGGTCGGTGGAGGTCGCGACATCGGACGGAGCGGTCGGTCTGGAGGGCCGGGCCGTTATCATCGCGACCGGCTCGGAATGGATTGAACTTCCGGGGCTCGAGACCGACGGCGGGCGCGTCATTACAAGCGATGACGCCTTCGCGCTGGACGACATACCCGCAAGCATCGCCATAGTGGGGGGAGGGGCCGTAGGTTGCGAATTCGCAGAGATTTACAGCGCGCTGGGCGCCGAGACCACGATCGTTGAGATGATGCCCCAGCTGCTTCCGGGAGAGGACCGGGAGCTCGCCAGGCGGCTCGAGGCGGCCCTCAAGCGCAAGGGTATCAAAGTGGCCGTCTCCACCCGCGTAACGGGCCTGGACAGGCAGGGGGAGACGCTCAAGGTGCTCACCGAAACAGGGCCGGCAATCGAGGCCGGGAAAGTGATGGTCGCGGTCGGAAGGAAGCCCGCGACCGGCGGGCTGGGGCTGGAGGCCCTGGGGCTTGACGCCCGAAAGAAGTGGATTGAGGTCGACGCGCATATGCGGACGGCCGGCGCGGCGGTTTACGCCATCGGCGATGTCACGGGCAAGTACCTGCTGGCGCATGTGGCGAGCGCCCAGGGCCTGGTGGCGGCGGAGAACGCCTGCGGCCGGGAGAGCCGGATCGACTACACGGCTGTGCCGCGCTGCGTCTATACCGACCCGGAATACGCCGCCGTGGGCATGGGCGAGGCCGAAGCGGCCGGAGCCGGAATCGAGCCCATCGTCTACAGAGTTCAGCTCGGCAGGGTCGGGAGGGCCCTCACGCTGGGTGAGACCTTCGGTCTGGCCAAGATGACCTGTGCCAGAGACACCGGCAGGATCCTGGGTTTCCACCTGCTCGCGCCCCACGCCTCCGAGGTCCTTACTGAAGTGTCCGCGGCGATGGCAGGCGGGGCCACGGCCGAGCAGCTATCCCGGGTCATCCATCCCCACCCCACCATGTCCGAGATCGTATGGGAAGCCGCCCAGGGCGCCGCGGGCAAACCCCTTCACGGCTAGAGATTGTGAATCGGACGCAGGCCGTCACCGCATATGCCGCTCCTCTGAGCCGGGCTCCGGGGATTAGCTTGACTTGGTTTTGGGCCGGTGCTAGAAGTACTTGAGACGGATCAAAGCAAGGGGGCGCAAACTGACTTCGCCAAAGCAGATCTATAAGATCAGAAACGGCCGCATAATCGACGGCGTATGCGGTGGCTTCGCCGCCTATGCCGGTATAGATCCTATATGGGTCCGCATCGCCTGGGCCGCGCTCGCCCTCGCCGGAGGCATAGGCTTGATAGCCTACCTCCTCGGGATGTACCTCTTTCCCCGCGGGGAAGGAGAGGCCGAATACAAGCCGGTGCCCGGGCGCGGGACGGGCTTTCTCGTATCCGGCATTGTCCTCGTCTCGGTGGGCGCTATCATCGTGCTCAGGGTCGTGGGAGTCATGAGCTTCAGTCTGTGGGACCCCTGGGGAATCGCCTTCAGCGTTCTCTGGCCGCTATGCCTCATCGGCGGGGGAGGTTTTCTGATCTACATGTACTGGCGGGAGAGCTGCGAGCAGAAGGCGCCATTCCGGCGCTCCGGGGACGACCGCATGATTCTCGGCGTGTGCGGCGGGCTCGGCGGGTACTTCAGTGTCGACCCCAACATAGTCAGGTTCACATTCGCGCTGGTCATCATCCTATCGAGGGGGATCGGCCTGATCGTGTACCTTCTCATCGGTCTGCTGATGCCGCAGGTCGAAAGGGAAGAGGACATCTGAGCGGCAGGCGCGCCGTCAGTCCCGCATCTTCATGCTGCGACTGAAATCCCCTGTCCTGCGTCCCGGTCCTAGTAGCAGCCCCGGGCCTTGATCGACTCGACCATCTGATCCTCGGTCAGCAGCGTGGCATCGACACGCATCTGGGCCCGCATCTCGACTTCGGCCGCGCAGCGGCCGAACAGCCCGTTCTGCCTGGCCACGGTGCTCTTCTTCAAGACGACGGCCTGCATGAGATACCTGTCGGTGGTGGGCACAAACCACAGCACCACCGTCTCGTCCGTTTCGATGATAAGCGGAAGGTCGAGTTCGAATTCCCCGGTGGGACTCGCCTTGCTGGACGCCACGAGCTCGCCGTCTGCGAAGAGCTTGACCGCGGTACCCGCCATGCCGGCGCCTGTAAGGTCCTTAACCTGGCCGAGGACGAACTGCTTGGGGAACGGCAGCGAGGTGCCGGGCTGGCCCTGCGTGGTGTCGAGCATGTCCCGGTCGCGGTTGGAGCGCACTGGTTCCTGCTCGTCGGGAGGGCTGGCAGCCGGATCCACGGCATACGCCCCGAACGCGAGGACAGCAATCAGCAAAAGACAAATCAGCGATGTCCTTAACATCACTCGCCCCCTTTCTCCTTGCCGCGTCCACAGTAGCAAATGACCCGGGCGATGTCAACTAACTTGGACGGACTTGACCTCAGCAGGCGCGGTGGTTATCTTTTTCGAAGGGAGGTATATGTACAGATGCCGACTTACGACTACGAGTGCACGAAGTGCGGGGACGAGTTCTGCATAGAGCAGGGCATGAACGACAAACCTCTCAAGAAGTGCAAGAAGTGCGGCGGAAAACTGCAGAAGCTGCCGCCGAAGTCGCTGAACCTCATCTTCAAGGGGTCGGGTTTCTATGTCACCGACTACCGCAAGGGCAAGGACAAGGGAAGGGGAGAGGTCGGGGAGGCGGGGCCCGCAAAACCCGCCGGGAAGACGGCGGGGCCGGAAAACGGGAAGTCCTGACGCCGGAGCGGGCGCGTCTACTTGGCCCAGTGTTTGCGCGCGATCTCGTCCAGAATCTTGTCGATTCTCTCCTTGACCTTGGCTTCCGCGCTGGGCTCGAAGAAGGCTTTCTCGACCCTGCCCAGCTTGTCCGTCTTGACACACCTGAGCGCCTTGAGCGATTCAATCGGTATGAGGATGTCCTTGGAGACCCTCACCTCGAGCGGCTTCCTGTCCACGGTGATGTCCGGGCTGTTATATGGATTCATGCCGAGCGCCCAGCCATGCGCCAGCATACCGCACAGGGCAATGCGTATCCTCCGCCTGGTCTCGTCCGTAGCCTCGGGGGATTCGCTCAGCACCTTGTCCACGACGCCGTCCACGACACCGGCAGCCTGTCTGGCGATCCTGTCGTCGAGCCGCAGTTTTACTAAGTTGACAAACATCTGGTTGACCAGCTTCGCCGTGTCTGACATTCGCTTACCTGCCTTGGTTTAGCATGTGGCACATCACATAGTCTTTAATCGGCATCTCCGGCCGCCTCTTTGAGTAAAATCAGTTTGACAACATGCCGAAGTTTAAATAGAGTCGGGTGTATTGGAGTACGCAAGAGTATATCAAACCAGCCATGCGGTAAGTCAATAGCTTAGTATCTGGAGCCACAAGATGATGAGAACTAGTTCGGTGGGTTTCCTGCTCATTCTCGCTCTCCTTCCGGTCCAGGCGGCCCGGGCTGACGGGGACTATCCCAACAACCTCGACCTGGTCAGGCAGGCGACGGAGGCCGCGTTCGACTCGGCCCGCGTCTCGGCGCCGGCCGCGGCCGGCAGCGACATCGAGATCGTGGTAGAGGCGGGCCACAGCGGCGGATGGCTGGTCGAGAAGATAATGAACGAGCGCCTGATCAGACGGGGCTGGGACGTCAGGGCGACCGGGGAGCAGGCGGATTCCACCGCCCGCCGCGCCGCGCCATACCTCCTGAGAATCAAGATCGTCCAGCTGGACCTCGTCTACGGCAGGCAATGGCGGCGGTACATAATCGCTTCCAAGGTAGTCGAGAGGGTGGCCAGGGCGTCCTTCTACGTTGAGCTGGTGGACAGGGTCGAAGGCGATATACTGGAGTCGAAGAACATGAAGGCCGAGGTGCGTGACGTCGTTCCCGCCGGCGCACTGGCTGTCCTGAGTGATTCCAAGTACGCTTTTGCCGCGCCCGAGCTGAAGAAGGGGAGCGGCGACAAGTACCTCGAGGGGGGGCTCGTGATGGTCATCATCGGCGTGCTGGTATACCTTTTCTATTCCAACAAGACCGCCTCCTGACATGCGCAAAGGTCGATATATGATTCAGAGGGTGTTGCTCGCAGCGGCACTGCTGTCGCTCAGTCTGGCCTGCTGTTCGGGATCGAAGCCCAGGGTGGCGCTCGAACCCGGCGACAGGATTGCCCGCGCCGACGACCTCGCCGCGCGCGGCGAGTGCCGGAAGGCCATAGTCGAGTACGAAGAGCTCCTCGCGGAATTCCCGCCTCCCGAGATCGCCGAGCGCGCCAAGTTCAACCGGTCCAGGTGCAGAGTCGAACTCAAGGACTGGGACTTCGCGATCGCCGAGCTGGAGGACTTCATCGACACTTACCCCGCCAGCGACCTCGCGGACGACGCCATGTACATGATCGGGTTCTGTTACCTGGCCCAGTCGCGCAGGGCCGAGCGGGACCAGCAGAACACCCACCGGGCGGTCGACGAACTCGAGTTCATGTTGAGAGAGTACCCCGACAGCAATGTGCGCGAGGAAGCGACGGCGAGCCTGATGGAAGCCAGGGGAAAGCTCGCCAAGAAGGATTACTTGAACGGCAGGCTCTATCTCCGGCAGCGGTCCTACATGGCCGCGAGAATGTACTTCGACATGGTGATCGACGAATACGGCGACACCGCGTGGGGGGCGCAGGCACTGCTCGGGAAGGGCGAGAGCTATGACAAAGAGGGAAACATAGAGAAGGCCATAGAGACCTACGAGAAGGTCGTTGCAGATTACCCCGGCACGGATGCCTGCGGGCAGGCCGGGATGAGACTGGAACGGATCTCCGACGGGGGCGGGGATGCGCAAGTCGAGTAAGCTCGACGCCGCGCGGCGCATCGGCGTCTTTGGCGGCACGTTCGACCCTGTCCACTACGGCCACCTGGTTTGCGCCGAGCAGCTCAGAGAGGCCGTGGGCCTCGACGTCGTCATGTTCATGCCCTGCAACAGGCAGCCCCACAAACCCAGGCAGGCTCCTTCCCGGCCCGAAGACCGGCTCGCCATGCTCCGGGCTGCGACGCGGGGACATGAGGCGTTGCTGGTGTCCGACATGGAAATCAGGCGGGGCGGCGTGTCCTACACTTCGGAAACGGTTCTCGAGGTCAGGTCGATCGTCGGCAGACGGCCCGAGATCTGGCTGCTCGTGGGGATGGACGCCTTTCTGGACATTCCGAGATGGAAGGATCCGGAAACGATTTTCAGAGAGTGCCGCTTCGCGGTGGCCACGAGGCCGGGCTATGCAGGCGCCGCGGGGGCGCTGAAGGCCCTTAAGGGGAGGCTCGCCCGGAAGTGCCGCCTCGTCGAGATCACGGCCCTTGACATCTCCTCGACAGACATCCGCAGGAGAGTCGGCCGCGGAAAGAGCATCAGTTTCCTGGTGCCCGGGCCGGTGGAGGCCCGCATCAGGAAAGCCGGTCTATACCTCTAGGTTTTTCAATGGATTACGCCGCGCGAGACGGATCCACGGAGTTTGTTGACTACCAGGCCACGTTTTGGTAGATTAAGACGGTTTGTGACTACAAGGGTTTACTGCGCATAGGAGGTAAAATGCCCGAGATCAAAGTCGATGTGGAGAGATGCAAAGGCTGCGAGCTCTGCATAGTCTACTGCCCCAAGGAGATCTTGAGGTTCTCGGAGGACTTCAATGAGAAGGGTTATCACTACCCCGAGTGCTTCGACCCCGAGGGCTGCACCGGATGCGCCATCTGTGCGCAGATGTGTCCTGAAGTGGCGATCGAAGTCTACAAATAGATCAGATTGGGGAGGTAATTATGCCCGAAGAAAGAGTGCTAATGAAGGGGAATGAGGCTATCGGGGAGGCCGCGATAAGGGCAGGTTGCGGCTTCTATGCCGGCTATCCAATAACACCTCAGAACGAGCTCACCGAATACATGTCGTATCACATGCCCGCT
>CAZSBE010000057.1:0-18628 GCA_964604955.1 uncultured bacterium
CGCGCAGGTTCTTGAAGATCGCGGCGTCCAACCGGTATATGTCACCCGGCCTGCCCGCGTAATCAGTCCCTCGGGCTCCGGTCCACATTGCCCTGCCGGTAGTGGCCTATTATGGCGACCGGGCTTCCGGAGGCGTCGGTCTCGATCTCAAGCTTGAAGTAGTCGATTTCTTCGAACATGAAGGTCGTCTCGCTCATGGGCACCATTCTCAATTTGGGCCCCTGGCCTCTCTGGTAGTAGAGGGCCCCGTTTTCGAAGAGTATGGTCCGCGGGCCGTACTGGCCGGCGAACTTGAGCATAGTGCCCTCATCGATGGCCACCGGGTGCGCCGCGGCCTCCAGCCTTTCGATGTCCCAGGCGACGTCCGGGCCTGCCTCTCCGCTCTCGGCGAGTTTCCTGAGAGCGTGAAGATGGGCCACCTCCAGCGCTTCGGCCTCGGGCACCTGGATATCGGGCTCGATGCCTGTGCCTTCCCAGTTCGTGCCCGTGACGGGATTCACGGCCCGGCCGAAAGGCACGCTCAGACTCATGCTGAGTTCGGGCCAGGCCACAAAACTGACCGGATGGGCCCCGCCGCCGGTTGTTTCACCGACTATGGTGGCGCGCTTGAGATTTTTCATGTTGTAGGTGAATTCCTCAGCCGCCGAAAAAGTGAAGTGGCTGGTGAGTATATATAGATCGGTATCGTCCATCCTGGGCCCAGGGACGAAAGAGTGGCTCCAGAACTGCTTCATGGAGTCGTCGGCCCGGATATAGAAGCTGTTAAGATGCACCGGCTCGTCGAAGAAATAGCTCGAGATGAGCTGAATCATGCTGGGGCTGCCGCCCCCATTCCGCCTCAGGTCGATGATGATGGCGTCGCTGTATGCCAGGAAGTTCATGGCCGCGATCGCCGTGGCTCCCGCGAAGCCGGCGTCATTGAAAGCGCGCAGGTCGAGATAGCCCACGTTGCCCGCCAGGCGCTCGAGCTTGTAGAAACCGAAGTTGTTGGACGCCAGCCTGTTGAAGAGTTCCTGTTCCTCGTCTTCGGTCAGGGTGTCTGAAAGGGCCAGGAGGTTGTCGTCCCGCAGGTAGTCGATATGGAGATGCCGGTCGGCGGCTATCTCGTACATGTCTTCGTTGAGCATCCCGGCGAAAGCGTCATAGGTGTCGGCGTCTTTGTAGGCGCCTCTCTTGAGGTTCCTCCTTATGGCCTTTTCCATCTTCGCGGCGACATCCGGAAAGACGTATATGCTGTTCAGCGACTCGGAGAGGCTGTCTATGACGGCCGCCTTGGTGGCGTCGTCTATGGGCGGCACTCCGCCGCGCATGATCATGGTCTGCCCGGGGGCCTGCGCTGCCGGGGCCGTGACCAGGGCGAACACCGGCGTCAGCATCAAGAGGGCCGCTATCAGACAGTTCCCACATACCTGGCGCATCTGAAGACCTCCTTCTCTTCCGGACCGCTCTCCCGGTCCGGCCAAAAGACCCTTCTGGAGCCTCCCAATGGGCTCAACCTGTTTAATGAGGGGCCTATGAGTTTGTTCCCGATGAAATGCAAAAATCTAGTAAGTAATTACATAATTTATTCACACAGGCAAGCTAAATCTCTCGCCCGTCCCCTCGCGGATTGCGCGGGCCGGCCGGCATATGCTAGACTGCGAATCCAGAGTATACCTGGAGGCCGATTGAACCGGAACATCGAAATAAAGGCCAGGGCGGAGAACCTCGGGGCTCTGGAAGAGCGAGTGAAGGCCCTCGGCGGCACCGGGCCTGCTATGATCCGCCAGGAGGACACCTTCTTCAGGAGCCGTAGGGGTCGGCTGAAGCTCAGAAAGCTCTCTGATACGGAGGGCGAGCTCATCTACTACGAGCGGCCAGATACGGCTCTGCCGGTCGAGTCCGGTTATGCCCTGGTTTCCACCACGAGGCCTGACGCTCTGCTCGATGTCCTGACAAGGTCGGTCGGGGCGATCGGAGTGGTGCGAAAGCAAAGGGCCCTTTACCTGATAGGGCAGACACGCGTTCACCTGGACCGCGTCGAGGGCCTGGGCGATTTCGTGGAGCTCGAGGTCGTGCTGAGGCCTGACCAGGACGCTGGCGAAGGCGTGCGCATTGCCCGCGAACTCATGGAGAAGCTCGCGATAGCGGGCGAGTCACTGGTGGAGAAAGCATACATCGACCTGCTGACGGGGTGAGGTGATTGCAATGCCGAAGGTGGTGAATCTGGAGAGGTGTTTCAGGAGATTCAAAGATACGTATTCGCCCAAGATAGTGGGAGACCTCAATGGCCAGCACGTGAAACTCGTGCGGCTGGAGGGCGACAAGGTGCCCTGGCACGCGCATGAGGATGAGGACGAGATGTTCTGCGTCCTTGAGGGCGTGCTGGATGTCATGGAGCGAGGCGGGACGGTTACTCTGCATGCCGGGGAGTTCTGTATAGTGGAGAGAGGCAGAGAGCACCGCGTGCTGCCGCAGGGGCATGTCAAGCTCATGCTCTTCGAGCCGGCGGGCATCGCCCATACTGGCAAGGTGCGCGCGGAGATAACGAAAGACGAGTACGACCGGCTCGAGCCGTAGCCGGACGGGTCTCAACATGCTTGAACGCTTGGGCCGTATTTGATAAGCTTGAATTGAGAGCATTCTGTGGGTGGTGTGCGAGGGGCAGCAGTCAACGGGCAAAGCACGGGAGGACTGGATCATGGGCAAGAGATCTATCTGGCCGGCCGTTTACCTCGCCGTGCTGATACTCGCGGTTGTAATAGTCGGTTTCTCCGGACCCCAGGGCAGCCCGGAGGCCCGCGGCGCCATCAAACTGGCCGCTGTGGATACCATCCCCGACCTGACCGGTACCTGGGTCGGCAGCTGGGAGGACACGATTTACGTGGGCGCGGGGGGCTCGATGACCTGGCAGATAAGCCGGGACGGCTCCGATTTCTCCGCGTCCGGTACGATTGACTTCTCCTACTTCGGCATGGGCCTTCTTCCCGGGTCGGCCGAGGGCAGTATCACCTCAGTGTTCGCCGACCACGTGCTGGAGTTCACGTTTCAGGCCGCGAGCATCGGCACCGGTGCCGGCAGCGTCAACGGCGGCTCGGGGTCGGGAACGGGGACCGTGACGGCCCCTCTGAGCTTCGGCGGCTTCACCTTCGAGGGAACGGTCGGCGAGGATGAGATCAGCGGCACGTTCGATTTCACCTCGCCAACGGGCGGCGCGGGCCGCGCGAGTCTCACCAGGCAGACCGCTACGGAACCCTCCACCTGGGGCGACATCAAGGCGCTCTACCGTGACGGCGGCGAGTAAACCGGGCGCGGTGGTGGTTTGACGGGCCGAAGGCGAGGTTTCGGCATCCGGCTTCTGGCGGGCTGCGTGGATTTCCTCTTCGGTGTAGTCGTGGCTCTCCTGCTTTCGGGCTCGTCGGGGCGGTGGTTCGCCGGGCGGGCCGCAGTCATGCTTTCCATTGGCTCCCCCGACACCTTCTGGCGGGGACCCATCCCGATGGTCCTGGGCGTTCTCGGGGATTTCGTCTACGGACTTCCGTTTGCCCTGATCCTCGTCCTTCTGGGAGAAGCTATCTTCGGCGCCGGCCCGGGCAAGTGGCTTTTCGGAATGCGCGTGACGGCGGCGGCCGGCACTCCGGCAACGGGCGGGCGGCGGCTCGTGAGATGGGCGGTCAAATGCAGCGGCCTGTGGCTAATGACGCTGGCCCTCATCCTCGGCAGCCGCGCGCTTGCCGCAGTTGCCATCGGGGCTTCAGCCGCCGTTCTGTCTGGTTTTCTTCTCGCAGCCGGCCCGGGCCGCGTGGCGCTCCATGACCGGCTCTCGGCGACTGCGGTCTGCGCTGCCAACCGGACGGGGCCCCGGAGCCCATAACATAGAGCCGGGCCGGCACCCAACGCCGCCGGTCTTCTACCTCAGCATCATCACCTTGGTCGTCTGCGTGAACTCCCCGGCCTCCATTCTGCAGAAGTAGATACCGCTCGAGACCTTGTGTCCCTCAGAGTCCCGGCCGTCCCAGACGGCATCGTGAGTCCCCGCGTCCCGGTGCTCGTTCATGATATCCCTTACGAGCCGGCCCCGGACGTCGTACACGGCCATCCTCACCTGCATCTGCCGCGGGATCGAGAACCTTATGGTCGTATGCTGGCTGAAGGGGTTGGGGAAACTCCGCATGGGGCGGAACAGGGCCTCAGGCTCGACGCCCGCTGCCTCGTCCGCGAATACGGTGACCGTGTAATCGCCGGCGTTGGCCACTATGAACGCGCCCGAGCCGGACGGGTCGAAGGCGATGCACGCCGGGTCCTCGCCTGCCGTGAGCGTATCAACCATGACGATTTCGACTCCGGCCGGGGGCACCTCGCCGCCCTCTCCTGTGACGCCGAACGCGTCTCCCAGGGACAGGAGCCCGACGTGAATGGCGTCCCCGAGCTCCTGGATCATGAAGATGAACGCGCCGTCGGGGCTGATGGCTATGCTCAACGTGCCGGATCCCTGCTTCACGCTGGCCACCACCTGGTTCTCGGTTGTACTCCCGTCCTTTATATCGTAGATGTTCACGGTGCCGTCGGTGGTCAGGATAACGAGCAGGGCCCCGTCGGGCGTTATCGCCACGGTTCTGGACCCGCTGCCCGCGGCCACGCTCGCCACCACGCCATAGCTCTCGGCGGATATGACGATGTAGCCGGCGTCGACTCCTACGTAGAACTCTGCTCCATCCGGGGTCACGGCGACCGTGCGCGCGCCCGAGCTTGTCCTTACGCTTGCCACTACGGCGCGGTATGTCTCGCTCAGTGGATCGGTGTCGATAACGCTGAGTTCGCTGGAGGCCGAGTTGGCCACGAGCAGCCTGTCGCTGTCCGGGGTTATGGCCAGGTCTGTGGGCCCGATTCCCACGGAGAAGACGTCGACCACCTTGTTGTAATCGGGAGAGGCCGGGTCGACGGCGATAGTAGAGACAGTGCCGTCGAAGTAGTTCGCAACGTACGCGAATGCGCCCTCGGGGTCTATTGTGATGGCCAGCGGGTTGTCTCCGACCGGTATGCTGGCAAGGTACGACAGGGTGTTGAGGTCGATAACGCTCACCAGATTGCTCCACGGGCTGACGCCGTAGGCAAGGGCCCCGTCCGGGGTGATGGCTATGCCCCTCGTCGCCGATGTCGTCGACACGCTCCCGACCACATTGTTATCCAGGAGCGAGCCGTCGGCGTCCAGCACAGCGAAATCAATTGTGTTGCAGGTGTCAGGCAAAGACCAGTTTTGAACCCGGACCGGACCCGTCACGGCATCCGACGGCACGATAGCGGAAATGTAGTCGATACCTCCACCGGTCACGTAGGCTTCCAGGGCGTCGAAGTACACATAGTTATGCTCGAGGTCCGGGTTGAACCCGGTTCCCGAGACCACAATCTCAATCCCCGCCGTGCCGCTCATCGGCGAGAGGGAATTGAGGCTTATCGACGGGCGGCTCTCGGTTATGAAGCTCGAAGAAAGGCTGTCGTCCAGCGCGCCGCTGTCCTCGTCCAGGATGCTTGTCTTCGCCTCGATATAGTAAGTGGTGAGCGGTGACAGGGGGTGCAACGGAGAGAGCGAAATCCGGCTGTTGTTTCCCGAGAAGCCCATCACTGCGGAAAGAGGCCAGTGGTCGCCTTTATGCAGATAGAAGTTGGACGAGTTCACGGAGGTGGTGTCGACCGGCCGGCTGAAGGCAACCTGTATGGCTGTGCCCAGCCTGACACCGGTGGCGCTGTCGGCCGGCTTGACGCCGGTTACAATGAGCGGAACCGTCGTCGGGTCCACCAGCCCGTCCGCCGTGAATCCAAGCGGCGACCCGGTGAGTCCGGAGGCGGCCGCCGATGCCGCCTGCGCGCCGGTTCCGATGTCCGGCCCCAGCACCCAGTCGACTTCAGCTATGCCGTCCGCGTTCGTCGAAACCACCTGCGTCGCCTCATCCGTATCGGCGAAGTGCCCGCCGCCGGCCGTGACTGCGAACTCGACCGGCACGCCCGCAATGTACTCGCCCGGCGCACCGCTCACCCGGACCCTGAGCGGCTTGGGAAGCACCTCATCGACAACCCCCGCCTGCGCATCGCCCGAATAAACCGCTATCGTCTGGGCGGCGCTGAAATCGAAGATGCTGAGCGTGTCGCTCGATTCGGACAGGCTGTAGAACTTGCTCGCGTCAGGGGCATAGTCCCCGTCCGCCGTTGTGGCATGACTCGAAGGCTCCCCGGTCTGCTGGATAACGCTCAGCGTGTCGGGGTCCGTACCGATCTCAATATTGAAAAGGCCAGATTCCCGGACATTGGCGATGGCGCGGTCGCCCCGCGGCGAGACGTCGATGTGCTCGTCGGCCGGGCTCGCCGAGCCGCCCAGGCTGAGCGTCCTGGAGTAGACAGGAACTGATGGTACCGATGAATCCAGCATCACCACCGACCGGTTGGGCGCCCCTGTGTACTGGCTGGTAAGCAGCAGGCAACGGTCACCGTCGGGCGTAAAGGAAAGCGAAATGGGAATCTCCTGGGGCGCCGCGCCGGGAAGCGTCAGCGTCCACACGATGTCCCCGTATGTCATGCTCTCCGGGGCGACGTCCAGCACCAGGACCACCGCGGGGTCCGGGTCGTGAACCGCGAGGTAAGCATACTCGCCGCCCGGGTGGAACGCCATTTCGCCGGCCTCGCCGTTGATGGCCCCGCTTTCGAGGGGCACCGAAGCCGTGATCTCGTACTCCGTGGGAGAGCCGGCCGCGACATCAACCAGGTGGACCTCCGCGGCGCCCGGGTCGGAGGCGAGAAGCAGGCGCCCGTCGGGGCTCATGGCTGCGCGCGCGAGGGCGGAGCCACCTATGCCCGAAAAGTCGACAGTCGCCAGTACCGTCAGGTATTCGTCGCTCAGGCGGTTGGTCCCCACCGCCGCGATAACGCCTGAATCGGGAAGCACGATGAAAGCGCGGTCGCCGTCCGGGGCGAAAACGATGTCCGCCGCATCCGAGCCCAGGTCCATCGAGCCGGCGTACCGGTTATAGTCCGGGCTGCCCTCGTCCAGAATCAGTATGTGGAGGCCGGCCTCTCTGTCGGCCACAGCGATGAAGCCTCCGTCCGGCGCCACCTGCATCACGGAGCCCGCGTCCACTGCCGGAGAGGGCGCTCCCCGCAGAGCCGCGGCGAGGCGGAGCATGTCCTCTTCGGTGCTCCCCAGGACTCCCAGGTAGATCGGGTTGGATTCCAGCCGGCGCCCACCGGTCTCGTATGTCACGACTGAAACCGGGCCGCTCGCGGCTCCTCCGGGGACCTCGACCGTGATGGAATTATCCGTGAGCCGTTCGGTCTCGACTTCCATGCCGTCGAATGAAACCGCAGCAGTGGAGTCCGTGGCGAACTCCGAGCCCGCCAGCACGAGCCTGCTGCCATGAGGGGCGGCCGGCCGCGAAAGCGTCACAAGCGACGGCCCCAGTCCCACGGTCGTCGCAACAAGGTACTTCTGGGCCTCGGAAATCGAGAAGGCATAGTCCCCGTCGGGGGAGAGCTCGAGATCCACCGGGTTGATGGGCAGATCAATCGTCGCCACCACCGAAAGGAAGCTCGACGAAGTTTCGCGCAGGTCGATCGCATTGAGAAGGTTGAGTTCACGGTTTACGACCAGGGCGAAGGTTCCCGCAGGCGTCACTGCGATGCTCTTCAAGATGCCGCCTATGCGCACTTTCCACAGGACCTGCTGCGAGGTCAGCGACACGATGCTCATGATGCCCATCTCGCCGCAGACATATGCGCGGCCGAGGGCCGGGTCGATGGCTATGCCCCTCGGGTACTGGTCCAGCGTGACCGTTGAGGCGACAGCCATGGAGTCCTGGTCGATAAAGAGCAACCTGCCCGTCCCCGTGATGGCCAGGAGAGGGTCGCCGCCCGGACCGGAAGCCATTTCGGCCCTCAGATCGGAGTAGTTGGGCACGATCGTGCCGATCTGGGTCTCGAAGGTCGGGCTGGTTTCCTTGATGTCCCAGGTCTGTATTCTGCCATCCTCGGTGGGGATGTAAGCCCGGTGCCCCCGTGGATGGACGAATATGCCCAGTGGCACGCCATCAATGGGCTTCTCGCTCAGGACGCCCATATACCCCGGCGTCGAGTTGATGCGGTAGAACTTCTTCGTCACGTTGCTCACGCCGTAGACCCTGCTGCCGCCCGGCCCCGCGTCTATGCCGCTCAGGCCCCCCGAAACGGGTATGGTCGTGGCGGTCATGTAGCCGCCCTGGGCCGGATCGGTGACCACGGCTTCGGCACCGGCGTCTGTCGCGACAAAGGCATAGGAGCCGTCGAGCAGCACGGTCAGAGCGTGAGGAGTACCGCTCAGGGCGCATGTTCCCGACGCGAACCCCTTCGGGGCCTCATCGGTCGTAAGAACCGAGAACTGGAGGTCGTTACTGACGAGACCCTGCGTGTGATTGTAGACATTGACCGCTCCTGAAGTCGCGGTGTCGGGAACCGTAACGATGAGCTGGGTCGGCGAAGCGTCCGAAATCGCCGCCGGCACCCCGTTGAAGCTCACAGTGTTGTTGGCCGGTTCGGGGTCGAAGCCGTTTCCGGCGAGCGATACGATCATGCCGGGTACGCCCTTGCTGGGCGAGAGGCTCGCAAGGGCCACGTCGGGCTCGTCCTCGGTGGTCAGCAACATGGTGAAGGGCTCCGCGAGGCCGTTCCCGAAAAGGTCCTCGAGCCCGGTGCCGATCGTGAGCTCGTATGTGGACTCGAACCGGAGTCCCGCCAGCGGTATATACGCTATCAGCGAGTCGTCCATGAGAAAAGAAGCGTTCCCCGGGATGAACTCATCCGTCGTGGTGTCAACGAGGCTGAAGTTACCCTGCAGGGTGCCGGTGTTGAGGGGCTCGGAGAACTTGAGGAGAATCGCGGTATCGATGGAAATGCCGGTCGCGTTCGAGTCGGGTATGGTCCCGGTGACATAGGGAGGGTCGTCATCGACATTGGTGATTATGTGGGCCGCGGTGGCCGCGCCCGCGGAGACCGTCAGGGGGTCTTTCGCAGCCGGGTCGTCGTCGCTGGACTCGGCCAGGTCCCAGTATTCGGGTACGAAGACGGTGACGGCGATCTCGTCGACGAGGTGGTTTATGTAGCCCGGCCAGAGATAGCCTATGCCCGAGCTCCCGTTTATGGGATGCACCGATACATAGTATTGCCCGTCGGGCAGGCCGATGAACTCGAAGCTCCCGTCAGGAAGCGTGTATTCGCATCCCAGCGTCTCGGGCTGGGTCGCGCTTATGGCGAACACGGCTGCTCCCGGCAGGGGATTGCTCGTGTAGCCGTCCATCACCGTGCCCCAGAGGCGGCTCGCAGACGCCATGTGGGTCTGATCTCCGTATGCTTTGTACATGGCGCGCTGGTCTTCATCCGAGAGACTCCCCGTGCCCAGCCCGGGCGGGAGGACGAAGTACATGCATGAAGACGTCACGGCCGAGTGCGAGATGCCGAAGAGGTGGCCGGCCTCGTGCATTGCCACGGTCTCTATGTAGGTCCCGCCGGCGGGCCCGTCGGTCGCCGTGCGGAAACTCATGGCCGGGTTGAATATCATGTCCATGTCGAACATTTCGCCTGCGCGATGCCAGCGGTTGGCGTAGAACGTGGGCTCATCGAAAGAAGTCGTGATCCCGACCGCTATGGTGCCGGCCCCGAACCGGTAGTCGGGGTCATCAAAAGTCACCAGGTTGATGCCGTCCAGGGCCCTGGCATCGGTCTGGGGCCTCGGCCCCCCGGAGATGGCCGACGCCACGACATTGGGCACGCCTGTCCAGGCGTTCATCCCGGCCTGTATGGCGAGGGTATCGCTGCCGTCGTTCACGCCGGGGGCCCCGCCATCGCTTATGTAATATGTCAGCGGGAAGACCGAACGGTCCCAGTACTCCACATGGCGGCAGCCGGCGCCGTAATCGATGCAGCCGTCACCGTAGGAGTCGAAGAATGACGCGTCCGTAGTGGGGCAGTCGTCGTCATCGCCGAACACGCCGTCGCCGTCCTCATCGGCGCCGCAGGGGCTGGGGAAGTTGCTGTCGTCGATCCCCGGGTCGACCGTGTTCATGGCATAGATGGCTACATTGTCGAAGAAGGGCGCCGCGGTGTGCACCCCCGTATAGGGGTAGCTGTCGTGCCACACGCCCCACATGTCCTTGCCCATGACGCGCACCCTGATCTCCGCAGTGCCCTGGGGGACGTATAGAGCAAGTTCTTTCCGCACGGTCGAGAACCCCCCGGTACCGTACGTCACGTTACCGTCGGTGGTCCAGGGGCCCCCGTCCGGCGACACCTCCCAGGTATAGAAAACCAGGTTGTACATCGGCAGGTTCAGATAGACGTCGAACTGCAGCAGGAACCAGTCGGCGTCGGTGGGCACGCTGATCGCGGGCGATTGGATTCCGATCTCCACCGGCTGGCCCAGCAGCTCCTCATAGGGGAATTCACCCGTGAGCGTGTCGTAGGCCACCCAGGCGTAGCAGTAGTCGGGGCACTCAAAGCCCGTCTCGCACCCCGGCACCGCCTCCAGGCGGTAGGAGGCGTCAATAGAGGGGGGCACCGAGGCCGTCCAGCCGCACGCGTCGGACGTGAAGGCGTCGACCGGGAAGCCCGTGACTGCTATTGAGTCGAGGCGCGCGGCGCCATCGGTGTCATAATTGCCGTCCTCGTCGCTAAAGGAAATGTCGGACACGAAGCGGAAGCGGAGTATGACCGACTGGGACTCATATGCGCTAAGGTCGGTCGTATCGGACTTGAACCCCGACGAGTTCCCGTCCCATATCTCGAGGTTGGTAAAACTGGCTCCGCCGTCGTCGGATACGTCCAGGTAGAGGAAATCGAAGTCCGGCTCCGTGTCGTACTGAAGCTGGTAGATTACCTGCGGAGTTCCCGGCGGCAAATCAAACGACTTGCTGAGATCCTGGGTCCAGTTGTTGCCGTAGCCCGGGGAAGCCGGCCAGCCCGGCTCATCCACGCCGCACCACATCACGTCCCGGGTGACCTCGCCGTCCCAGTAAGTGGAACGGTTCCAGACCGGATCCATGCCGGCATGCTTGTCTACGGGCACCCAGCCTCCGTTGCCCTGCTGGAAGTCCTCGGTGTATACGCATGTGGTTTCCCACTGCGCGGTTCCCTCAAACACCGGCAGGGCTGCCTCGCCCGTGGAGCGGGCGCGCAGCATGTCCCTGGCTTGACCCGGCATCGGGAGCACGGTCAGGATCGCAAACGCCGCCAGAGCCGTCAAAACGGAGCTCCTGCGTCCAGTTCTCATCTCGGCACCCCCTCTGACCGGGCGGCGCCCAGGGCGTGGCTCACGAATTCATCGAGCGGGGTGACCCTCGCGGTAGAGGAGGGTGTCCTTCCAGCGGCGGCTGGCCCGCCTGCGGCCGGCGTTCCAGGCACTTCCAGGTCGGGAGCGGGTGGCGTCTCGATATAAGCCTCGTCCGTCGCCTCATCGCGCATCACCCTGAACTTGCCCTGGCAGAAGCCGGACACGCGGAAATACTGGTCGTCATATGGCTCCGCGAAGAGCAGCACTTCCTGGCCGACTCTCCAGATCGGGGCGCCGTGTACGGTGACCCTGATGCCATCGACCACGCCTCCGAGCTGAATGATGTCCACCGTCGCCCGCGGCGCGCCCTTGTAAGTCTCGTCGATGGCGATCCGCGTCCGCGTGAATACCTTTGTGCGCGCGTCGTTCCAGAACGACTCGCTGCTCTCAACGCGGCCCCGGACGACGATCTCGGCCTGCTCGCCGAGCTGCCGGGGAGTTCTGAGTTCGATCTGCGTGGCGTGGCCGGCCGCCGGCAATAGAGCCAGCAGAAGGCACATGCCCAGAAGACGGCCGCAACATAGCTTCATCGCTTCCTCCTCGCCAAGAAGTGTCGATTCGCTTAATGACCTGCTTCTCTACTATAAATACAGGGCCCGGGGCGAGATGACGGACGCCGGTCAGGCGGCCGCTATCGCCACGGGGAGCCCTCAGTACCGATCACCACGAACGAGGACCAGTGGAAGGGGTGGGCGAACCGGTCGTCGTTCATCATGGCCAGGCGCGCCTCATTGAGGGCGCCGCCCGCCGGGTGTTTCTCATGCAGCATCTGCCTGTAGAATTCCTCCATGAGCCTTGCGGTCGACTCGTCGGACACAGGCCAGAGGCTCGCGACAAGGCCGCGCGCCCCGGAGGCCAGGAACGCCCGGCTGAGGCCCACCACGCCCTCTCCGCGCCCTATCCGCCCCCTGGCGGACTCGCAGGCCGAGAGTACGACCAGGCCGACGTCCATGTGAAGCGACATGACTTCGAGCGTCTGGAGGTACCCGTCCTCAATATGCTCTCCGTCGGGGCAGAGCACGATACAGGACGCAGCCGGGTCCGCCGGGTCTAATATGCCGTGAGTGGCGAGGTGCACGACGCGCACCGATTCTCCGCGGAGCGTCTGCTTGAGCGCGGCCTCGCTCGCCTCTCGCCCGAGGAGGACGTGTTTCTTCTCTTCGGGGAGGCTGCGGCTTATGTTGAGGACCTCATCCCGCGAACGGGGAAGCCGGGTGATGTCGCGATCGAGCCCGGCCGGCGGCTCGAGCATGCCGTAGTCGGGGTCGCCCAGGGCCAGGAGCTCCTTGTCGAAACTCCTGCCGCCCCTGGCCTCTCGCAGCGCCAGATAGACCGAGGCCGAGGGCGAATACGTCATGGAATATGTCTTCGCCATGTAGGGCATTTCACTCCAGCGCGCTCCGGCCGCGGGCTCCCGGGTGAGCAGCACCTCGAAGGGCAGGTCGAACAGCGCGTCGTCAGGGACTATTATGAGCCGGCCCGCCTTCGCGATGCGCTCCTCTGCCGGGCCCACGATGTCTATGTAGAGCCAGCGCGCACTGCTGCGGAGCCTCTCATCGCCCACCACCGGGCTGGCCATCGCGTCCCTGAGCTCGGCCACGGCCTGCCCGAGCGCCGCGCGCGCGGGAAGCCTGTACACCTGGCATCCCCTGCGGTCGATGACCCAGAGAAGCGAGGCCGTGTCACCGACGGCATAGGCGAGCAGTGCCGCGTCACGCGGAATCACGCGCGCGATGTCATTGGGGCTTGCGAGCGGCCCGGCGGCGATTCGGGCGCCGCCCGCGGACTTGATGCGCTCCGACCTTATCCCGGCGTATCTGTTCTGGAGATCCCGCTCGCGGTCGGCGTAACCGGCCACGTCCGGGTCGAGGTTGTAGAGGGAGTCGATGAGCGCGTCTTCCTCGGCGGACCCCATAGACAGCACGGAGGTCTCTATGAGGTCGAGTAGCCCCCTGGCCTTGGCCCGCTCGACCGTCTCGAAAGCGCGCACCGACCACAGCCTGGCTCCATCGCCCTTTGCAAGCCCCGCGTAATACGTGGCTACCTCCTCGAAGTAGTAGCGGCGGACACCGCCCAGGTAGCCGGTTCTCACCTCTGTACCGCCGACCTCCCGACGGGTTTCGTCAAGGATGTCGAGCGCTCTCTCGTAATAAAAGCGCGCGCTCTCCGGGTCGCTGGCTTCGAAGCTGTGCCCCATGCCGAACGCGAGGGCAAGCAGAAGATCGCCCTCCCCGGTTCTTTCGACCTCGTCGCGGACGCCGCGCAGTATTCTCCGGGCCTCCTCGGACCTTCCGGCCAGGTCGTGTATGTTTGCCATGCCCATGCGGTCCATGGCGATGTTCGCCTCAACGCCCTCGGCCTCGTCGGCGGCGAGGAGCGTCTCCCATCTCAGCAGAGCGCTGTCATGGCGGCCAAGGAGCCGGTCCAGCTCGGCCGCTAGGATCTGAGTTTCGCGGACCATCCTAGGGCTGCCTATATCTTCGGCGAGGCCACGCGCTCTTTCGGCGTAAAGCAGGCCCTCCTCGTAGCGCGCCTGTTCCTTGAAGAGGTAGCCCAGATTGACAAGGGCCTCGAGCTGGAAAGCCGGCATCTGGTATTCGCCGGCGAGCGCAAGCAGGCTGTCGAAATCGGCCCGGGCCCAGTCGAGCTCACCGATTCTGAGGTTGGTGATCCCGCTGTTCCTGAAATAGACCAGCGACTGTTCGGGGTCCGGATGCTCCTGGAGGAGGGACTTCACCAGGGCCAGCCGGCCGAGGGACTCGCCGTAGCGATAGGTCTCGGCCATATTGAGGGCGAGGTTATTGTGGCAAATCACCTGGCGCACGGGATCGTCCATTTCCAGGGCGAGCTCGAGAGCGTCCTCGAGGGCTGCGTTGGAGCTGGAAATGCGCCCCATCTCGGCGTTCAGGCTGGCTATTGAAATCAGGAGCTCATACTGCTGCCCGGGGTTACCGGCCCGCTCGTTGAGAGCCGCGGCTTCTTCAAGCGTCCTGCGGGCATCGACCACGCGGCCCGCTGCCAGGTGCACATTGCCCAGGTAATTGAGGGAGGTGGCCAGCCCGCCCATGTCCCCTGTTTCCCGCCTCAGGTCTATAGCCTGCTGGTAGTACCCGCGCGCGGCTTCAAGGTTGCCGAGCTGGTAGTTCACGCTCCCCAGGCCGTTGAGAGTTCTTCCCTCGAGGATGCTGTCCTCCACGTCACGCCTGGCTGCAAGGGCCCTCTCGTAGTTTGCGGCCACGGCTTCGAAGTCGCCCCTGTACCAGTAGACGACGCCGAGGCTGCCCCAGAGTATGGCGACTGAGCGCCTGTCACCTATGGATTCGTATTGTGCCAGGGCATCATTGAGGGCCGCTATCGCGCGGTCGAAATCCCCGGCGTTCCGGGCCTCCACGGCCGCCTCTTCCAGGGCCGCCGCCTCACGCCTGGCCGCCAGGTCTCCTTCGTCCCACGCCATGTATGTTCTGACAAGTTCGAGCGGGGAGGACGATCCCGTCCGGTCCCGGTAGAGGAGCGAGATGCGCTCGGCGAAGGCGAGGTTTTCGTCTGCAGCCTCCGGCTGTCCGCTCTCCTTGAGCTCGATGGCCACGTCGGCCAGCTGGCCGGCTGCGGCCCCGACGAGTACGGCCCTGTCCGCCACATGGGCGGAGAGGGCTTCGTCCCCTGCGGCCGTAGAGATGGAGTCCGCCCGGCTGATGAATGTCTCGACGGGGTCGGAGGCCTGGAGCGGGCCGGTGCATACGGAAATGAGCACTGATGTGAAGGCTGCGAACAGAGTGAGGGGTCTAGTACGCATTCGTTCGCCAGTCTCCGGTTACCGGGAACGTACCGGCGTATAAGAACTCGTCCAGATAGTCCAGTTGCCTCTTAACAGACTGGTAAGTGGCTGCTTCGCGCTGACTATTGTAACTTAGATGGAGTCGTATTGTCAAGCAAAGCAAGCGTTTGGGCCGGGGGACTTCAGGGGTTTGAGCCGGGCAGGCTCCGGGCCTGAAGCGACCTGCCGGTGTCTCTCCGACCGGGCTCCCCGGTATCGGCGTCACCTCTGAAATGCGGGCCCGGGTCCGCTGGGGGAAGTTCCACGGTGTTCTATATTGATACTATCGTTTCAGTATGATGCGCTTCCCGGGCATGCCCTATCATCAATATCGAGGTATTCGTCCAGTAACTACTTATCAAACAATAAGTTAAAACACTTAACCCCGATATGGTATCTGGCACAAATGATGCTCTTTGTTTATACGTGGCACAATGACAGGGACAGAAGAGCAAGTCCCGGGTTTGATTTTTGCTGAAAGGAGGGAAGCCATGCCAGGCTTTGATGGAACAGGCCCGAGAGGACAGGGTCCGATGACGGGTGGCGGTTTCGGCTACTGCGCCGTGGGGTCAGGCCCCGCACCGGCAGGATACGCACCTGGATTGGTGTACGGAGTCGGCCGTGGAGGAATCCCCCGGGGTGGAGGGCGCGGACGCGCATTCGGTGGCGGCCGTGGTATGTGGCGGCGAGCGAGGTTTGCATATGCATATCCTCCAGGTGTTGCTGCTATGCCCTACGCCGCGCAGGGGCTCCCTGACGAGAAGTCCTTTCTTGAAAACGAGCTCGCTGATCTGGAGCAGCAAATAGCTGCCGTGAAGAACCGGCTGGCGGAGATCGGAACGGAGCCGGCGGAAGAGTGAGCGTATAGCACAAACGGCTTGGGCCTGTAGTCAATGAAATGTCCGGGTCAGATGGAACAGGTACGCGGGGATGGAGCCCCGTTTGGAATAATCTTCTTGAATCTCTGCCGGAGACCATGGCGGTGCATGCCTTGTTGGACATCTCAATTAGGTGCGTCTGCCGGCTAGCATTTCGACTGATGTCTGAAGGGGTAGACCATGAAGATTGGAGTATACGTTTGCCACTGCGGGGGCAATATATCCGAGACTGTTGATGTTGGTGATGTCGCGTCGTTTGCCGAAGCCCAGCCAGATGTTGTCCTCGTGCGTGATTACTCTCACATGTGCTCCGAGGTCGGCCAGAAACTCATACTCGATGACGTGCGGGACAACGGCCTCGACAGGGTCGTAGTGGCAGCCTGCTCGCCTCAGTTCCATGAGAAGACCTTCATGAGTGCAATGGAGAAGGCCGGCCTGTCCCCGTATGTTCTGGAGATAGCAAACATCCGAGAGCAATGCGCCTGGCCTCACTTCGGCATGCACGAAGTCGCCACCGCGAAAGCCAAGAGCCTCGTAGGGATGGCCATAGTGAAAGCCAGGCTGGATGAGGCACTGGCCAAGAGAACCATGCCCATCGGCAAGAGGGTTCTGGTGGTGGGTGGCGGTATCGCGGGCATCCAGGCATCGCTGGATCTCGGCGATGCAGGATTCAAGGTGTACCTGGTGGAGAAGGACCCGACCATAGGCGGGAAGATGGCCAAGCTGTCGAGGACCTTTCCGACGGAAGACTGCGCGGCATGTATCCTTTCGCCCAAGATGGCCGACGTCCCCGCCAATCCCAACATTGAGCTCCTGACGTTTACAGAGATAGAGGACGTGACCGGCTATCTCGGCAACTACCAGGTGACCGTCGTAAGGAAGCCCACGTATGTCGACGCGCAGAAGTGCACCGCATGCAACAAGTGCTCGGAGGTCTGCCCCGTCGTGGTACCCGATGAATACGAAGAAGGCCTCACTTCGAGAAAGGCCATTTACCTTGCCTCTCCCATAGCGGTGCCGCATTCCTACATCCTGGATTATGAGGCCTGCCTGGGGCTATTCCCCCTGGCGTGCGAGAGGTGCTCGCAGGCCTGCGAGCCCGGCGCGATAGACTATGATCAGAAACCGGAGAGGAAGACCCTGACTGTCGATACCATTATCGTTGCCACAGGCTACGACACCTTCGACGCGAGGGAGAAGAAGGTATACGGCATGGGGCACTCCGACAACATCATAACCGCTCTGGACATGGAGCGCATGATCGTTCATGCCGCCGAGGGTCAACCCATAAGGCCGATGGGGAGAAGAATAGCGTTCATCCAGTGCGTGGGCTCCAGGGATGAACAGGTTGGGAACGAGCATTGCTCCAGGATATGCTGTATGTATGCCACCAAGCTCTCGCAGCTGCTGAAACGCTCTGATCCCAAGCGGGACGTCTACGTCTTCTATACCGACCTCAGGGCCTACGGAAAGGGCTTCGAGGAGTACTATAAGAGAGCCCAGAGCACAGGCGTGAAGTTCGTGAGGGGGCGGGTCGCGGAGGTCAACGGGAACTCCAACGGCAATAGCGTGACCCTGAAGGTCGAGGATACACTGACCCGCCAGATAATTGAGACGGAGTTTGACCTGGTGGTTCTGTCGGTCGGCCTTCAGCCCAGCGAGGGGAGCAGGCAAATCGCGGGGATCCTGAAGCTGGGAGAGAGCCCGGACGGCTTCCTCCAGGAAGCCCATCCCAAGTTCAGGCCTGTCGATACGCTCACCGACGGCGTGTTCATCTGCGGGTGCGCGCAGGGGCCCAAAGACATACCCGACACCGTGGCTCAGGCCAGCGCAGCTTCCTCCAGGGCAGTCAGGCTCATGAACAGGGGGGAGTATGATATCGCTCCGGTAATCGCATTCGTTCATGATGATCTTTGCGATGGCTGCGGCATCTGTGTCGATTCCTGTCCCGTGGGCGCTCTGGTACCGTCACAGGTTGTCTCCGTGAATGAGACGGTCTGTGCCGGATGCGGGAGTTGCATCGCGTCCTGTCCCAAAGAGGCCCTCGACCTTCATTGCTATACAAATGACCAGCTTCTGGAGCAAATACGAGCTTCCCTGGCCGGCAAAGGGGAAGGCGATGTGAGGATACTGGTCTTCGCCGACGACCAGACCACTTACCGGCTGGCTGACAATGTGGGCACGGGCAAGCTCTCCTACTCGCCGGACGTCCGCATATTCCGGGTGCCGAGCGGCAGCAGAATCCCTCCGAGGCTGATGCTGAAGGCCTTCGAACTCGGCGCGGACGGCATATTCATAGGCGAGAGCGAGGAGAAATCATCTCCATATCCCCATAGCGTGGCGGCGATAAAGAAAAACGTCTCGATGGTGAGAGAGGTCCTGAAAGAAAGGAACATTGAGCCTGAAAGAGTCAGGTATGCCGAGTTTGTGACCGTGATGCTGGGGGCTTTTGTGAACCACATGAACAGCCTCGCAGAGTTTGCCAGAGTATCCGGCCGCATACCCGATGAGGAGAGGAAGATACTGGAGGAGCATCTTGCCGGCCATGAACAGCAGGAGGTAGCATGACTGAGAAGCTCGTGATTTCCTCCGAGAATGAGGAGTTCCTTGCGA
>CAZSBE010000058.1:0-3948 GCA_964604955.1 uncultured bacterium
CCCTGCCTCGGAGGCCGCTATGTTCTCTCGTTCCCCGGGGTCGCGCCCGATATCGAATAGCATCTCCTCCATGCTGTCCACGTTGTAGATGATCTTGTAGGGGTAGGCGGTCACGCTCTTCTTCTCGGGGCCCCTCAGCATTCCCTCGGTGTATGCCGTCCCGGACTCAAAGAGGCGCTCCCCGCCGGGCGCCTGCACAGCGCCGCCCCGCAGCGCGGCCAGGAGACTCTCGCCCTCCATGTTTTCGACCGTCTCGATTCCCAGCACCCCGAGCACGGTCGGCATGACATCGATCAGCCTGACCTGCCGTTTGACCCGGAGGTTACGGGAAATTACCTCGGGCAGGCGGAAGATGAGGGGCACTCTTATGACTTCTCCGTAGAGCTCGTGCCCGTGACCGAACCCGCCGTGTTCAAAGAACTCCTCGCCGTGATCGCTCAAGAAGACTATGAGCGTGTTCCGGTCGAGCCCCCGCTCGCGCAGGCCCCCGAGGAGGTTCCCTATTGCTTCATCGGTGAACCGGATCTCGCCGTCATAGAGGGTCCGTATGTGATCCCAGTCGGCGCCGGTGAGCGCCGCCAGCGGGCCGAAGTTCATGCCGGTGACGTCGGGGAAGTGATCGTGAAGCACGAAAGCATTCCCAATGGGGCCCGAGTAATCCTCCTCGAATAAATCGTAATAGGGCGCGGGCGGAGCGTACGGTTCGTGCGGGTCGTAATAATGGGCGAACAGGAAGAATGGCTGCCCCGGCACCGAGTCGATCCACGCGAGGGCGTCGCGTGTTGTGCCGTCTGCGAGCCTCCCCGTGCGCGGGGTCGTATAGTAGTAGTCGAACCCGCGTGCTGTTCCGAACTCGGGCTTCAGGACGGCTGCGTTCACGATTGCGCCGGTGGCGTAGCCGTGTTCCTTGAGCACCGTGCCGAGAGTGGGGAAGGAAGTCCTCATGGTCGTGCCGACGGACACCAGCCCGGTCTGCGTCGGATAGAGTGAAGTGAAGACGCTGGCAAAGGACGGGCTCGTCCATGGCGACTGGCTTATGACGTTCTCGAACAGCACGCCGTCGGCGGCCAGCCCGTCGATCGCGGGGCTCGTGTCGCGGTGATACCCGTAGCAGCCGAGGTGGTCGGGCCTCAGCGTATCGACGCCTATTATTATGACGTTAAGCCGCTCGTCGGGGCCTCCGCATGAGACGAATGCGAGCACGGCGATGAGGGCCGCCAGCAGTTGAGAAGTCCTCGTTCTTTTCATCACACCCCATTATAAGGAATACCGAAACCGCAGTCTTGAACTTTATCGTCATCAAGATCAGTCCCCGGGCGGCCGGTCCCGGAAGAGACCTCGGGGGATTGTGCATTTTAAGACCTGACCCCTTGTGCATTTTAAGACCTGACCCCAATGGTTATTTGGGGTTGACTTAGGCGGGGAGGTTAACTACACTTTTGTAACGAATCATCTCTTTAGTTTCCACGTCGTCCCCTCCCTCTAAAGTAGGGAATACTTAGAGGTAATGTTGTGAAGACCGATGCCGGTACTATAGAAGTAATCTGCGGCAGTATGTTCAGCGGGAAAAGCGAAGAGCTCATCCGCAGGCTGCGCCGCGCGGTCATCGCGAGGCAGAGGGTGCAGGCCTTCAAGCCCGAGATCGATGACCGGTACAGTCCCGACGACATCGTCTCACATGATGACAGGCGGATAGAATGCGCCAAGGTCCGGGACGCCAGCGAGATCCCGGGCCAGGTCGACCCCGACACCAGGGTCGTAGGCATCGACGAAGCCCAGTTCTTCTCCGAGGAGCTTGTCGAGGTCTGCGAGCAGCTCGCCGGGGAAGGGAAGCGGGTCATAGTGGCCGGTCTCGACCAGGACTACCGCGGCAGGCCCTTCGAGCCGATTCCCCAGCTCCTGGCGCTTGCAGAGAGCATCACAAAGACCATGGCCGTCTGCATGGTCTGCGGGGAACCGGCCAACAGGACGCAGCGCCTGATCGAGAGCGACGAAAGGATTGTGGTGGGCGCCGGCGAGGCTTACGAGCCTCGATGCCGCAAGTGCTTCAAGCGCCCCGAGTCCAGGTAGGGGGCCGCGAGAGAAACGCCGGGCCAGGAAACCACCTGAAGCATCCGGCAAGCAGGCAGTTTCACCCCTGACCGGGGAGCCGATTCCTTAAAATGTCATCTATAAAAGAGAATATCGAGAGGCTCAGAGTCGAGATCGCCGAGGTGTCGACCAGGGCCGGCCGGGCGCCGGAAGAGGTCGAACTCGTGGGCGTGACCAAGTACGTGCCCCTTGACAGAATACAAGAGGCCGTGGACGCGGGGCTCTCCACTCTGGGCGAGAACCGCATCCAGGAGGCCCGCGAGAAGGTCGCCGCGATAACCGGGAAAGTCTCCTGGCACATGATCGGGCACCTGCAGCGAAACAAGGTGAAGACCGCCGTGGAGCTCTTCGACATGATCCAGTCGGTGGACTCGGTCGAGGTGGCCGCCGAGATCGACAGGCGCGCCGCGCAGGCCGGCCGCAGGATGGATGTCCTGGTGGAGGTGAGGACGGCGCGCGAGGAGTCCAAGTTCGGGGTCGGGGCCGGCGAGGCCATCGACCTGGTGGCCGGGATTTCACAACTGGGGAACATAGATGTGAAAGGCCTCATGACCATAGGGACGTTCACCGACGACGAGCGCGAGGTCAGGCGCTGCTTCCGCGAGCTCAGAGAGCTTGGCGAGAAGGCGGACCGGCTCGGCCTCGCCGGCGTCGAAATGCGATACCTCTCGATGGGCATGAGCTCTGATTTCAGAATAGCAATCGAAGAAGGGTCCAACATGGTGCGCATCGGCACCGCCATATTCGGCGCGCGGCCCGACTGAGAATCGAATTCCTAAACCAAGGAAGGGGGCGATTAGTTTGAGAATCAGCCCGCTCGATGTAAGAAGCCAGGAGTTCAAGAAAGGCCTCAGGGGATATGACCCCGAAGAGGTGAAGGTGTTCCTCGATTCGATCGCCGACACCATGGAGAACCTTCTCAAGGAGAAGGAGACGGCGGAGAGTGAATTGGTCGCTCTGAGGAAGAGAGTCGAGACCTTCACCGAGATGGAGATCTCGCTGAGGGACGCGATGGTTTCGGCCCAGAAGGCCGCCGACGAGGCAAAGATGAACGCCCGCCGCAACGCGGAACTCATGATCCGGGAGGCCGACCTCGAGGTCAGGCAGAGGATCGCCGAGGCCAAGCGCAAGGTAGACGACGTATTCAAGGCGCGCGAGACGGTGAGGGCGGAAATGAGGGCATTTCTGCCGCGGCTGAGGTCGCTTCTGGAGTCCCAGCTGACGTATCTCGAGAACATCGAACAGGAAGTGAACAGCATGGAGCTCGGTGACGGCGGCGACGGGAGAGAGGCCAGGGAGGTCAGGTCGGTTACCGAGGCCCTGGCGGCCCGCGCGAAGCAAGCCGAAGCCGAGGCCCGCAACGAGGCGGCAATGCACGCCGAGGAGGCCGCCAGGCGACGCGAGCAGGCGGCCGCCGCGCGCGGCGCCTCCGACGAGCACCATCGCGTGCAGGACCCCCTGGATGAGGCGATGCAGGAGCATCACGAGAAGCAGGGCGGCCCGGGCGGTGCGCCCGCGCGACAGGAGCGGCCGCACGCCGAGGAGGCCGCGCCCCGGCACGAAGCCGCGCCGCAGGCCTCCGGCCATGGCTCGACCTGGAAGCCGGCGCCCCCCGAGGACGCGCCCGAGTCGAATAAGGAACTGCGCATCTCGCACGCCCCCCAGGATGGGAGCGAGTCGGAGAGGCGCGAGGACGTAAACGCATAATTGAGCCTGGCATTGGTATCCAGGTTTGTGTTTCAACGGGAGGTTCGGAAGGGTGGCACATCACGGAAACAGGATCAGTTCCGGAACGGCTTACTCGAGCCAGGCCGGGCAGTCCGGCCGGGGGACCAGGTCGGGTAACAAGTCCAGGAA
>CAZSBE010000058.1:3958-10216 GCA_964604955.1 uncultured bacterium
CCAAGAGATCGAAAAAGAGCAGGGGACCGAGAAGGGCACAGCCCGAACAGCCGAAGCGGGCGCCGGTGGCGGCGTATGTGACCGAGGAGTCGTTCAAGACCGATCCCGACAAGCTCTCGTCCTTCCAGGTGCGGGTTTCACCGAAGGCCGCGCAGGGGGCGATTGTCGGGTGGATGGACGACGGCTTTCTCAAGGTACGCATCATCTCGGCGCCCGAGGGCGGACGGGCCAACATCGAGCTCCTGAGGCTCCTCGGCCACGAACTGCAGATACCGGTCGGGAATCTCAGCATAATACGCGGATCGAGCTCCACCGCCAAGCTGGTCAAGGTGGTGGGACTGGATGAGGAAGAAGTAAGAAGGAGGCTTACAAAATGACGGACCTGAAGAGACAGATCACCGAGGCCCGGAACTTCATAAGGACCAGGACCAAGGCCAAGCCGGAGGTCGCGATCATACTTGGCACCGGCCTGGGCAAGCTGGCCGGGGCCATCAAGCAGCCGGTGCGGATTCCATTCAACGAGATTCCGCATTTCCCCACGTCGACCGTTCTCGGTCATTCGGGCGAACTCGTGATCGGAAATCTCTCAGGCAAGAAGGTCGTCGCCATGAGCGGCCGCGTCCACTTCTACGAAGGTTACAGCATGCAGGACGTCTGCTTTCCGCTTCGCGTGATGAAGTACCTGGGCGCGAAGACGCTGCTCGTCTCGAATGCCGTGGGCGGCATGAACCCTTATTACGAGCGCGGCGACATCGTCATAATCGAAGACCACATCAACCTCATGGGTGACAACCCCCTGATAGGCCCCAATGACGACAGCGTCGGGACAAGGTTCCCCGATATGTCCGAACCCTATACGGCCAGGCTCATCGAACTAACCGAGAGGGTTGCTCTTGACCTCAAGATCAAGATACACAAGGGAGTGTTCGTCGGCGTCGCAGGCCCCAACCTGGAAACGAGAGCCGAATACCGCTTCTTGCGCGCGATCGGCTCGGACACCGTCGGCATGTCCACGGTGCCCGAGGTAATCGTGGCGGTGCATATGGGCATGAAGGTGCTCGGGCTTTCGGTGGTTACTGATTTGTGCCTGCCTGACGCGCTCGAACCGGCCAGCCATATAAGGATTATGAAGGCAGCCGAGAGAGCCGAGCCCAAACTCACAAAGCTCGTGAAAGAGGTCCTTAAGAAGCTATGAGCAAGCAGCAGCCCGTATTCGAAAGGGTCCCGTCCCAGGTCGTCGCTCCCGAAGCGGAGGAGCGCATCCTCGAGTTCTGGGAGAGGGAGAACATCTTCAAGAAGAGCATAGACTCGCGCCCGCCGGAAAACCGCTTCGTGTTCTACGAGGGCCCGCCGACGGCCAACGGCCTGCCGGGCGTCCACCACGTGCTGGCGCGCGTCGTCAAGGACCTCATATGCCGGTACAAGACCATGAAGGGCCACCAGGTCCTCCGTAAGGCCGGCTGGGACACGCACGGGCTCCCGGTGGAGATCGAGGTCGAGAAGCAGCTCGACATAGGCTCCAAGGAGGAGATCGAGCGCTACGGCGTGGAAGCCTTCAACAGGAAGTGCCGCGACAGCGTCTTCACCTACCGCGACGAGTGGGTCAGGCTGACGCGCAGAATCGCGTTCTGGCTCGACCTCGACGACCCGTACGTGACCTGCACCAACGACTACATCGAGTCCATCTGGAACATCTTAAAGAAGATGTTCGACGCCGGGCTCATTTACAAGGGCCACAAGGTGCTTCCATATTGCGCGCGCTGCGGGACGCCGCTTTCGAGCCACGAGGTCTCGCAGGGCTATGACGATAAGGAGGACCCTTCCATATACGTGCGCATGCCGCTCGTGAAAGATCCCGGGACCAGCCTTCTCGTGTGGACGACGACGCCCTGGACGCTGATCTCCAATATCGCGGTCGCCGTCGATCCCGATCTCGTCTACCAGAAGGTGAAGCGCGGCGGCGAGTACCTGATCGTCGCCAGGGAGCGCGCCGGGGCGGCGCTCGGCGAGGACTACGAGGTCGTAGAGGAGATGAAGGGCGCGGATCTCGACGGGCTGGAGTACGTGCCGCCCTACGACTACGTCAAGCCCGACGGCAAGGCCTACGTCGTAACGACGGCCGATTTCGTGACCGCCGAGGACGGAACGGGCCTCGTGCACACGGCGCCGGCCTTCGGCGAGGACGATTACAATCTCGGCCGGGCCAGGGGGTTCGCTTTCGTAAACCCCGTGACCGACAAGGGCACCTTCGACGAGACTGTGGAGAAGTGGAAGGGCCAGTTCGTGATCGACGCCAACCCGTCCATCATCAAGGACCTCGACGAGAGGGGCATACTTCTCAAAGCCGAGACGGTGGTGCACAC
Organism: uncultured bacterium; assembly: GCA_964604955.1. Taxonomy (GTDB): domain Bacteria; phylum Arandabacterota; class Arandabacteria; order Arandabacterales; family JALGWA01; genus JALGWA01. The sequence goes on from CAZSBE010000058.1 coordinate 6,322, forward strand.
CTATCCTTTCTGCTGGCGATGCGACGCGCCGCTGATCTACTACGCCCACCCGTCCTGGTACGTCAAGACGACGGCGTTCAAGGACGAGATGATCGAGCTCAACAAGACCATCAACTGGCATCCCAAGGAATTCGGCTACAACCGGTTCGGCCAGTGGCTCGAGAACAACGTCGACTGGGCGCTGAGCCGCGAGCGCTACTGGGGGACGCCGCTCAATATCTGGATATGCGAGGGCTGCGAGAAGCAGCACAGCGTCGGCAGCATAGCGGAGCTCAGAGAGAGGGCCTTGAAGATGGAGGGCGAGATAGACCTCCACAAGCCCTGGATCGACGGCATCGAGCTCAGGTGCGGCGAGTGCGGCGGCGTGATGAAGCGCACGCCCGAGGTCATAGACTGCTGGTTCGACACCGGGGGCATGCCCTACGCGCAATACCACTGGCCGTTCGAGAACCAGGACCTCTTCGAGGACCAGTTCCCGGCCGAGTTCATCTGCGAGGGCATCGACCAGACGCGCGGCTGGTTCTACTCGCTGGTCGCCATCTCGACTTTCATGTCGCATCGGCCCAGCTTCAGGAACGTCATGGTTTCGGAGCTCGTCGTCGACGAGTCGGGCCAGAAGATGTCCAAATCGCGCGGCAACGCCGTCGACTCCTGGGCCGTGATGGCAAAGACCGGCGCAGACCCGTTGAGGTGGTATCTCTACGCCACATCCCCCATCTGGCTCCCCAAGCGTTTCAGCGAGGAGCAGGTGGTGGAAGTCGCGCGGAAGCTCCTGGGCACCTTGAGGAACGTGCACTCGTTCTTCACCCTCTACGCCAATATCGACGGCTTCGACCCGCGCGCCCACGGCATCGCTGTGGAGAAGCGCACCATCATGGACAGGTGGCTCATCTCGCGCCTGAACTCGCTCGTCGCCACCGTGGACGCCGAGCTCACCGACTACGAGGTCACGCGGGCGGCGAGGGCCATACAGCATTTCGTTATAGAGGAGCTCTCCAACTGGTACGTGCGCCGCTCCCGGCGGCGCTACTGGCGCAAGGATATGGACGACGACAAGCGCGCGGCCTACGCGACGCTTTACGAGGTGCTGGTGTCGCTGGCCAGACTCGTGGCGCCGTTCATGCCCTTCGTTTCAGACGAAATCTACAGGCACATGGTGCTCCCGGTGGACGAGGACGCCCCCGAGAGCGTGCACCTGGCCTATTACCCGGAGAGCGACGCGTCGCTCATCGAAGCGGACCTCGAGAAGGCCATGGAGGCCGTCGTCAAATGCGTGAGCCTGGTGCGCGCCGCGAGAAACAGGACCAAGATAAAGATCAAGCAGCCCCTCTCCGAGGTGAAGCTGAGCCTGGGCGAGAAGGTGGACGCGGAGGTCTTCGCCTCGCTCGTGGACCATCTCAAGGAGGAGGTCAACGTCAAGAAGGTGGCGCTCGAAGACGGGCTCGAGGAATACGTGACTTACGAAGTTCTCCCGAGGTTCGACGTGCTGGGCCCCAGGCTGGGGGACAGGGTCAAGGCCCTCGCGGGCTCGCTGAAGGGGCTGGGCGCCGCCGAGGTGATGAAGCTCGAGAAGGGCTCGGCCGTGACCGTCGTCCTCGGAGGGGAGGAGATAGACCTAAAGCCCGAAGAGGTCATCGTGAGAAAGACCGAGAAGAAGGGCGTCGCGTTCGAGAGCGACGGCCTCAACGCCGTCGTCCTCGACCTCAGCATCACCCCTGAGCTCCTCTGTGAGGGCTACGCGCGGGAGATCGTAAGCAAGGTTCAAAACCTCCGCAAGCAGTCGGGGTTCGACGTGACGGATAAGATCCGCCTTTACATTTCGGGAGGCGAGCACACGATGGACGCGCTCGACCTCTATGCCGACCACATCAAGAGCGAAACGCTGGCGGAGTCGCTGTCCGGGGTGCTACCGGCCGGGGCCGAAGCGCTCCAGGTCAAGATAGGCTACGAGGCAGCCGGCGTGGTGCTGGAGAAGATTTAAAGGAGGACCGGAAGTTGGCAGAACGGGACCTTAAACGTTTCAGGGACCTGCTCAAAGAGCGGCGCAAGCAAGTGCTGGACGAGCTCTCGGAGCTCGAAGAGGTCTATCTGGGCAAGAGCCGGCGCGAGTCCGCGGGGGACGTGTCAGCTTACAGCACGCATCCGGCCGACCAGGGAAGCGACGAGGCCATGCGGGAAGCCGCATTCGACCGCGGCGAGGCCGGCGGCGAGGCTCTGGAGGAGATCGACGAAGCCATCGGGCGCATCGAGAGCGGCGAATACGGAATCTGCGAGACCTGCGGCGTCGAAATACCGGACGCGAGGCTGGAGGTGCTCCCCTACGCCAGGAACTGCATCAAGTGCCAGGAGGACCTGGAGACAAGCGGGAGGAGCAGCCGACGGTGATATCGATTCTGGTAGCGTGCGCGACGATTCTCACCGACCAGCTGACCAAGTACGTCGTCGTCATGTCGGTGCCCCAGGGCGCGAGGATAGACGTTCTCGGCGACGCGCTGCGCATATCCCATATAAGGAACTCGGGGGCGATCTTCGGCGTCATGAGGAGCTCGGGCGGCTACTTCACCTACTTCTCGCTGGTCGCGGCCATCGTGCTCGTCGTCGTGCTCCTGCTGTCGAGGAAAGCCTGCGGTCTGGTCAAGGTTGGACTGGGGCTCGTCCTGGGCGGGGCCATCGGCAATCTCCTGGACAGGATCAGGCTCGGTGCCGTCGTCGATTTCGTGGACATAGGCGCCGGGGATGCGCTCAGGTGGCCCTCTTTTAACGTGGCCGACCTCGCTATTACCGTGGGCGTCGTGTTCATCGTGATATGCTCGCTGAGGTCGACCACAGGTGCCATGGTGGAATGAGGGAGATCGAATTGGAAGTCGCCGGGAAGATGGACGAGAGGATAGACAGGTACCTCAGCGATGTTCGCGGCGTCGCCACGCGCTCCCAGATCCAGAGGCTTCTCAGGGCGGGCCTGGTGCTGGTCAAGGGGCGGCCCGTAAAGCCCAGCTTCCGCCTCAAGGGCGGCGAGACCGTGCTCGTCAGGATTCCCGATCCCGAGCCCTCAACCGTTCGGGCCGAGAAAATACCGCTCGAGATCGTCTACGAGGACGGCCACATTCTCGTGGTGAACAAGCCGGCGGGGATGGTGGTCCACCCGGCGGCGGGCGTCCGGACGGGGACGCTCGTAAACGCGCTGCTCGCGCATTGCACCGACCTCTCGGGCATCGGCGGGGTCCTGAGGCCGGGCATAGTCCACAGGCTTGACAAAGACACCTCCGGGCTATTAATAGTTGCAAAGCACGACGCCGCTCACGTGAAATTGAGCGAGGACCTGGCGCAGAGGAAGATCAGCCGGACTTATGACGCGGTGGTCTGGGGAGTGCCCGGGGATGATGCGGGGACGGTCGAGACCCTCATCGGCCGCAGCCGGTCGGACCGGAAGAAGATGGCGGTGTTAAGAAGCGACGGCAGGCCGGCCGTCACGCATTTCCAGGTAGTGGAGAAATACGAATTCGCGAGCCGGCTCCGGGTGAAGCTCGAGACCGGAAGAACTCATCAAATAAGAGTGCATCTCGCTCACAGCGGCCACCCCGTTTTCGGGGACCCCACTTACGGGGGGAGGCGCAGGACGTACGGCGGATATCCGGGTGCGACGATGGCCCGCGCCAGGGAATGCCTGAAGCTCATAGACAGGCAGGCCCTGCACGCGGCGAGGCTGGCGTTCACCCATCCTATAGAGAAATCGTCAATGGAGTTTACAGCGCCATTGCCGGATGATATTAATAGTGTGATCTCCGCCATAAAGGGGATCTAGCAAAGGAGGACAGTTGTGAAGTTATCCGTCAGGAAGACCGACTCTGTCGCGATACTCGACGTTTCCGGGAAGCTCATGGGCGGTCCCGATGCG
>CAZSBE010000058.1:10226-18620 GCA_964604955.1 uncultured bacterium
TATTCAAGGAGAGCATACGGAACCTCCTCAATGAGGGTTTCAAGAACGTGGTCGTCAACATGAGCCAGGTACCCTTCATCAACTCGACGGGCCTGGGCATCCTCATCTCGGCTTACACCACGCTGCGCAAGGAAGACGGCGTGCTCAAGCTTGCAAACGTGACTGAGAGGATCGACAGCCTCCTCATGATCACGAAGCTCGGCACCATCTTCGAGACCTACAGCAGCGAAGAGAAGGCAGTGGAAAGTTTCAAGTAAAGCCAGGACGGGGTTCAATACCGATGCTTGAGATCTCCGTACCAAGCAGTGTCGAGTATCTTGCGCTGGTTGACGCCGTATGCGAGGCGTTCTGCAGCTGGGCCAATGTGCCCAGGCAGGTCGCGGACGACGTCTCCATGGCTGCAATCGAAGCCGCGACAAACGCCATAGTCCACGGCAACGGCAGTGATCCTGCCAAGAAGGCCAGGATCGCGTTCTCGAGGACCGACTGCGACGTCACCATAACCGTCACCGACCACGGTTGCGGCTTCGACCCCGAAGCCGTCCCATGCCCGGTTGACGAGGACAGGCTGCTGGCCACCTCGGGCCGCGGCATATTCATCATGCGGTCGGTGATGGATGACGTCCGGATCACCTTCCCCCGGGAGGGCGGGACCGTGGTCCGGCTGGTCAAGCGGATCGTGCCGGGCGTCTGCGGAAGGGTGCTCTGCATAGACTACGGTGAGAGGAGAGTGGGGCTCGCCATCAGCGACGAGCTTCGCATTACGGCCCAGCCGCTCGGCTACATAGAGGTCGGAGACGGCAGGACCGGGATCGAAGAAGTTATTGGCCTAATCGCCGAGCACGATGTCGCCGAAATTGTACTTGGAATGCCGTTCACCCTTAAGGGTGAAATAGGGCAGGCGGCATCGCAGGTGCTTCATTTCGCAAGGGAGCTCAGGCACCGCACCGGGCTCTCGGTCGCGACCTGCGACGAGCGCTTCTCCACCGTTGAGGGTGAACGAGTCCTTATCGAGGGTGGTGTGAAGAGGAAGAAGCGGAAGAAGAAAATCGACTCGGTTGCCGCTGCAATAGTGCTGCAGAGCTACCTCGACGCGAGACGGAGCAAGTGAAGAAGTCCCGGCTGATCCATCCCTTAAGAGACATCCTCGTCGTCGGCCTCCTGGCCGCGGTCTCCTTCGTCGCCATCGAAGTGTTCTGCCAGGCCGGCCGGCACGAGTCCCGATACGTTTACGTCATCATCGATGAGGGCATTCCCTTCTCCGAAGTCGCTGCCCGCGTCACCGACGCCGGGCTTATCAGGAGCCCGCGGCTCTTCCTCGCACTGGGCCGCGCCCTCGGCATAGAGCGCCGCGCCGGGGCCGGGAGGTACCGTTTCAAGCGGACCAGCGACATGGCCACCGTGCTTCGCACCCTTTACAGAGGCGCGAGCTACCGGGAGCAGGTGAGGATACCGGGCGGACTCGTGCTCCAGTCGGTGGCGCGGATCCTGAGGAAGAACGCGGACGTGGACTCGACCCTCTTCATGGAATACGCGCTGGACTCGGCCTTCATGGCCACCCTGGGCGTGCCGTCCGCCAGCGCCGAGGGCTACCTATTCCCCGACACGTACGACGTCGAGTGGAACGAGTCGCCCGGCTCGCTCATAAGGCGCATGGTGGACAACTTCTACAGGGCATTCGACGACTCGCTGCGCGAGCGCGCCGGCGAGATCGGCCTTTCGGTAAACGAGGCCACGACGCTCGCCTCCATCATAGAGAAAGAGGCCATGCTCGACAGCGAGAAACCCAAGATATCGGCGGTCTTCCATAACCGCCTCCAGCGCGGCATGAAACTGCAGGCCGACCCCACCGTGAGGTACGCCCTCAAGAGGTGGACGGGCCCCATATACTACAAGCACCTGGAAGAGCCCTCCCCGTTCAACACCTATTACGCCCGTGGCCTCCCGCCCCACCCGATCTGCAATCCCGAGCGCTCGTCCATTGTCGCGGCGCTCTATCCCGAGGAGGGGAGCGAGAACCTCTACTTCGTGGCGACGGGCTACGGCACGCATACCTTCACCCGGCGGGGCGTGGACCACAACAGGGCCAAGGCAGAGTACAAGAAGACCCTCGAGGCCCAGCGCGAGGCGAAGCGCGAGGCCGAGGAAGCCGCCCGGGCCGCGGACGAGAGCGCAGGTCCGGAGGGCGGCGCGGGCGCGGCGGTAAAGGAGACGCACAGGCAGGAGGCCGAGGAGAGTGGAACCCGGTAGGATTCGCGATATCCCTGAGGGTGAGCTCAGGACCAAGGCGGAGAGGCTCCTCGAGATCATAGCCGCGCGCGGGGGAGTGCTGGTGGCGTTCTCGGGCGGGGTGGACTCGAGCGTGCTCTTGGCCGCGGCCGTCGAGGCGGCCCCGGACCGCGTGCTCGCCGTAACGGCCTCATCGCCCATACACCCCGGCTTCGAACTCAAGATCGCCCGCGAGATAGCGGAGGCGCTCGGCGCCGAGCACAGGGTCATAAAGACCGCGGAGATGGACGAGCCCGTCTTCACCGCCAATCCCACCGACAGGTGCTATCACTGCAAGAAGGCCCTCTTTGCGATGATGAAGAACCTGGCCCGCGCCGAGGGCCTCGGGGCCGTGCTGGAGGGCTCGACGGTGACCGACCTTTCGGACTTCCGGCCGGGCGAGAAGGCGCTGGCGGAGCTCGGCATCCTGAGCCCCCTGCGCCAGGCCGATTTCAGCAAGCCCGAAGTGAGAGCCCTGGGAAAGGCCATCGGCCTTCCGGTATGGGACCAGCCCCAGGCGGCGTGTCTGGCGTCCCGCTTCCCCTACGGCACGGAGATCACGCTCGAGGCGCTGGGCAGGGTCGAACGCATGGAGGACGGCCTCCGCCGGCTCGGGTTCAGGCAGGTGAGGGCCCGCTACCACGGCGACCTCCTCCGCATAGAGCTGGAAAAACCCGACCTCGAGAAGGCCGCACAGCCCGATACGCGGGATAGGATAGTCCAGATGGCGCGGCGGGAGGGCTTCAGGTTCGTGACCCTGGACCTCCAGGGCTTCCGGAGCGGCGTCTTTAATCCTTGATGCTGGAACTATATTCTGCGAGTGTGTATTATACTGTGTGACTCGGACTGCCCGTAACAGGGCAATATAGGCAAGAGGTGATGATGGCCAAGCAGAAGAAGGGTGAGAAGCGAAAACAGGTCCAGAAGCAGAAGCCCAGGGAGGGCTCGCTGGCCCTCGGGAGGCGCAACGTCTGGCTGATGATGGCCGGCATCGTGGTAATACTGCTCGGGTACTTACTGCTCGGCAGGGGCAGCATCAGCGCCGCGCCGTTCCTTCTCGTTCTCGGCTATTGCGTCCTGGTCCCGCTGTCCATTATGTTGTGGGTCAGACAGCCGGACAAGAAATCCGATTCTGAAATGGGCGAGTAGCTCAGGGGTTAGAGCACCTGCCTTACAAGCAGGGGGTCAGAGGTTCAAATCCTCTTTCGCCCACCACTTGTTTTCTATTCCTGGAGGGAAATATGCGAAGTCTCCTGTTCTCCGCGATACTGCTAACGGTCCTCGCCGGCGGTGCTCCGGCGACCTGCCTCGCCGTTGAGGCCCGGGCGACCAGCCTCGACCCGGGCACCGTGCTGGCCGAGTGGAATGACGGCGCCATAACGGTCGCCGACTACGTCGGCTGGTGGAAAGCCATGGCCGAAGGCGAGCGGGACACGCTCGATGACATGGAGGCCAAGGAGGCGTTTCTCGATAACATGATCAGCGCCCGGCTCATGCTCGCGGAGGCCGAGTCGCTCGGCCTCGTCGAGGAGCCTGACATCAAAGGCTTCCTCGTCAAACGCGAGTTCGGGATCTTGAGCGAGAAGCTGCTCGACAGGGCCATGCAAAACGCGCCTGCCCCGGACGAGGAGGAAATCGAGGAGATCTACGGCCAGCAGGTCACCCAGATCAGCATGCGCAGGATAATGGTGGAGACGCATGATCTGGCCCGGGCCATCATGGACTCCATAGCTGCGGGCGTCCCCTTCGAGGACCTTGCCTACAGGTACTCCACCGACGTGACGGGCGAGAGAGGCGGTTCCGTGGGCATGGTCAGGCGCTCGAATCTGGAGGAACCCTGGAAGACGCAGGCCTTCAGGCTCAAGGCGGGCGAAGTGTCGCAGCCTTTCTTCACCGATAAGGGCTGGGCCATAGTCAAGGTCGACACCAGGAACGAGATCCCGCCGCAGGACCCCGAGGCCACCCTGCGGGGCATCCGCAACTCCATCGAGAGGCGCCTCAAGTTCGCCGAGCAGTCCGCCTACCTGGACTCCCTCAGGCTGGCCTATAACGCTGAGATCCACGCGGACGCGATCATCGACCTCTGCTCCGAGTACGCCCTGGCCCTTGCCCGGCAGGGAGAGAGGACGGCCGTCGTCAATTCGGACATCATACCCGACTTCACGCCGGAGGAGAGGGCCGCCGTCGTGGCCTCCTTCGAAGGCTGGACCTACACCGCCGGAGACGTCGCCAACACCATACTGGCGCAGCCCTACCCGATGAGGCCCGTGCTCGACGACCCGGACGACATGCTGCTTTTCATAGGCCGCCAGGTCAAGGACAGCCTGATTGTAGCGGAAGCCGGCAAGATAGGCCTGCGCGATGACCGCGAGGTGCAGAGAGAGGTCGCCAGGGCCTATCGCAACAGGGTGATTACCAAGATCTACCGCACTCTGACCGTGGACGCCTCCGTGCCCGATGAGGCCATCCGCGCCGAATACGAGGCGCACAAAGACAATTACATCATGCCCCCCGGCTACGTCATATCCAAGATAGTGGCCCCCACCCGGGCGGCGGCCGATTCCTTCATGGTTCGCCTGGAGGCGGGCGAGCCCTTCGAGGACCTCGCCAGGGCCCGCTCCATCGACCCCTTCACGGCCCCGCAGGGCGGCCGCGCGGGCTTTATGAAGGAGGGCGACGATGCGGAGTTCGAAGGCTATCTCGAAACCATGGAAGTCGGCGATATCAGGTACTTCAGGAGCCTCGAGGGGCACGTCATCCTGTGGCTCAGGGAGCGGCACGAACTGAGGCCGGCTTCACTGGAAGAGGCCTGGCCGACCGTCGAGAAACAGCTCCGCGGCACATACAAGGACAAGGTCCTGGAAGACTGGCTCGCCGCCGAGCGCGCGGCGCGCGGGGTCAAAGTCCACCCGGAAGGCCTGGAGGCGATTTCGCTAGTTCCCTGATTTGAGCATGCTCAGGGCGTTTGAGGCCAGCTCGAAGTCGGGATCGATCTCGATCGCCCGCTCGAGATGCGCGATGGCTTCAGCGCGCCTGCCCTGGCCTGCCCGGACCGCCGCCAGCCCGAAGAGGGCGAGCACGTTGTCGGGCTGCATCGCGACTACCTTTTCGTAGCATTCGCCGGCTTCGTTCATCATCTGCCTGCGCCTGTAGGCGCTTCCGAGGTTATAAAGGATCTGGGGATCGCCGGGGTCGGACTCGGCGGCCGCCTTGAAATAGTAGACCATGCTGTCGGCGTCGCCTTTGGCCACGTAGAGCGCCCCGCAGTTTGCAAGCGCCTTGGTATGGCCGGGGTGTATCTCGAGGAGCTTGAGAAAAGCCGCGAGCGCCGCATCGTGCATCTTGAGCCGCGCGTAGGCCAGCCCCAGGTTAATGAGCGCGGTCTCGTTTACCGGGTCCACTTCGAGCGCGGACCTGAGAAGCGCCACCGAGGAGTCCGCCATGCCCCGCTCTAAAAGGATGCCGGCGATGTTGGCGAGGGCCTCGGGGCTACCGGGCATGAGCCGCAGCGCGTCCTCATAATAGCCCAGCGCCGCGTCCCGGCGTCCCTGGGCCTGGGCGATATTGCCCAGGTGGAAGCAGGCGGTGGAGCTTGTCGAGTCTATGTCAAGCGCGCTCTGGAAGGCCGCCGCGGCCTCGTCCAGGTCTCCCAGGTCCATGAGCACCCTGCCGCGGTGCAGGTGAGCTTCGGGGTTTCCCGGGTCGACCCGGGCCAGGCCGGTGAACTTCTCGAGGGCGGTCTCCAGGTCGCCCTTGTTGTAGGCTTCCTCGCCGGGGGCCATGAACTCGTTGATGTAGCGCATCATCCGGACCGGGTTGGCCCCGGTCATGTCGTCCGGGTCGGGAAGGTCGGCGGTCGAACGGCTGATGTAGCCCAGCGCCGAGAGCCTTCTCACCTCTTCGGCGCTCATCCGGGGCGCCGCGTCGGCCCCGGCCCCGGCCTCCTTCTTCAGGAACTCCCCGAGCGCATTGCCGAGCTCGGCCGCCCTCTCGCTCTCGCGCGCCATGAGGTTGTCGCTCTCGGCCCTGTCGAGCCTGATGTTATACATCTCCTCATCGGGTGCGAGAGTGTACTTCCAGTCGTTGAACCGGACGCCACGTAAGGGGCTCCACCTGTAGGCGAAGTAGGGGTAGAAGGTCTCGAAATAACAGAACTCGGGCGCGAGGCTTTCGCCCCTTACAAGCGGCAGAACGCTCCGCCCGTCGACCTCTGCTCCAGCTTCGAGCCCCGCCACATCCAGCACCGTCGGCATGACGTCGATGAGGCGCACGGGAAAATCGATGCGCGTTCCGCGTTCCGCGGCCAGCCCGGAAGCTTCCGGAAGTCTCATTATGAAAGGCACCCTCAGCGTGGGCTCATAAACCATGTAGCCGTGCGTCGCCTCGCCGTGCTCGCCCAGCCCCTCGCCGTGATCCGAGACGAAGACGACCAGCGTTCTCTCCTTAAGGCCGAGCAGGTCAACCTCGGCGAGAAGGCGCCCTATCTCGGAATCCGTGAAACCTATCTCGGCGTTATAGGAGCTCAAAGGATAGCGGCTGCGGTACTCCGCGGGGGCCTCATAAGGCGTATGCGGGTCATAGTAGTGGAGGAACGCGAAGAAAGGCTCCTTCGCGGTGGCCAGCCAGGCGCTTGCCGCACGGGTCACGGCGTCGGCGGTCCGCTCGGAATAGCCGAAGGCCGAGAGCTGCCGCCCACCCGTGAGGTCGTCGTCATAGACGTCGAAGCCCTGGTCGAGGCCGTAACGCGAGTCCAGGACGAAAGCGCCCACGAAGGCCGCGGTGGCGTAGCCCGCGCTCTTGAAAACCTCCGCGAGCGTCTCAAAATCGGGGCTCAGGCCGAAAGTGCCGTTGTCTCTTATCCCGTGCGAGATGGGGTATAGGCCCGTCAGGATGGACGCATGGGAGGGCAGCGTGAGCGGCACGCTCGTCTGGGCGTCCTCGAAGACGACGCCCTCGGCGGCCAGCCTGTCGATGGTCGGGCTCGTGCCGCCGGAGTAACCGTAGCAGCCCAGCCTGTCGGGCCGCAGGGTATCGACGCTGATCAGGATCACGTTGATCCCGGGCCCCTTCCTCAGGGCCAGCCAGGCGACAAGCGAGGCCGCAACCACGACTACCAGGGCGGCTGTTATGGCATATCTCGATCTCATTTTCACGCTTTAGATTATGGATTGAGGCCGCCTAAGTCAAACCCAAAAAAAATCTTGACACGTATAAGGGCCGATGTTAGAGTCCCTTGCGGTTGGTTATATACACTTGACGGCAGTGGTGTTTTTTCGTAAGTGTTTGATGGGAAAAGCGAATAGTTCCGAGTGTCCGGAAGGAGGATTTTCAAGATGAAGGCAACTGCTATTGCTCTTTTGGCTTGTATTCTGATAATCGCGTTTGCAGCCCCCTGTTTCTCTGGACAGAGCCGCTCCTATCAGACGCTTGCGGGCGGTCCCAAGATGGCGCTCCATATACAGGCGCATAATGCCAAGCAGAGTTGCGGCAACCTGCCCGTGATAGACCAATTCGAAGATATTACCAGGATGGTGTCGGGCACGGGCGACTACGATGTCTTCATGGTGGTGTTCGATTTCGACGGCCTCACCGGCGGCGGGTTCACTTACGCCGAGTTCGCCCTGGTCTGGCCCGGCGGCTGGGGCAGCGCAGCCACGTCCCACTGCGGCGACCTCGCCATCGGAGGCATCGTGAACCCGTATGATGCGATCGCCTTATCCTGGTCCACATGCCAGACGAGTCACGCCTTTGCTCCTATCTCCTGGACCTGGATCAACGCGGGCGGCGCCGGCCAGATTCAGATAGACTATCGATCTGGATTACCGCGCTTCCTCGGCGTCACGGACTGCGCCTTTGTCGAGATACCGACGGAGTACGTATACTTTGCGGGCGTGGACGTGACCCCCTGGGAGGGTGTGCCCACGGTGGATGCGACGGAGCCCACGACCTGGGGCGGAATCAAGGCCATGTTCCGGTAGTCCCGGAGAGGCTTCAATACCGCTCTAATCCAATATACCGCCCTTTTTGCGGTTGACACCCGTACCCCGTTCTGATATAATCCTTATGTCGGACAGGTAGGGCTTTAAAGCCCTGTAGGTAGGTTTTACCAAGCGTCAGGCTCTTTAG
>CAZSBE010000059.1:0-4276 GCA_964604955.1 uncultured bacterium
TGGCCTTCTTCTTCTTCCTCACCTGGCCCATCCGCTTCCTTATTAAGAAAATCAGGAAGCGGGGCAGGACGATCGAGGGCAGGGTGGACAAGGTCATCATACTGGGCTTCGACGGCCTCGACCCCGGCCTCCTGCAGCAGTATCTCAAGAAGGGCATTCTCCCCAATATCCAGAAGCTCATGGACGCGGGGAGCTTCAAGGCCATGAGATCCACGACCCCGCCCATCTCGCCGGTGGCCTGGTCGTCGTTCTCGACCGGAGTCAATCCCGGCAAGCACAACATATTCGACTTCCTGGCGCCCGAGCGGAGGTCGTACCTTTCCAAGCTCTCGTCGGCCGAGATCAGGCCGCCCACGAAGTTCATAAAACTCGGAAGATACAAGTTCCCGCTGGGCAAGCCGTCCTACAGGCCACTGCGTAAGAGCAAGCCCTTCTGGGCCATACTGGGCGAGCATGAGGTCTTCTCCTCCATTATAAGAGTGCCTATAACTTTCCCGCCGGAGAAGTTCTCGACGGGCGTTCTCATATCCTCGCTCTGCGTGCCCGATCTCAGGGGGACGCAGGGGACTTTCTCCTTTTTCTCCTCCGACCCCGCGCATATGGGCGCGCACACGGGCGGTTTCGCCTACAGGCTGGAGCGGAACGGCGGAGGTTTCTCGGGAGACATCACAGGGCCTCCGAACGCCATGCTGGAGGGCGAACCGCCGCTCAAGATCGGTTTCAACCTCGTGCCGGGCGGGAACGGCGACGGCAAGGCGGCGACGCTGGCGATCGGCAAGGAGATGATCGATCTCGAGCTGGGCAAGCACTCGCCGTGGGTGACGCTCGACTTCAACGTGGGCCTCGGCATTCACGTCCAGGGCGTAGCGCGGTTCATACTGCAGTCGGTAGAGCCCGAAGCCGAGCTCTACATGACACCCATACATATTGATCCTGAAAAGCCCGCGATGCCGATATCGCATCCATTCCACTACTCGGTCTATCTTGCCAAGCTCCTCGGCACGTATGCGACCATGGGGCTTGCCGAGGACACGTGGGCGCTCAACGAGCGGGTCATAGACGAGGAGCAGTTCATCGAGCAGGCGTACCTCATCAACAGAGAGCGCGAAGACATGCTCATGAACGAACTCGACAAGGTCAAGAAGGGCGCGGTCGTCTGCGTTTTCGATAACACCGACCGCATGCAGCACATGCTGTGGAGATATATCGATCCGGACCATCCAGCCAACAGGGACAAGGAGTCGGAGAAGCACAAGAACGCGCTGGAGGAGCTCTATGCGGACGTCGACCGGATAATCGGCAGGGTCATGCCCTATGTCACCGAAAGGACCGCGCTCATCGTCATGTCCGACCACGGTTTCAAGTCCTTCAGGCGCGGTATCAACGTCAATGCCTGGCTCAAGCAAGAGGGCTATCTCTTCATGAAGGAGGGGGCGAAGGCCGGCGAGTGGTTCGAGGGCGTGGACTGGTCGCGGACAAAGGCCTACGCGCTGGGTCTCGGCGGCGTCTTCCTCAATCTCAAGGGCAGGGAGCGCGACGGCATAGTCCCGCGCGAAGAGGCGCCCGCGCTTGCCGCGGAGATCAAGGCGAAGCTCGAAGGGCTCAAGGACCCGGAAAACGGCATGGTTGCCATAAAGAACGTATACGTGGGCCGCGAGGTTTACTCGGGGCCGTACACGGCCGAGGGTCCGGAGCTCATTATGGGCTCGAGCGCGGGTTATCGCGCGTCATGGGACGCCGCGACGGGCATCGTGACCGATGAGGTCTTCACGGACAATACCAAGGCGTGGAGCGGCGACCACTGCGTCGACCCGACCGTGGTGCCGGCGACTTTCATCTCGAACCGGAAGATAACGGCGGACGATGTTTCCATCATGGACATCGCGCCCACCGTGCTCGACCTCTTCGGCGTCAAGCCGCCGCCCTATGTGGACGGAAAAATAGTGCTGGAATAAAACAGGGTGAACTCAAACAACAGTGCATTACTTCGCATTCTTGCCGGGAGATGTGTGAGGGTCAGCGGACGAGAGGTGGGACAGTGAAGAAAATAATAATCATCTTCGCAGCAGTCGGCGTTTTGCTTGCGGTGCTGAGCACGATGGCTCAGGACGGCAGCCGGCCCAAGGTGGTGGTGTTGGGTTTTGACGGGATGGACCCCAGAATTGCTCAGAAACTTCTGGAGGAGGGCCGGATGCCCAACTTCCAGCGGCTCGCCGAGAGGGGGACTTTCTCCCGGCTGGAAACGGGCATACCGCCCCAGAGTCCCGTGGCGTGGTCGAACTTCATAACCGGCTGTAACCCGGGCGCGCACGGCATTTACGACTTCATGGGGCGCGAGCCGGACACGTACCTGCCGTTTCTCTCGACCACCATCACCGACGAACCCGATAAGACTATCAAGATAGGCAAGTACGTGATCCCGCTTACGGGCGGCAAGGTCTCGCTGCTCCGGGGCGGCACGGCCTTCTGGGAGGTTTTAGAGGAGCACGACATCCCGACCGTAGCGCTGAGGCTCCCTTCCAACTTCCCGCCGTCGGGGAAGAAGACGCGGAGCATCTCGGGCATGGGGACGCCCGACATACTCGGGACTTATGGGACGTTCTCGTTCTTCACGACCAAGCCCTATGTCATCACCGAGATGACCGGCGGCAGGGTCTTCATCGTGTCGAGTTTCGACAACAAGGTCGAAGCCAGGATAAAGGGCCCCGTGAACACCTTCCTCGAAGACAGGCCGGACGCGGAGATACCGTTCACGGCATACATCGATCCGGACTACCGCTCCGCCAAGATCGAGGTCCAGGACGAAGAGGTAGTCCTCGGCGAGGGCCAATGGAGCGACTGGGTGACGTTGAACTTCAAACTCATGCCCTTCGCGTCCGCCAAGGGCATCGTGCGGTTCTACCTGAAGTCGGTGAAGCCCGACTTCGAGCTCTATATGAGCCCCATACAGGTCGACCCGCGCAACCCGGCGATTCCCATATCCACTCCGCCCGACTACTCCAGGGAACTGGCGGAAGCCATAGGCCCCTTCTACACACAGGGCATCGCGGAAGAGACCTGGGCCCTGAACGAGGGCAGGCTGGATGAGCGGGAGTACCTGCAACAGGCTGAGTTCGTGTTCGAGCAGACCAAGAAGATGCTGGATTACGAGCTGGACCGCTTCAAATGGGGCATGCTATTCTGTTACTTCTCGACTACCGACCCGCTATCCCATATGTTCTGGCGGTTCCGGGACCCGGAGCATCCCATGTACGACGCCGAGCTGGCGGAGTTGTATGGCGACGTCATAGACAGATACTACGTGAGAATGGACTCGGTGGTGGGCCATGTCATGGAGCGCGTCGGCAACGATGCGACATTTATAGTGCTGTCCGACCACGGCTTCACGACTTTCAGGAGGAACTTCCACCTCAACACGTGGCTCTACCAGAACGGCTACATCGTTCTCCGCGACGATTTCCGCGGGGAGAGCGACGAGTTCTTCGAGAACGTGAACTGGAAGGCGACCAAGGCTTACGGGCTCGGCCTCAACGGCCTCTATATAAACCAGATCGGCCGGGAGGGCCAGGGGACCGTCGCGCCGGGCGCGGAAAAAGAACACATAATGAACGAGCTCAAACACAAGCTCGAGGCCGTGGTCGACCCGCAGACGGGAAAGCCGGTAATCGCCGAGATCTACAAGGCCGGTGACGTCTATTGGGGCGAGTTCGCCGACCAGGCGCCGGACCTCATCGTGGGTTATGCCGACGGCTTCAGGGCTTCGTGGGAGACTTCGCTGGGCAAGATAACGCGGGACCTTCTTACGGATAACAAGAAGAAGTGGAGCGGCGATCACCTCATGGCGAAAGACGTGATCCCCGGTGTGTTGTTCACCAACAAGCGCGTCAATAATCCCAACCCCGCACTCTGGGACCTGGCTCCCACGATTCTGGCGGAGTTCGGAATCAAGAAGCTGCCCAAGATGGACGGGAATGATTTCTTTACGCGCGACGTGGCCGCCAGGTGAGGAGGCAGAGATGTTCGGATCCAAGATAAAGCTCGAGAAGGGGCTCTATGAGCGGGCCAAGAAATGCGCAGAGCTTGCGGGCTACTCGTCTGTGGACGAGTTCATAGTCCACCTTATCGAGAAGGAACTGGCGCAGCTCGAGGGCGCCGAGAACGACGACGAAATCAAGGAGAGACTCAAGGGCCTGGGTTACATATCCTAGGGCGGAGGAGAGAGTAATTGGGCGCACTGACCAGGGTGTTCACGCTGCTGCTTAAGCCCTTCGAGGGC
>CAZSBE010000059.1:4286-10195 GCA_964604955.1 uncultured bacterium
GGCTACGCGCTCGGGGGACTCATATTCATATCCGTACTCACGGGCGGCGTGATGCTGTTCCTGTTCAAGTTTACGTCCAACCAGGCGGCGATGAAAGAAGTGAAGACCAGGATAAGCGCCTACTTCCTGGAGCTCCGTCTTTACAGCCATGACGTGTCGAATGTTATCGCGTCGCAGGGCAAGATCCTTAGAAGCAACATGAGCTATATGAAGCTCTCGCTGATCCCGGCCGTGGTGATGATTGTCCCGGTCATCCTGGTGATGGTCCAGCTCAACCTGAGGTATGCCAGCCAGCAGCTCCGGCCGGGCGAGACCGTGCTCGTCAAGGTCAAGGTGGCGGATGGCTACGACGTCATGCGCAATAAGCTGGACCTTGAATGTGAGGGGGGTGTGGTGAAGGCAAGCCCGGGCGTGCGCATCCCGTCCCTCGGCGAGATTTGCTTCAAGGTCAAGCTCACCGAGCCGGGCGTGCACAATATCGCACTGGGGTCGGGGGCCGGCAGGATGGAGATGCCCATTTACGGGTCCGACCGCCTCGTGCCCGTGTTCAGCATTGCCAAGAGACGCTCCATAGGCGAAGCCATCTTCAATCCTGGCTCGCCCACCGTGCCCGCCGACTCGCCCATCAAGAGCGTGCAGGTGCTCTACAAGCCCATGGAGTTCGGCCTGCTGGGTGTCAAGCTGTCCTGGCTGTGGACATTCCTCATCATATCTTTCGCATTCGGGCTGTGTCTCAAGTTCATCTTCAAAGTCGAGTAGACTTTAGGCCGCTCTTCCGCTAGGCTCGACTATCGGCAGTGAACCATGGAGCTTCTATTGTCCCTGATTCTCAAGAGAGTTGCAGCGGGCCTGTGCGCGTTGACCCTCGCAGTGCTCTGCGCGTCGGCCGATGCGGGAACGCCCGCTTCGCATGATAGCCTCGAGGCCCTCATGAAGGCGGGGAATTATGCCGGTGCAAGGGCGCTGGCCGGGGAGATGCTCGCAGCCGACCCGGACGACGCCGCCGCGCTCATCGTCCTCTCGCAGATATATCTTACGGAGGAAAAGGGACCGCCGGCCGTGGACACGGCGAACCGCGCGGTCAAACTCGAGCCTTCGATCGCCGACTACAGGCTGTGGCTGGCGCGGGCATACCTCCTGAGGGCCAGCCAGAGCACGCTTCTCTCGCTCTGGTACGCCTGGAAGGGCAAGGGCCAGTATGTGAAAGCGGTCGAGCTCGACCCTGAAAACGTCCAGCTCAGGCTCGAGCTCTGCCTCTACTATCTTCTCGCCCCGGGCATCGCCGGCGGCAACCGTGACCGGGCGCGTGAGGAGGCCGCGACGATTGAAAAGCAGAGCCCTCTTTTCGGGGCTTACGCCTGGGCGAGCATACACGAAAGGGAGAAAGACCTCGAAGCAGCCGAAGAGAGGCTGATGCAGGCCGTCGGGATGGACACGACCTCAACGCTGCAGGCGAAGTATGCCCTCGGCTATTTCTACCACCGCAATCGCCGGCTGGCCGATGCGCGCGCGGTCTTCGAGGAAATCCTCGGCGAGAACCCGGACGATACGAACGCCATGTATCACATCGCGACGACATATCTTCTGGAGGAGAAGGAGCTCGACAAAGCGGAAGAACTCTTCGACGTATACCTGAAGTCCGATCCCAGGCCCGACCAGCCGACCCGCGCCATGGCGCACTGGAGGCTGGGCATGGTGTATGAGCTCAAGGGCGAGAAGGGTCTCGCGATTGAACACTTCCAGAAAGCCGCAGCGCTCAACCCGGAGAACAAGGAATTCAAGGCGTCGCTCGACGCCGCCATGAAGGATTAACCGACCGGGGTCAGGTCTTCCAGATGGGGTCAGGTCTTGAAATGCACAATTGGACCTCGGGAGCCTCCAATGCGGCCGCTCGACGTCCCCCGGTGGCTTCTTTACTACACGAAGCCTCGGTGAAACGCCGTAGCGCCCGCTGGCGGTCCGCCGGGCCATTGTGCATTTCAAGACCTGACCCCATCTGGATTTCAAGACCTGACCCCATCATGCCGCAGGCATCTTGTCCTTGAAAGGACTCGCGCTTTCCGATAGTATCGATGGAGGAGCAGTTGAACCCACTCAAGGCAGGTGATCTCCGATGTCACGGCTGCTGATCGTTTCCAACAGGTTGCCGGTTACCATGAACCGCAGGGACGGGAATCTCATCCTGGAGCCCAGCGCCGGCGGGCTCGCGACCGGACTGGGTTCCATCTACCGCACCCGCGATTCGGTCTGGGTCGGGTGGCCGGGTGTGTCCCGGGAACGGGTCGCGAAACACAGAAAGGAAGTAGAAGCCAGGCTCGCCGAGGACAGGTTCTGTCCCGTCTGGCTTACGCAGCACGACATCGAAAACCACTACTACGGTTTCTGCAATAAGACCATCTGGCCTCTCTTTCATTACCTTCCGCTTTACACCATTTACAGCAAGAACTACTGGGAGGCCTACAGGCGCGTCAACCGGGAGTTCTGCGACGAAGTCGTTAAGATCGCCTCGGCCGATGACGTGATCTGGATACAGGACTATCATCTCATGCTGCTGCCGCAGATGCTTCGTGAGAGAATGCCCGAGAGTTCCATCGGCTTCTTCCTCCACATACCGTTTGTTTCATCGGAGGTCTTCAGGCTGCTCCCGTGGCGGCGCGAGATCCTGGAGGGCCTGCTGGGAGCGGACCTCCTGGGATTCCACACGTATGACTACGTGCATCACTTCGTCGAGAGCGTGCGCCGGGTCAGCGGCTATGAGCATTCCTTTGGAGAAATCAGCGTCGGCGGCCGGACCGTCAAGGTGGACGCCTTCCCCATGGGTATCGACTATCAGAAATTCGCGAGCGCCGGGCGCGACACCAGGGTGCAGAAGGAAATCAAGCGCATTCACGACAAGGTCGGCGACCGCAAGATCGTACTCTCGATCGACCGTCTGGACTATACCAAGGGAATACCCGAGCGTCTCGAGATCTTCGACATGTTCCTCGACAGGTACCCCGCGTACCGCGGCAAGGTCACCATGATCCTGGTGGCCGTGCCGTCGCGCACGGGTGTCGAGCACTACAGGATGCTCAAGCGCCGCCTGGACGAGCTCATCGGGAGGATCAACGGCAAGTACGGCACGTTCGACTGGATGCCCGTCTGGTATCTTTACAGGTCGCTGCCTTTCAACATGATGGTGGCGCTGTACAACGTGGCGGACATCTGCCTCGTTACGCCATTGAGGGACGGGATGAACCTCATCGCGAAGGAGTTCATCGCGAGCAAGGAAAATGCGGACGGGGTCCTGATTCTGAGCGAAATGGCCGGTGCCGCGAAGGAGCTCGGCGAGGCGCTCATAGTCAACCCGAATAACAAGGAAGAGATCGTCGAGGCTATGAAACTCGCCCTTAACATATCACCCGAAGAGCAGGTTGAGCGCAACAGGACCATGCAGAAGCGGCTCGCCCGGTACAGCATCGCCGGCTGGGTCGACGACTTTACGGACTGCCTCGCCAAGGCCAAGATCAAGCAGCACGAGACCGGCGTGACGAGGCTCAGCCCGGAGAAGCGGGAAACGCTCACCGCTGCTTATCACGGAGCCGAGAACCGCCTTATCCTCCTCGACTATGACGGCACACTGGTCCCATTCAAGGACAGGCCGGAGAAGGCATCGCCCGATGCGGACTTACTGACCCTTCTCAAGCGCCTCGCCTCCGCCGAGGGCAACGAGGTGGTCATAGTCAGCGGCCGTGACATCGACACGCTGCAGGACTGGTTCGGCGGCCTGGACCTCGGCCTCGTGGCCGAACACGGAGTCTGGACGCGGGACAGGGGCGGAGACTGGGCCATGATAGAGACGCTCAAGGACGACTGGAAAGCCGAGATGAAGCCGCTCCTGGAACTCTATGTTGACCGCACCCCGGGTTCCTTCGTCGAGGAGAAGAGTTACTCGCTGAGCTGGCATTACCGCAGGGCGGACGCGAGGCTGGCTTCGGTCAGGGCCAAGGAGCTCAAGGAGGACCTTATCAATCTCACCGAGAACCTGGGCGTGCGAGTGTTGGAGGGGAGTAAGGTCATTGAGCTCAAGGATGCCGGCATCAACAAGGGGCGCGCCGTGTCGCGCTGGCTCGGACGGGGGGACTGGGATTTCATCCTGGCCATAGGCGACGACTGGACCGATGAGGACATGTTCGATGTTCTCTCCGATTCCGCGTACTCGATAAAAGTGGGGCTGAGCGCGTCCAAGGCGCGCTTCAATCTTGATTCACAGGACGACGTCAGAGGTCTGCTAAAAGAACTGAGGGCTGCCACATGCGAAGCTTAGATGACTACAGTGATATCGTAGGCGAGGAGGTCGTGTCCGGCATCTATAAGAAGGCGCGCTCCCTCTACGGGGTCAGGGTGCTCATGATCAACTCCACCTATTACGGGGGGGGAGTTGCGGAGATCCTGAACACGTTCGTGCCGCTCATGAACGATATCGGCCTCCGCATGGGGTGGCGGATCCTCAGGGGGACCCCCGACTTCTTCGATATCACCAAGCGATTCCATAACGCCCTCCAGGGAGAGAAGATCAATCTCACCGAGATCAAGAAGGACCTCTATGTCGAGGCCAACCAGGCCTTCTCGACATACACCCACATAGACCATGACTGCGTCATAATCCACGACCCCCAGCCGCTTCCCCTGATCCGTTTCTACGCCAAGCGGCAGCCCTGGATCTGGCGTTGCCATGTCGACCTCTCGAACCCCGACCCCGAGTTCTGGAAGTTCATCAAACGCTTCATACTGCGCTATGACATGGCTGTGATCTCGAGCTCCAAATACAGGCGCGAAGACCTCCCCGTGTTCCAAAGAGTGATCCATCCATCCATCGATCCGCTCTCACCCAAGAACATGGACCTCAACAGAGGCGTTATCACCAAGTCCCTGAAGAGGTTCAGGATTCCCACGGACAAGCCCATCATCACCCAGGTCGGGCGGTTCGACAAGTGGAAGGGCTGTGAGGCAGTGCTCGATGTTTATCAGCGCGTGAAGAAGAAGATCGACTGCCGGCTGGTTCTGGCCGGTTCGATGGCCTCCGACGACCCCGAAGGTCAGGTCGTATACCAGAAAATATTGAGAAAGGCCAACGACCACGTCAAGAACGGTGACGTCATTCTCATAACCAGCGAGAACAACATCCTCATCAATGCCCTGCAGCGGGTCTCGTCCGTGGTTCTCCAGATGTCTTCGCGCGAGGGTTTCGGCCTCACGGTCACCGAGGCGCTCTGGAAGGGCAAGCCCGTCATCGCGTCGAATGTGGGCGGCATCCCGCATCAGCTTGCTGATGGAGAGACGGGATTCCTGCTCGAGCCGGAGGACATCGACGGGTTTGTCGAGAAGACGCTTTACATTCTTACAAACCCTAAAGCCGGTAAGGAGCTCGGGCGCGCGGGAACGGAGTGTGTGCGCGAAAACTTCCTGGTTACGAGGCTGCTCTCGGACTATCTCGATCTCCTGAATGACGTCATGGTATAGCGCGTGACGGTCCGCGGGGGATACAGGCAATGAGCCTGCCGCCGCGGGCTCCTGGTCGCTGAGGAGTCCGGGCCCGCTGACGCCCGGAAGGTTCGGATCGCGGAGGCGGTGAAGAACTGGAGGCCCGGCGGCTAGGCCGGTGCCTCGCACTCATGCTCTTTCTCGGCCCTCTCCCCTTCCACGATTTCGCGGCAGGCTATGACCCAGGACGGGATGCGCTCGGCATAACCGAGTTTCTCCAGATAGGTCCGGTTCATGTCCTGGTTCTTACTGCCCATCGATCTCCTGCGAAGGTGATGGTCGATTGCATTGGCGGCATGCACCGCGATGAGCGGCGTAAATGTCTCGGCCATGAAGCTCTCGGGCCGGTGATGGAATGCCAGGGCCTCAACCACGGGCTGGTGGAA
>CAZSBE010000059.1:10205-18358 GCA_964604955.1 uncultured bacterium
CCCCCACAGTCCCATGAGGAAGGCTCCGACTTCCGAGTGCGAAGCATTGAACTGCGAGATTTCGGCCTCCTGCGCGCTCATCTCGCCCGATTCGGACCGCG
Organism: uncultured bacterium; assembly: GCA_964604955.1. Taxonomy (GTDB): domain Bacteria; phylum Arandabacterota; class Arandabacteria; order Arandabacterales; family JALGWA01; genus JALGWA01. Next base: position 10,307 of record CAZSBE010000059.1, read on the forward strand.
AGATGGCGAGGCCGTAGTCCTCCGGCAGATTAGCGGCGAGCACCAGTTTTCCGGCATCGTGCAGCATTCCGGCCGTGAGAGAGTCACTGATGACCTTGAGGTCGTCGGTTTCCAACTCGGCTATCTTCTTGGCAAATCCGCCGACAGATATGCTGTGGGCCCACAGTGCGTCCGCTGAGAAATTCGCCGGGCCGTCTTTGAACTCCGAGAACACATGAACGCCGAGCATCAGCCCCCTTATGTTGTCTATGCCGAGAAGGCTCGCGGCCTGGGCGGGGTTCTCCACACGGCGGCGGACCCCGAAGAAGGCCGAGTTCACGAGCTGCAGAATCTTAGCCGTCATGCCTATGTCCTCGGATATGAGCCTGCCGATTCTCTGAAGAGATGTGTTGGGCGACTGAAGCTCGTCCATTACCTGGAGGTAAACCGGCGGGAGGCTCGGAAGGGAGTCCAATGTGGAAGCCAGATTCTTAAGTGACTCATTGTTGAGAAGTCCGCTCAGGGCAAGTGCCCGCTGAAGAGTCGATCTGAGGGCGATGGAGTCATTGGGCTTGTTCAGGTACTGGTGGGCGGCGGCGGCCGTCTTCACGGCTGTCGTCTGATCTGCCTCGTCCGAGAGCACGAGCCTTATGGTACTCGGGTGCTTTTTCCACACCTGCTCCAGCAGGTCCAGCCCGTTCATGCCTTCAAGCCTGAGCTCGGTGACGATGGCGTCGAAGGTATTCTCCGACATCCTCGCGAGGACCTCATTCGGCTCATGCACGAATTCCATGTCCCACTCTCCGGCGAGCGGGCTGAGGATGCGCTCCAGGCCCTCGAGTACCGCGCGATCGCTGTCGACGAAGATGATTCGCTTTTTCATGTGTTTGCCCCGCACTGTCCTTGAGATCACCGAACTCCCACCGGGGGCGCTCGAACGCCCCCAATTGATGTTATCGGCCTGCCGGCCGCCGCCTTGACCCGCCGGATTGTGCATTTCAAGACCTGACCCCGTCGGGGAGGCTGCGGTTGACATTGGGCGGCCGACGGAGTAGGCTCGGGTTCAGGCGCCAAAAAGGAGGTATGCTATGACCAAGGATAAGATGGTCGAGGGCATCATGCGTCACAGCGGCATCTCCAAGGCCAATGTCGAGCGTTTCTATGACGGCCTTGTCTCGCTTGCCATGAAAGAACTGAAGACCAGAGGCGAGTTTGTGCTTCCAGGTCTCGGGGCCCTGAAGGTGAGGGCCAGGAAGGCCAGGATGGCCCGAAATCCAAGAACAGGCGAGCCCGTGCGGGTGCCGGCCAGGAAGGTGGTCCGTCTCATACCTTACTCGGGCCTCAAAGGCCTGTTCGCAAAGAAGGAAGAAGGATCCGCCGACGAAGACAAGGGCCTTCTCTAAGGACCCGGCGGCAGGACAGGATGCGGTTTTCCGAACTGCGCCCGTGTTTGCCCCGTCCGGCCACTCCCACGAGCAGTCCGGAACAATAGCACAGGAGTATCAATGAAACTGGGAGTAATGAACAACCCTACAGGGGACCCCGTGGGAGAGGTAAAGGTGGCGGCCGACAACGGCTTTGATTTCATAGACCTCACGCTGGAATACCCTCAGGCGCACATCGATGTCATCAACAGGGAAGCAGTGCTGAAGGCGCTTGAGGAGACCGGGCTGGGATTGGTGGGACACACGGCCTACTACCTGCCCTTCGCCTCGCCCATGGGGGAGATAAGGGATGCTGCGGTCCGGGATGTAATCAGAGGCCTCGATTTCTTCCAGGAGGCCGGGGCGAAGATAGTGACCGTCCACCCCGATGCGGGCAAGGGCGCCATAGACCCCTCGACCATCGTCAGCCTCAACGCATTGAGTTTCAAGATAATATCAGATGAGGCCGAGAAGCGCGGTCTCACGGTCGTCGTGGAGAATGTTCCCGGCGCTTTCTCTTCGGTCGAGTCCCTGAAATCGCTGCTGGCTGCCGTTCCGGCCCTCGGTTTTCATCTGGACGTCGGCCACGCGCATATAAGGGGAAACCGGTTCCGGCGGCTTCTGTCCGCCTTCAAGTCAAAGCTGCTGCACGTTCACCTTTCCGATAACAGGTTCAGGGCGGACGACCACATGCCCATAGGGGCCGGAAACATAGAGTGGGATGATGTGATTCCCGCCATCAGGAAGACCGGGTACGACTCGACCATAACGCTCGAGGTCTTCTCCCCCGACAAGCGCTACGTCGTAGGCAGCAAGGAGAAGGTGCTTGAACTCTGGGCAGGTCCCCGATGAACCGGCCGTGGTGCCTGTCTCTTTCGGCATGCGCATCGCGGCTGCCTGCATTATATCTTCACCGTACGCATGCGGGAGTCCCAGGTGATGGCAGATCAGGATTCTGAGGCCGCGCGCGGCGGCGAGCTCGTTCACCTCATCGACGGCGTCATGGTTCTCGACCATGATGGGAGAATCGTCGCCTTCAGCGAGGGCGCCGAGCGCATAACGGGCTACGCATCCAGCGCGGTGATCGGCGAGGCGTGCCGGGAAGTCTTCCGTTCCAGCAGGTGCGAGGACGCGTGCCCCGCCGAAAAGACGGTCACCTCCGGGATAGCTCTCTCGAACTGCAGCTGCAACATACTGACCCGCGACGACGAAGAGATGGAGATATCTCTGAATACCTCACCCCTCAAGGGCGCAGGCGGCGATACCGTGGGCGTGGTTGTCGTCTTCCGCAACCTGAACGAGATGGCCGAAATGATGGCGAGGCTGACCCAGCTCGGCCGGGAGATGATGCGCGAGAAGGAGCGCAGCGAGGCCATCGTGAACAGCATCGCCGACGGGGTCATAACCGTTTCGAAGGACCTCCTAATTACTTCCTTCAACCGTTCCGCGGAAGAGGTGACCGGTTTCTCGGCGCATGAGGTGATAGGCAAGTCCTGCAGGAGCATATTCCGGAGCCGGGCCTGCGAGGAGGGCTGCCCCGTGCGCGAGACCATACGGACCGGCGAACCAGCCACGGGAGTTGAGGTCGAGATACTCGCCAGGGATGGATCGAGGATCCCCGTAAGCATGAACACCGCCCTTCTCAAGGATGAGAACGGGGAAGTCACGGGGGCGGTCGAGAGCTTCCGCGACCTCTCGCGGGTGCGGAAGCTCACCGAGGAGCTGAGGGGCAAGTATTCATTCCGGAACATCATCGGCCGCAGCCCCGAGATGCAGCAGGTTTTCGGCCTCATACGTTCGGTGGCGCCGACGAACGTCACGGTGCTCATCCAGGGGGATACGGGAACCGGAAAGGAACTCGTCGCGAGGGCCATACATTACGAGAGCCCGCGCTGCGAACAGCGCTTCGTGGCGGTCAACTGCGCGGCGCTTCCGGAGACGCTCCTCGAGAGCGAGCTTTTCGGCCACGTCAAGGGCGCCTTTACCGGGGCCACCTCGGACCGCAAGGGCAGGTTCGACATGGCCGAGGGGGGCACGCTCTTTCTGGACGAGATCGCCGAGATAGGCTACGAGACCCAGGCCAAGCTCCTGAGAGTGATCGAGAACCGCGAATTCGAGAGCGTGGGCGACAGCGTCACCAGGCGCGTGGACGTCCGGCTCATCTGCGCGACCAACAAGAACCTGAGAGACCTTATCGCCGCGGGGAGGTTCCGGGAGGATCTCTATTACCGGATCAACGTGGTCACCATATACCTCCCTCCACTGAGGGAGCGCCAGGGGGATATCCCCCTTCTCATCAAGTACCTTGTTGACAAGCTCAGCAAGGATGCCGGCAAGACGATCACGGGCATCTCGCCGGATGCCATGGACCTGCTCATAGACTACGCGTGGCCGGGGAACATCCGCGAGATGGAGAACGCCCTCGGTCACGCCTTTGTGCATTGCAGGGAAGGCGCGCTTCTGCCCGAGCACCTGCCCCCGGATATCACCAGGGGGATTTCACACGTGACCCATGCCGCTCTCGGGTCGCTGGGCTCCGTCGAGGAGATGGAGAAGGTGCTCATCGTGGAAGCCCTCAAGCAGACGGGTGGCAACCGCACCCGGGCCGCTCGCAAGCTGGGCATGAGCCGAAGCTCCCTGTGGCGCAAGCTGAGGAAACACGGCCTGGCCCCCTGATAGCGTTCTGTTATGAAACTGTTGTTTTATTCTGGCACGCCATTCTGGAATCCACCGGCATTTCCCTCTCCGGACATTCATATCTAATCCATTGAAATTCATAGAATTACGTCATATCGCCGCATGGCTCGCATTGTGGTACGCTAAGTGCAAGTGACTTAGCCCTGGAGGAGGTGATGAACGTGCCTTTTGGAAGAGGAAGAAATCAGTTCGGAAGAGGGTTTTGGAAACGGGGGATCGCCCCTGGTGCCTGGCCCCGCTTCTATGCAGGTGCCGGCGCGCCCGGCACGTTCGGGTCGACATGGTGGGGACGCGGTAACCCGTACCCATTCTGCAGGAGATTCCCATATATGCCGCGAGGGTGGTGGACCCTGCCCCAGTACGCCGGCGATTACGGCCGGTCCATGGTCCGTGGTTGGGGCATGACCCCGGGTATCTGGCAGCAACCGGTCCGGTCTGCCACCCGTCGCGGTTGACCGCGCGCCGGGTCCCGGCGGCGGCGCGCCGTTCATGGGCGCGATGAGCAGAGAGGACGAGCTGGCTTTCCTGAAGCAGCAGTCCGAGTGGTTGTCCGGTCAGGTTGACGCGATCCGGACGTGAATGCAGGAACTTGAGCAAGAAAAAAAGTGACGGGAGGCGTACACGTATGAAAGTCGCGGTCTCTTCGACAGCGCCCGGCATTGACGCCGAGGTGGATCCCAGATTCGGAAGATGCCAGTACTTCGTAATAGTCGATTCGGAAAGCCTGGAGGCGGAGGCTTTCGAGAACCCCAACATCATGGCCAGTGGCGGCGCCGGTATCCAGTCGGCCCAGCTGGTGGCCGAGCGTGGAGCACAGATAGTACTGACCGGCAATTGCGGTCCGAACGCCTATCAGACACTCGAGGCCGCCGGAATCGGTGTCGTCGTGGGTGTGTCGGGAACGGTCCGCGAGGCCGTCGAGAAATACAAGAGCGGCGAGTTCTCACCCGCTTCGGGCCCGAGTGTTGCGGAGAAGTCGGGTAGTGGAGCTGGCCCCGCGCAGGGCCCGGGTGTCCCTCCCGGCGCCATGGGGCAGGGGGGTATGGGCCCCGGTATGGGCCCCGGTATGGGCCCCGGTATGGGCCGCGGTATGGGTCGTGGAGGTGGCGGTGGAGGCGGTGGAGGCGGTGGCCGCGGTGGTGGCGGTGGTGGTGGCGGCCGCGGCAGGTGCGGTGGCTTTGGCATGGGGGGCGGCGGTTTCGGAATGGGAAGGGGCCTGGCCCCTTTTGGGCCAGTGGTTCCCGGGGTGCCGGCCGGAGATGAAAGGGAGGCGCTGCGGCGCCAGGCGGAGGCACTCTCGCGGAACCTCGAAGAGATCCGGCGCAGGATCTCGGAGCTCGAAGAGGGCGGAACGACTTGAAGCCATACAAGGTAGCAGTGGCCAGTGGAAAGGGCGGCACCGGAAAGACTACGGTCGCGGTCTCCCTCGTTCTCGCTCTGGAAGGCTTGCCGGGACAGATCGAGTTTGTCGACTGCGATGTGGAGGAACCAGATGCCGCCCTCTTCCTGAAGCCGGCCATAGATACTGTCAGTGAAGTAACGGTTCCCGTGCCGTCAATCGATTCGGAAAGGTGCACCAGCTGCGGCAAATGCGTGGAATTGTGCCAGTATAACGCGCTGGCACTCATATCGGGGAAGGTGTTGATCTTCGAGAATCTGTGTCACAGCTGCGGCGGGTGCACCTATATATGTCCCGCCGGCGCGATTAGCGAAGAGCCGCGACGGGTTGGAGCCATCGAGCACGGCTCGGTTGGAAGCGTCGGGTTCATGAGCGGCCGGCTGGATGTCGGCGAACCCCGGGCGGTCCCGATTATTCGCAAGCTCAAGTCGATGCTGAACCCCCAGGCTGTGACCATACTCGACTCCCCGCCCGGGACGGCCTGTACTGTTGTCGAGACCGTGAGAGACTGCGACTTCTGTCTGCTGGTTACCGAGCCCACGCCTTTCGGGCTGTATGACCTCGATCTCATGGTGCAGGTGCTCGAAGTCCTGGACGTTCCCTCGGGCGTCATCGTCAATCGCGACGACGGCTCTACGTCCATGATCGATGACTACGCCTCGCGCAAGGGCATACCGGTGCTCATGCGCATACCGCTCGCGAGGGAGATTGCCGAGTCGTTGTCCAGGGGGATACCGCTTGTGGCCGCGCACAAGTCCTTCAAGCGCGAGTTCCTCAGTCTGGCGGCCAGGGTGGAGGGTCTCGTATGATGCGCCCGGTTGAAGCCACGGTGGTCAGCGGGAAGGGCGGTACGGGCAAAACGGTTATTGTGTCCTCGCTGGCGCGGCTGTTGGAGAGTAAGGTACTGGCCGACTGCGATGTAGATGCGCCCGACCTGCATCTCATGCTCAAGCCGCGCGTACTGAGCACGCAGCCCTTCAGCGGGGGAAGGAGCGCTTCCATAGACCCTGACAAATGCACGGGCTGCGGCCAATGCGCGGAGCACTGCCGTTTCGACGCCGTGCGCGAGACTGCGGGGCCTGACGGTCCGCGTTACGAAGTCGACAGCATAGGCTGTGAGGGCTGCGCCGTCTGCTACTACGTATGTCCCGCCGGCGCGGTCGAGATGCGCGACAGCCGGAACGGGACCTTGTACGTGTCCGCCACGGCTTTCGGCCCCCTCGTACACGCGCGCCTTGACCCTGCCCAGGAGAACTCCGGCAAGCTCGTCAGCCTGGTTAGAAAAGAGGCAAGAACCGTGGCGCGCCGGGACGGCCTCAGGTATATTATCGTGGACGGCCCGCCGGGCATCGGCTGCCCCGTCATATCTTCAGTAACGGGGACCGACCTGGTCGTAATCGTCACCGAGCCCACAGTTTCGGGCTTTCACGACTGCGAGAGGGTGGTGTCGCTCGCGCGGCATTTCGGGATGCGGACGGCGGCTGTGATCAACAAATACGATCTCAACCTCGATGCGTCGGCGCGCGCCGAGGAGTTTTTCGAGAGGGAGAATACAGTGGTTCTCGGTAGAATACCCTACGGCCTCGAGGTCAGCCGCGCCATCGCGAACGCGACACCCGTCGTCGACATAGAGGGGAGCCCCGTAGCGCGCGAACTCATCTCGGTCGGGGACGCTCTCGAAGGCCTGCTTAAGAAGATCGGCAGCGAGGCGGCTGCATCGGAACAATAGAGGATATGAAACCATAACAGGAGACGGGCAATATGAACGAAGCTGCTGACAGAGCCAGGAGTATTGAGGAGAGACGCAGACGCGTCGGCGCGCGCATGGCCAGGATCAAACACAAGTTCGTCGTCCTGAGCGGTAAGGGGGGAGTGGGCAAGAGCACGGTTGCCGCCTATGTCGCTTCAGCCCTGGCGGCCAGGGGAAGCCGGGTGGGCCTGCTGGACACAGACATACACGGGCCGAGCATACCCAAGATGCTGGGTGTGGAAGGAAAGCGGATAACTGTCGTCGATGACGCCATCGTGCCCGTATCGGCGGGCCCGAACCTCAAGGTGATGTCGGTGGCCTTCCTGCTCCGTTCCAAGAGCGATGCAGTCATCTGGCGGGGCCCGCTCAAGATGACCATGATCGAAGAGTTCCTGGGCAATGTCGACTGGGGCGAACTCGACTATCTCATAATCGACTCGCCGCCGGGAACCGGAGATGAGCCCCTTTCGGTGTGCCAGTTCATTCCCGAACTTGACGGGGCCATAGTCGTGGCCACGCCGCAGCAGATTGCCCTGGATGACGTCGAGAAATCCATTACGTTCTGCAGGCAGGTCAAAATACCGGTTGCCGGAGTAATCGAGAACATGTCCGGCTATGTCTGCCCCCATTGCAACGAGCAGGTGGACATCTTCAAAACGGGGGGCGCCCGGAAGCTGGCAGAGGAGATGGGTGTCCCGTTTCTCGGCAAACTGCCACTGGTTCCGGAAGTGGTGACGGCATGCGACGAGGGCCGCTGCTTCTATGCCGACGCCGGGGCCGCGGGCCTCAAAGAGAACCTGGAC
>CAZSBE010000060.1:0-9141 GCA_964604955.1 uncultured bacterium
TGGGGATCTTGACTCCCACGGCGGCGGCCAGCGGGCCCACGATGAAGGATATCTTATCGCCCACACCGCCGGTGGAGTGCTTGTCGACGCGGATGCCCCTGACGCTCGAGAGCGTAAGGACCTTGCCCGACTCGACCATGGCCTGCGTGAGGTCGCGCGTCTCCCTGAGGCTCATGCCTCGGAAGTATATGGCCATTAGAAGGGCTGAGAGCTGGTAGTCGGGCACCCTGCCTCTGGCTGAATTGGCCACGAACCAGTTGATCTCGCCCGTCGAGAGCAACCCGCCGGCCTGCTTCCTGGCGATGATATCGGAAGGTGAGTATTCGAGGTCTGTCATGATCAACCGCTGGTTATGCTCTGGTTATGCGCCCCGCGCTCATCATGCGCTTACGATCTTGACGCTGGCGCTCGCTCCTATCCTGGAGGCCCCCGCCGCGATCATCTGTTCGGCGGCCTCCGTATCCCTTATGCCGCCCGAGGCCTTGACTCCGATGTCGGCTCCCACCACGCTCCGCATGAGCCTCACGTCCTCCACCGTCGCCCCGCCCGGGCCGAATCCGGTCGAGGTCTTGACGAAGTTCACACCCACTTTTTTCGCTATCTCACACGCTTTCACTTTTTCCTGATCAGTGAGGAGCGCCGTCTCGATGATGACCTTCATAACTACGTTCCGCCCGCAGGCCTCCCTGACGGCCGCCATATCCTCCTCGACGAGCCTGAAGTCGCCCGACTTCATCGCGCCCACATTCATGACCATGTCGATCTCGCGGGCGCCGTCCAGGATCGCGCGTCGCGCCTCATATGCCTTTATTTCCCTTTTAGAGGCCCCCAGAGGGAATCCGACGACCGAACATATGGTGACAAGCGTCCCCTCGAGCAAAGTCGCCGCCAGCTTCACGTATGCGGGATTCACGCAGACAGCCGCGAACTGGAGCTCGCGGGCCTCGCAACAGAGTTGCTCCACCTGGGCGACCGTGGCGTCAGGTTTAAGCAGGGTATGGTCGATAAGGGGTGCAATATCTTTGCGCACCGACGTTACGCCTGGCGTGCACGAGATCCTGGCCGCCCCGGCGTCTTTTATCTTGCCCACTGCCTCGGGCACCTTGTCGGCGCACTGGCCGCAGAGCACGCACACGGCGCAGACGTCCTCGCCCCCCGAGGCCTGGCGGTCCTCGCCGAGCTTCCTGATAACCTGCTCAACCACCTCTTGGACTATCTTCTCAAAATCTCGTGTCAAGGCCTTCCCTCTCCAGCCTGGATATCATGTCTACGCGTCTCTGGTGGCGTCCGCCCTCAAAAGGGGTCTCCAGCCAGATGCGCACCATGCGGCGCGCCAGCCCGCGGTTAACGAATGACGAGCCCAGGACGAGCACGTTGGCGTCGTTGTGGAGCCGGCTCGACCTGGCCGCCTCGACATCATAGCACGCCCCGGCGCGGATGCCTTTTATCTTGTTGGCGGCGATGGCCGAGCCCACGCCCACCATGTCTATTAGCACGCCGCGGTCGCAAATGCCGCGGGCCACTTTTTCGGAGACCTGGAGGGCGATGTCGGGATAGTCCCGGGGCTCGCCTTCGGCCATGCCGCAGTCCACGACCGAGTGGCCGAGCTCCCGCATGTACTCGGCGAGCTGGCCCTTGAGCGTGAAGCCGCGGTGGTCCGAGCCTATGGCGACCTTAAGGGGCGCCGCCTTGCCCCCGGGCAGCCTCTCTTCGGCCTTCGGCGCCTCCGGCTCGAGGCGTACCGTCTCCGTCTGCCCCAGGGCCTGCCTGACCCGCTCGGCCACCCTCTTTTCGAAGTCTCCGTCCATTATCCGTCCTGTCCGAAGGGCCGCGGGAGAAGCTCCGCCAGGGCGTAAACCTCCAGGCTGCCGTCCGGTCTTCCCACCACGACCTGCCTGACGCCGAACTCGTCCATGACCTGGAGGCAGGCCCCGCATGGCAGCGGCAGGTGCTTGCCGTCGGCGACGACGGCGATCTTCTCGACGTCCCTCTCGCCCGCGCCCACGGCCGCGAAGATGGCGTTGCGCTCGGCGCAAACCGTCAGGCCGTAGGAGCGGTTCTCAACATTACAGCCCGTGTAGACCTTCCCGCCCGGCGTGAGTGCGGCTGCACCCACGCGGTACCCGGAATATGGCGCGTAGGCACTCTCCATGGCCTCTATGGCCCTGTCGAGGAGTTCCCTGTCGGTCACGCCGCGTCCCCCTCTTTTCTGATTTCCTTTAAGAAGCTCTTTCCCGCCTTGAGCCTGATGCCGAAGTTCTCGGCTATTGTGGCCCCCAGGTCGGCGAACGAACCGCGCACGCCCAGGTCGACGCCCGGCCTGACGCGGCTACCCACCGCGAGCACCGGCACCTGCTCGCGCGAGTGATCGGTGCTCGGAGTCGTCGGGTCGTTGCCGTGGTCGGCTGTTATGAAGAGGGCGTCGTCCTCGCGCATGGCCGCCAAGATCTCCGGAAGCCTCCGGTCGAACTCGACAAGGCCTCCGTAGAACCCGTCGACATCGTTCCTGTGCCCCCAGAGCATATCAAAATCCACGAGATTGGCAAATAGAAGTCCGCGGCTCTCCCGGCCCAGAAGCGACAGCACCGAGTCCACCACGTCCTTGTTGGTCGGGGCCTTCACCGACTCGGTAACGCCCCGCCTGGCAAAGAGGTAGCAGACCTTGCCTGCCGTTATGACATCGTAGCCGGCCTCGCTCAGGAGGTCGAGCAGGGTCTTGTCGACGGGCTCCAGGGAGAAGTCCTTGCGGCCTGTGGTGCGCGTGTAGTGGCCGCTCGAGCCCACGAACGGGCGCGCTATGACCCTCCCCACCGCATGCGGGCCCCTGAGGATTTCCCTGGCCTTGCGGCACATCCCGTAGAGGTCCTCGACCGGGATCACTTCCTCATGCGCCGCTATCTGGAAGACGCTGTCGGCGGAGGTGTAGACGATGGGCTTGCCCGTCCTGACGTGCTCGTCGCCCAGGTCCTGTATTATGACTGTGCCCGAGGCGGCGTAGTTGCCCAGCGTGCCCCTTCCGATGGCCTTCTCGAATGCCTCCATGATCTCCGGCGGGAACCCGTCGGGATAGGTGGGGAAGGGGCTCTTGAGCTCGACACCCGTCATCTCCCAGTGGCCCGATGTCGAGTCCTTGCCGGGCGAGGTCTCCCTCATGACGCCGTATGAGCCCGCCGGCTCGGCGGCCGGCGGCATACCCGCGAGGGGCGCGACATTGCCCAGGCCGAGTGCGGCGAGATTGGGCAGGTCCAGGCCGCCTACCGCGCGGGCGAGATTCCCGAGGGTGTTGCTGCCTGAGTCGCCGTAAGCGGCTGCGTCCGGCAGGGCTCCGATTCCGACGCCGTCGAGGACTAAGAGGAGCGCCCGCTTAAACACGAGGTTCACTACTTCTTCTTCGCTTTCTTCGCTTTCTTCGCTTTCTTTTTCTCTGCCTTCGTCCTGGGGGTCTTTTTGGACGCAGCCGATTTCTTGACGGTCTTCTTGGACTTCTTCGCCTCGCCCTTCTCCTCGGCTTTCTCCTCGGTCTTGGGGACCTCGACAATGGTGAGTTTGACATAGCTCAACACTATCTTCTTCTGGCCCCATTTCTCGAAGGAGATTACCGCGACCACTTCCTCGCCATGGGGGTAGAGATCGAGAATATCGCCCTCGCCCAGCGTGGGGTGGCTGACTCTGTCGTTAACCTTGAAATCCGATTTCACTATGCTCATCTGGCAGGCCCTCGTCTTACAGACATATCTGTTGTCGCGGCAGTCTCTCGCCTATGAGGGTCATAGCCCCGAGGATCTTGCCGTCTTCGATATAGACCCTGGGGACTCGCTTGCCTATGCCGCACGTAACCTCGTAGGGTATGGTCTGGCACGCGGCGGCCACCTCATAAACGCTGATTTCGCTCTCACCCTGCTTACCGAATATGACGACTTCATCGCCGACGACGACATCGACGTCAGAAGCGTCTATCAGTGTCACGTCCATCGTGACGCGCCCTATTATGGGGACGCGCCTTCCCCTGACGAGAAAGCTCCCCCGGCCGGAGAGCGCCCGCGAGAGGCCGTGCCCGTAGCCGACGGCCACGGAGGCGACGCGCGTGTCCTTCTCGAGCAGGTGGGTCCGTCCGTAGCTCACCGTGCTTCCGGCCCGGGCCGTCTTGACGTTCACGACCCGCGACTTGAGGCTCATCACCGGCTTTATGCCCTTCCCGTCTATGCCCTCGCGCGGGAACATGCCGTATATCATGCCGCCCGGGCGAACCATGTTGAGGTGGCTCTTCCCGAACTCGACTATGGCCGCGCTGTTGGCGGTATGCACGAGCGGGAAGGTGATGCCGCCGGCCCGGAGCCTGTCGAGAAGGCCGAGGAAGGCATCGACCTGGCCCATCGTAAACTCGCGGTCCTCCGAGTACGTCGCCGGGAAATGCGTGTATACGCCCTCGACCTCAATGGCGCCGAGCGCCTTGACGGCCTTCAGGAAGTCGTATGCGTCCCCGGCGTTGACCCCGCCCCTCGTCATGCCGGTGTCGACTTCCACGTGGATCTTCGCGGGATGCGAAAAGCGCTCGGCTGTCCTGGACAGGGCCTCGGCGAAGGCCATGTCGGAGACGGTGGGGATCAGGCTGTGCTCCAGGATCTCGTGTATCTCGGACTTCAAGGACGGGCTCAGGATCACGATGGGCACTCTGACGTCGGCGTTCCGGAGCTCTATCCCCTCGTGGAGCGTCGCGACTCCCAGCACGTCCACACCCGCGCCGACGGCCGCCCTTGCCACGAAGCGCGAGCCGTGGCCGTAGGCATCGGCCTTGATTGTGAGGAGGATCTTTATGTCCTTGCCCACGGTCTCGCGGGTCTTGCGGACATTGCTCTTCAGGGCCGTGATATCGATCTCAGCCCAGGTCGGGTATTCCACTATAGACTGCTCCCCTCCGTGTCAGCCGGAAATGGCGGAGCGACCTGGCTGGATACACTCCACCCGGCCGGTGACATGCCTATCGTACACATATGTCCGAACCAATTGCAAGCCCCTTTTCTACAGTTTTAGACGTCCGGTACCGCGATATGCCTGCAAACCGCCCCCCCGGAATCCCGCGGCGTTCCCGGGGGGGCGGGCACCTGCGCTGCCCGGCCGCGGCGCTGGGTCCACGCGCGCCCGCGGCCCCCTCTTTTGTCCTGTTCAAAGCCGGCGCCGGGCTTTATGATTAGGGGCACTTGCATGGAGGTGTTTATGTCCGAGCGATTCACCCGGCTCTCCGGGCTCGTCGAGTTCCTGCGAAGCGAGAAGGGCTGCCCCTGGGACAGGGACCAGACCATAGACTCCCTCAAGCCCCATCTTCTCGAGGAGATGCACGAGACAGTCGAGGCAATCGAGGACGGCGACACGGACAGGGTCCGTGAGGAGCTCGGCGATGTCCTCTTCCTCATCCTCTTCAGCGCGCGCATCGCCGAGGAGGAAGGGAAGTTCTCTATCGAGGACGTGCTCGGCGACTGCTACGACAAGATGAAGAGCCGCCACCCGCATGTCTTCGAGGACAAGGAGGACATGGAGGCGGGCCAGGTCCTGGACCGCTGGGAGCAGGCCAAGAGGAAAGAGAAGAAAGAGGGCGAGTCGGTGTTATCAGGCATCCCGCGTTCGCTTCCCGCGCTCATTAAGGCGCAGCGCATACAGCAGCGGGCCGCGAGCCTGGGTTTCGACTGGGACAACATCGACGATGTCTTCGCCAAGATCAAGGAGGAGCTCGCCGAGTTCGAGGCCGAGCACGAGGGCGGGGACATCGAGCGGCTCAAGGACGAGCTCGGCGACATCCTCTTCGCCGTAGTGAACGTCTCGCGCTTCCTCGGAATCAGGGCCGAGGACGCCCTCAACGGCACCATAGAGAAGTTCAAGACGCGCTTCGCCAACGTGGAAATGGAGATCGCGCGCCGCGGCAGCATGACCCTCGCCGAGATGGACGAGATCTGGGAGAAAAGCAAGAAGAAAGAGTGAGGGGTCAGGTCTTAGATTGCACAATCGAGTCAGGCTGCCGTGCACAATTTGAAGGGGTCAGGTCCTAGATTGCACAGTTCAGGTCGGCGGCCGGCCCACTCTCCTCCCCGGTCAGTACTTCCCGCCGAGGTAGTCGGCGATGATTTCCCTGTGGTCGAAGGCCATGTCTGCAGGAAGGTCGTCCGGCGGAAAGCCGCGGGCTTCCCGGGCATCGTCGGCGCCGACGGGTGTGCCGCTCGCCCGGGCCAGGAACACCGTCGACATCATGTGGCCCCGCCTGTCGCGTGACGGGTCCGAATAGACGTGGAACTGCCTTATGAGCGCGATATCGAGCCCGGTCTCCTCCCTGGCCTCCCTGACGGCCGCCTCCTCCACCGTCTCGCCGTAGTCGACGAAGCCGCCGGGCAGTGCCCAGCCGTGCGGGGGGTTCCTGCGGCTCACCAGGACGATTCTGGGGGACGTTTCGCCCTCGAGCTCTATGATGACGTCAACCGTGGGAAGAGGGTTCCTCCTGGGCCAGATATGGCCGCACTCGGGGCATTCGTTGCGATCGAAGATCAACTTCTACCCCCCTTCAGGTCGGGGATCGGGAGAAAGATTGTGCATTCTGAGACCTGACCCCTCCCAAAGAAAAAGGGGCGCTTGAAGCGCCCCCTTCTGGTGCTCACGCTCGTCGGGCTCTACCACCTTGCGGTGACTGATACCCTATGATTATTGCCAAATGCCATTTCGTTCTTCTCGGTCACATACGTGTAATCGAAGGCGACGTAGGGCACGGCGATGCCGAGTCCGACGCAATAGCCCCTTCTCTCAACATCATCGAGGCCCGCCCTGAAAAACGCGCTGTAGCCGGGATGGAACTCCATGCCGTACTCGGCTCCCAGATAGAGCTTGAGATCCTCTATATGCTGGGTCTTGCCGACGTCGAACCCGACCTTGAGGCCCCCGTCGAGGGCGTAGACCGCCGTCCCAAAGCGCCAGTCGAGTGGAACATCCGTATTCCCGTACTGGGAACCGATGTCCCTGATCATGAGGCCGGCATGCACATTGTCCGTTACCATGAACTTACCGCCAAGGTCGACTCCGAATCCGGTCGCACTCTCCCCCATGGTGTTCTGGGCGAGGACCTTGGCCGTACCACCGACCATGAAGCTGCCTGCCTCGACTGCATAGGAGAGCATGATGGTGTTGTCCGAGTAGCTGTCCGTGCCGGTCCTCTGGCCGAAATCGTCATACATGGGCATGTCCTGCATGCCCGCGTTGATCCATGCGACGCCGAGGGCCCCCGTTCCCAGCCACTGAGCGTAACCGACATAATTCAGGTTTCTGTCAACCGCCATGTTCGCCGCGTACATGAACGTCATTTCAACGTGTTCGATCTGCACCAACCCTGCAGGGTTGTAATAGTTCGCGGTTGCATCATCCGCAATGGCCGTGAAGGCCGTACCGAAGCCCATGGCCCTAGCGCCGACCCCCATTCTGAGGTGTGGAGCCGAATAACCATCAGCAGCAAAAGCCACGGCGGCAGAGCAGACCAGAACGAACGCGACGGTGACAGCAAGTAGAAGCTTGGACATTTCCCTTGACCTCCTCGTTGGGGAAAGTGTTTTCATCATATTTTCTATTCCTCGGAAGGCGGGAGGGGGGATCTCCCCCTCCCTACTCCCTACTTGCCTATTTTATGACACCGATCTTGAAGTTTCTGGTCACTACTGCGTTGCCATCGTCAAATGTCGCGGAGCCGATGTAGGCACCGGCACCGACGGTCCGTCCGGTGTGATCCTGGCCGGACCACCATACCTCGCCAGGTATACCGGCGTACCCGTCGTGCAGCGTGGTGACGTACTCACCAGCGAAGTCGTAAATCTTGATCGACAGGTTGCCGGCGCCGGTCAGGCTGTACTTGATGGTCGCGTGGCCGCCCGACGACACGTCGAACGGGTTGGGATAGCAGTAGATGTCTGTTATGCCCGCAACGACGTCATCGCCACCCGAGTAGATGTCGATGGTGTAGCGTCTCCAGACCGGCGTGGCATGGTTGCCCACGCAGTCGGCTACGCCGTGCTCGCTGTAGTAGCACAGACAGTCGTCGCAGTCATATTCGTACGCACTCTGGTCACACTCGTCCTCGCAGTCGAAGATGACCACGTCGAGCGACAGGCCGTGCGATGACCCGTTGAAGGAAACCTCACCGAACTCGAGTTCGATAATCTGGGTTTCCGGATCCCAGGTCATCATGCTAGGCTTCACCCATCCCAGTCTCTCTTCGGCCTCGATCGGGCCGCTGCAGCAATCTGCACCCGGCTGAACCAGGTAGATATCCGCGCAGATCTTGTCGAAGTCGAGACCGGCGTGCATGTCATTGACCTTGAGCTCGATGACCGGGTGCGCCCCCACGACGTCGCCGAGGAGCTCGACCGTGGGCGGGGTCGCGTCGACCGTAAACTCGACGGTCTTCTCGAGACGTTCGCCTACGCTGTTGAGCGCCACGTACTCGAGGGTGTAGACGCCGCCGGGCAGACCGTGCTCGGCCCTGACGCCCCACTCATCCTTCCACGAGAGTTCGCTGTCGAGGCTGATCTTGAGCTCGTTGGACACGTAGTCGTAGCAGCCCCTCCAGCCGTGCGCATCGTCGCCGTCGTCCCAGATGATCAGGTCGGTGAAGATCGGGTCTCCAGCCGGGCCGGAGATCTTGACCTGGATGTCGCTCGGGCTGACGTCATGGTTCACGTCTTCGATGATCGCCTTGAAGGTCGGCACACGGCCCGTATAGCCGTTGCAGAACGGCATGAACACGGGGTCCGCGACCCTGAAGCCGGAAGCGTGAACCACGGCGTAGAGCGCCATGCAGCTGGTGTTGAACGTGATCTCGTTGTCAACGGTGTTGACGTTGACATTGAAGATGTTGTTGAAATCCCACTCGCGGGAGTTGGGGTCCCACCTGGCTACCGTGACGTTGTCTTCGCCGTCGGACAGGTCGGCCTCGTCGTACGTCATCTTGACGTGGGCCGTGTAGCCCTCATCGAAGCACGCGTAACCGGAGTACCTGCCGGTGAACATCACCGGGTAACCGACCGGGATGATCTCCTCTATCACCGGAGCCGCATCGGGCACCTGAGTCTGGATCATCAGGATGCCGTCGGTATCGTCATGGGCGCCTGACGGGAT
>CAZSBE010000060.1:9151-17856 GCA_964604955.1 uncultured bacterium
GTTGCCCTTGGTACCTTCGGCAGGCGTCGAGCGGTATGTCCTGACCTTTTCGGTCAGCACACCGACCGAGCCATTGTCCAGATAGCTTGCCAGAATCGTGGCGTTTCCGTGATAACCGGCGCCGGCGATACTGAACTCATCCACCCACCAGGTCGGATCATCGGGGTTCTCGGGGCTCAGGAGCACCGCCGTAGGCGTGTTGAACTTGTTCGGTATGTCGTTGTCGAGGACGACGACAAACGTCGGCTCCATCGCCGCGGTCGCACCCACGAGGATCTGCGACTGGCTGTTGATGTTGCCCCAACGGTCGAAGTCGGTGATGTTCGGGGTCGCCCCCATGACCATCACGCCGTCCGTGATGGTGGCTTCCATGTAAGGCGGTGCCTGGTCCTCGGAGCCGTCGTCGTAGACGCCGACTGCACGGATCAGGTAATCGCCGTTCGCGATGTTGTTGAGATTCACCGGCACGCCGAACAGGTTCGTTGCAAACGGCGCGTCGGCCTGGTCGATGAGAGTCCATTCGTACTCGTCACCGAAGACCGGCATATCGACCATGTACTCGAACCTGACGTAGTCGGTGTTGGACGGGGCGGTTGCCCAGAGCCAGCTACTGACATTGTCGTATCCGGCGATCTGAACCTTGTCCGGTCCAGCCGGCAGGATCTCGATCATGATGTACGGGATCGACAGATCGTAATCATCGACCCTGTTACCTACGTTGTCGATGCCTACCAGCCTGATGTAGTACATGCCAGGCGTGAAGAAGCTGGCGTCCCAGTGGAGCGTGTAGGACGGGCCGCTTCCTATGATCATGCCGCCCAGGTTCTGCCACACCATCCCCGTTCCGCTCTGGGCGCTCATGAACAGGTCGCCGCCGTCAACCGGCGCGTACTGGAACTGGCCGGCGTAGAGGCCGCTGTGCTCTTCCCAGTTGGCAAAGGAGCACATGGCATCCGTGGCGCCGTCCTCGCAGATACCGGTGATCGAAAGCAGACCGCCGAACTGCGAGTTGTCGGGCGTCACGTCCGCGTTGATCTGCGTGACCCAGCCCCAGGGCGGGCAGTGGTCGATGTAGATGGGCTGATCAAACATGAACGCGTTGCCCGCGTAGTCCTCGCCCCTGGCGGAGAGTATGTAACCGCCGGAGATGATACCCGGGAACGAAGGACTGCTGACATCGTCCCACATGTAGGCCCAGGGCGCCTGCCTGTCAAACCAGAACCAGGTCGTCGAGTTGATGTCGGTCTGGGCGGTCCTGTAACCGAAGTCCACCCACTTGACACCGTTGGCGTCCGTGGCGTTAGCCACGAGCTCGACGAACGGTCCGCCGATGAAGACACCGTCGCCGGTGAAGTCATTGGCATCGTACATCGGATCCATCGTGAAGGACACGACCGGCGGGGTGTTGTCCACAGTAACCGTGACCTGAGGCGGATTGTCGTCCACCACCAGGTTCTCGTTCCTGGCAACGGCCCTTACGTTGTACTGGCCGTCGCTGACGAGCTCGGTCCTCCAGTAGATCGTATCGTTATTGGCATCCAGGTTCCAAGGATCACCCATCTGGGCCTTCGTTGTGGCAATGTTGGTCCAGTCGTCAAGCGATCCAACGGGCTGGTACTGATAAGTCACGTCGAACACTGCGTCGGCATCGATAACGTCTGAAGTCAGAGCGATCCAGTGCCTGACCAGCTCCCCAGGAGCCGGATTCGTCAGGAAGGCGCTCGTCGGGTCGACGTTAAGGATGTAGAAGTCGATGGAGTACCAGGCAAAGTTGCCGAGCAGGTCGAACACCTTCGCCTTCAGCACCGGCATGGCGTACCCGTCGCTGAGCGCGCCAAGCTCGAGGAAGTCGCAGATGTCGCCAGACGACGGGAAGGTGACCTCATAGTCGTTCTCCCAGTCGCTGCTCGAGCCGACCAGCACCCTGTCGTCGAGGATTTCGGAACCCTCGAGGTACCACTCGACCCTGTCAACGTCGCAGGTCGTGGCCGTCCACGCGGTCGCGGTGATATCATCTCCGCAGCTCACGTAGGCCGCCGTGCCCTGGTAGACGTTGCCGGCGCAGTTGACGTCGACGATGCGGATCTCGGGAGCCGTGTTGTCCACGACTATCGTCATACCCATGCCGTTCGCAAGAGCAGCCGCGAAGGCACCGGCATCCACGCACCAGTCATGGTTCTGGTCCCAGCTCCACACGTCCACACCGTTGTAGGTACACAGCATGATGTCATACGAGCCGTCCGGCATGCTGTCCGTATCGAACGTGATGCGCCAGATGGTCTCGTCGGTGACGCCCGTCGGGAACATCGGGTCAGGCTGCACCCAGCGGCCGTCCCAGTCGCAGTCGCCGAGGTCCGGCTCACTCGTCTTCTTGTACATCCAGAAGGCGCCATAGGTGTCCCACGGGCATGATACCTCGGTACCGACGATGTTGATCACGCCGGCAACCCTGGTCTCGCCGCAGACTTCCATGGCCTCAGGAATGCTGATAGTGAGCACGGGGTATGCGCTGCTTATGACGACCGTGACGTAGGCGTAATTGACATTGCCCCTGGCGTCCATGACCTGGACCATGAGGTCAACGGCGTCACCGTCATTGAAGATCGACGTGTCGAAGTCGAACCAGTAATCGTAGTGGTAGAAACCACCCTCGTCCGGTCCGGAATCGCCGTAACTGTCGTTGGTCTCGAACAGGGTCCAGTCATCCATGCTGCCGTTCATCTGCCAGTAGGCCCTTACTTCCTCAACGTCGTAGGCCGGCATGTAATTCGGCCACTGGACGAGGAAGTAGAACCCGTTGTCATCGCCGCCCAGCATGTGCTGGCCGTCGATTATCATGGTAGCCGGATCGTCGGCCTCGGCGAAGATACCGGTAGGCGCCCACTCGTCAAGTATCACGACCTGCCACGTATGGCTGACGTCGTTGCCCGCTTCGTCGTCGACGATGAGCTCGATACTGGCGAAGCCCTGCGGGTAATTGGCCAGGCTCCAATCAAACGTGTAATTGGTGCCCACCGGCAGGGTCTGCTTGTCGAGTATCACGCCACCCATGTTGAGCGTCTGGCCGCCGAGCTTCTTCAGCCACAGCTGGTAGGTAAGCTCGCCGGTCGCGCCGCAGTAATCCGTGGCCGCGACTACGATCTCAGGCGTCTCGGTGTTCGAGAACTCCTGGTTCCACGGATCCGTGTAGCCACCGACGGAGTACCAGGTGACCACCGGGTCGAAGGTGTCGTAAGTGTAAGCCGTAGGCTCGCACACCGCCAGCGGCGGGTGGTTGCCCGATTCATCCCACGGCACTATACAGACTTCGAAGTCCGTGCAAACGAGATAGTCGAAGGACGGAACCGCTGCCGCAACCGCGGTGAGCAGCGCTCCCGGGCTGGCCGAATACGGCATCGCCGGAAGCGGGTAGCTCGGCGGGTACTCGCCGGTCTCGGCGAAGTACACCCACGGGCTGGGCTGATCGCCCGGAGTCACGGAATCGAGGTCCTTGACCCTGCCGTACCACTCGACGTAGCACACATTCTGGAATTCGGCAGGCTCGTTTATGTAACCGTAGAAGTAGCCGGAGCCCTGTATGATCGTGGCCGGCTCATCCCAACGGTTGAATATCTCGACATAGCCCGTAGGGGCTGTGGCGTCCGCATCCTCGCCGGCTATCCACGTGAGAGCCGGGTCGGAGGTGTTATCGGCATTGTCCACGGCGATAACGCCGAAGTTGTAGGGCTCGGGCCTCTCCGGGAGCATATCCGAGACCCACTCGTACTCCGTGCCCCATCCGCTCTCAGGCACATCGGCCGCCGGGATGGGCTCGCCGAGATAGACATTGAAGTCCACGGCACCAGGAGTGGCGATATCGCCGTAGACGTAGAACTCGTAGACGTCAGGGTTTCTCGGCTCGAAGTCGTAGAAGATATCGAGGCCGATCCTGCCGTCAAGCAGCCTCGTAGCTCTGACCCCACTGCCATCGAAATCGGTGGCATTGAAGGTCGGGTTCACGGGGTCCGGAGCGTCGGTATCGGCCATGAACTCGCCGATAGGGCCGCTCGAGGACCAGGTCCACATAAACGGCCAATCCGTGATGAAGGGGTCGCCCCAGGCGAAGACGTCCCACTCGGGGGCGCCGGTCCACTCGTAGGCGGACCAGTTGCCCGATACGTCCTGGGCCACGACTTCCATCTCGGGCTGGAGCTGAACCACGCCTAAGGTCGGCGGCGGAGCTGGCTCCTGGCCTTCCTCGGGCAGCTCGTCCTCGAACAGGCGCTCGTCGATCCACCAGTCACCGGGGACTCTCTCGATCACCCAGGTGAAGGTGTAGATAGGCGAGCCGGGCGTGAGAGGCACCATGTCCATCGACGGGTAACCCCAGTCGTAGAGGTTGGCCCAGACACCGACGACCTCGTTGCCCGGAGCGTCGGTCATGTCGACCGTCACCGTGGCGGTGTCGCCGATCGAGAGGATGCCGTTCAAGTCCTCGTCTATGAATGTAACCGTGATCCACTCGGGGTCGATCTCGGGTATCTCATTGTCCACAGCCACCGGGCCCGTGGCGCCGAGCATCACGACGTCTCCCATGAGCACGTCGCTCAGCACCCAGCCGGCGGAGTAGTTACCCGCATCGTCCATGGAGCGGAGCCTGATCCTGGTCGAATCGTCGCCGGCCGGCACGTCGAGAGCACCCGGAAGAATGGGCGCGCCCTCGATGAGCTGCTCGCCGTCCGCGTTATCGAAGAAGAAGAAGTACGAGAACCTTCCGTCTCCCTCGCCGCCGGCGCTGTAGTTATCGTCCGTCAGCATCAGGTAGTCTTCAGGCGCAGCGTCGTAGTCATCGCCGTACTGGTGAATCTCGGCGTGGACCATGGCGCCTTCCCACTGCATGTCGTAGTCGGGAGCCGTGGGGTTGCCCATATCGACGATAATCCTGAGCCTGTCACCGACGTTGGCGATGCCGCTGCCGTCGTCGTCGATGAGCTCGAACGTGATCGCGCCCGCGTCAGGCGGACCGGGACGCTCGGTATCGACGGGCTGGCAGACGTGGTTGCAGACGCCGCCGGCGTCGTAAAGCAGGCTGTCGCTCTCGGCCTCGTTGTGCCAGATCGGGCAGAACCAGCCGTCGGCGGTATTGCCGGCCTTGTCAGTCGCAACCATGTAGACCAGGGTTCCGGTGCCGCCGGGGCCCTGATCGACGCCATTCTCGGGAACGGGGTCAAGCCTGTAGCCCCAGAGTTCCGGCTGGTCCTGGAAGCCCTTGACCATGTTGGTGACGCCCAGGCCATAATTGGCCCAGTCGCAGGTCACGGCCTCCACGTCGCCGTCCTCATCCCAGAAGATGGCTGTCAGGTTGTCGCCTATATTGACGTACCGGTCGGATACGTTGTCCACGTAGTCCCACAGCCTGAGCCAGGCATTGGCGCAGTCCATGGTAGGCGGCATATTGTCGACCGGGAACCTGGGCAGCGAGCCCATTTCCTCGTTGCCGACATTATCGAACGCCTTGCCGTCGAAGACATAGTCCATGTCATCGACGTCGCCCGGATCGACGATGATCGAACCCGACCAGGATGCACCCTGGACCAGCTCGAGCCACTCGACCGTCGCGCTCACTTCGTGGACGTCTATCCGGATGGCCACTACGTCATCATCCGGGCCGTCATAGTAGAAGCTAATCGTATCACCGATCGAAGCGATCGAGTCCGGACCCGTCGTGGAGATCTGGAACAGATCCCACATGATCATGCCGCCCACGTTGTCGAGCGTGAGCGCCGGATCGGACACGAAGTTCTTCCAACCGGTGGAGTTACCTGCATTGTCCCACACGCAGAAGTCGGCCGCGATCGTCTCGCCGTCGACTGAGCCGGCCGCAATCACGTAAGGAGCGCCGGCCTCTCCCGGGACGAAGTTGCGGTAAACGCCGCCCGAAGGATCCCAGTAGAGCACGATCCAGCCTGAGTACATCGGGTCGATGCTGGCCGCATCCACTCTCACCGAGTCGATCTCCATGTCATCCCAGACCTCATCCTCGGCCCTCCACTCGAATATGATGGAGTCGCCGATGGAGATGATGCCGTCATCATTGAGGTCACCGTCGACCGGCAACGTTCCCGGGTGGTCCCAGAACCTGATCGAGACGTTGTCCGCGGTGATCGTCGGCAGCTCGTTGTCGTACTTGACGCCGAGGCAGGACGTGTTGATCGCCTTGTTGCCGGCGTCATCCTCGACCAGGACATCGAAGAATACCGAGTCCTCATCGCTGTCGAGGAAGCAGAAAGTCGAGCCGTCGCCGATCTCCACGCGGGCGTGACCGGTGAAGTTCTTATCGTCCAGGACAGGGTCATCACCCAGGGTACCGTCATCGTAGAGGGTGATGCCGCCCACGCAGTAGGGATCGTCGATCATGGTCACATTTTCAATCTCGTCGGCGCCGAAGGCGTCACCGAGATTGGCGTGACAGATGATCTTGTCCCTGTCGAAGTAGTCATTGCCGTAAATGTTGCCGTCGGGCTCTCCGCAGTCGGCGTAGCCGGGATACGGCGCGGTGTTGACCAGCTGCGTCCAGAGATAGGAATTCGCGAGGCAGCTGTCGGGGTCGACGATCGGCAAGGTGTTGTCGATCGCCAGCGCGCTGTCCTTCGGCCCGAGGGCCCAGCCGTTACCGGCGTTGTCGAAGATGAACACCGCCGCGACCACCACCGAATCCTGGTCCCAGGCGTAAGGTGAAGGCGGAGCGGCCTCGACCGCTATGGAGTCCGTGCCCCAGATCGGGCTCAGCGGGCCCATCTCGGCCAGATAGTCGAGCCCGAGCGGCGTCGTGAGCGTATCGGCCGTGAAGAAGCCGATCCCCATCATGTCCGCGAATCCCCAGCCGCCGTTCTCGACGTCCGCGAGGTCGAAGAGACCCTCCAGGTCGATTCTGCACTGCATCCAGTCCGGAATCGGGTTGTCCACACTGACCGGGTTCAGCACATCGGCGTTGCCCGCGAGCGTCATGTCGGCGACGAAGGTGATGTCGTCAACCGTCACGCTGTCGCTGGATCCGGCGAGCATGTAATCCGGAATCTGGTTGTCGATGGCGGCCAGCGTGTGGGTGAACGTGCTGAAGTAAGTCGTATCACCCGAGTCGGACACCCACTTCATGGCCATCTGCTCGCCTGCCTCGACATCGGTGGATCCGGGCAGGACCGGGAAGTTGACCTGCCACACGCCGCTTACGCCGTTGTACTCGGTAGGGCAGTCAACGTTGTCATAGAAGAACGGTATCGCGCCCTCGGTGGTCACGATGTACCAGCCGAGCGAGTCCACGTTGGCCAGGCTCGTGTCGCTGTACATATCGCCGAACCAGTGGGCGTCGAAATAGAAGTCCGGTATATCGTCGTTACCGTTCGTGTGCGCCAGTCTCCGGAGGTCCAAATAGGCGTAGGCCGTATCCGGCGCGAACCCGAATAGCGAGGTCGGGTTCAGGATGTTGTCCAGGCCGCCCCAGAGCGCGCCCACACCGGAACTGTCGGTCATGAACCTGAAGAAGTAATCCTCACCCTCGATGAACTCGGCGCCCGTGCCGCCCGGATCGACGAGCTGGGCGTAGGTCGTATGGTGAGTATCGTAGTCTACAGGGTTGCCGCCCTCATCCTCGGGAACCGTCGTGCTCATGGTATCCACGTCATACGGGAACCCTGAGTCGGGCCAGAGGACGTTCCAGGCGGTGATCAGCGCCGAAGGATCGGTGTGGCCGATGTAATCGCACGGCGTATTGTCAATCCACCACTGGCCGCCGTCCTGCACGATGAGCGTATCCCTGTAAGTCGAGTCTGCGGGAATATACTGCCAGGTCTCGAACTCGAAGTGGTCGCAGTCCACGCAGAGGACATTACAGCAGATGTCATCTGACATGTTCTCGACCAGGAAGGAGAACAGGGTATCGGTAGTGCCCGTCACGCCGTAGTAAAGCTGGTCGGTGAAGGCGTAATCGTTGAGGGCTCCGGTGACGTTACCCGTGACCTCCCAGGTGTTGTAGGCGCCACTCGTGGTCCAGGTGAAACCGTCGCAGTTGGCCGGCCAGGACCCACCGCAGGGCGTACCGCCCGTCACGTTCAGCGTGAAGGTGAAGAGCGTATCGCCCCCGCCGTTGACGGCGGCATAGGCCGTGCCGTCAATAGCCGTATCGGGCAGAGCACCTGTGAGCGAACCAATAACCACAAAACTGTCCGGCGGGCCGGCCACCCAGCGCGCGCTCCAGCTCTCGGTCAGGATCAAGGAGGTATCGACGATCACCGGCGTGCTCATGTTGCCCGTGAATGCGCTGCACCCGTTGTTGATGGCCGGGGCGCTGGCGGACGCAGACGAGTTGGGCAGCAGGCAGACCGTCCAGTGCTCTGTCTGGACGAGGTCCGAATCCGGGAAGTACACGGCGAGCTGGCCTATGTCACCAGTACCCGTGATACTGCAACTCGGCACCCATGCGGCACCAGAGATATAACTCAGCCGTCCCTGGTAGGTATGCAGCGTCTCGGCTTCGCCGCCGCCGTACTTTCTCATATCGGCGACAACAGCCAGTACGCTGTCAGGATCGGTGACATTCACGATTACCTCGATTGTGTCCCCGATACTGACCATACCTTCACCGCGGGCACCGGTGCCCTCCTCGTCGCCGATCAATATGATCTCAGCGCTAGTAATTGTAATAGTAGCGCTGGCAACCGAGGCAAAGC
>CAZSBE010000061.1:0-15596 GCA_964604955.1 uncultured bacterium
AGGCCAGAAACAGGGCCTACGAGAGGAATTACAGAATGCTGAAGTCAAAAGTCGTTTCTATGCTTGCAAAAGTTGACAGTTTGCAGTAACAATATCTGGGGATGTGGCTGGGGCGGATTATACAGTTCGGCTGATTTGCATTGACTCTCAGCGAGGAGGGAACCTGGGTGCCCGACGATAAGGGCAGCACCAAGGTCGAGATATACGGGCAGGAATACCGGATAAGTGGTGATTCCGACCCCGCATACGTGGCTGAGATCGCCAGGTATGTGGATGCCAAGATGAAAGACGTTGCCAAGGGCACGCCACTGGGTTCGCTCTCTAGGATCGCCATTCTGGGCGCTCTCAATATTGCTGAAGAGCTTTTCAAAGAGAGAGATGAGAAAAATCGCATCTTGTCTGGGATCGAAGCAGCTACCTCGAGGATGAAGGAGAAGTTGGAGGAGATAACCCCTTGACTTATCTAGATTTATCCTTCTGAGGTGCTGCGGGCCATCTGAACTGTATTACTCCCCTTCAAGCCACGGCATTATCCCACTCGTTAAGTGAACAGTTAGCTCAAGCGCGGACAACAGGTGGGAGGTGGCTATATATGATCGCTCAAAACTCAGCAGTGGAACTTCTGCAACATCCTATCACTTCGCTGGTGGTGGGGGTCCTCATTTTCTTGCTCGGCTGGTATGCGCACAGGAGGACCAGCGAGAGCAAGCTCATGAGTACCGAAAAACTCGCGGAAAAGATGATTACCGAGGCCAAGAAGGAGGCCGAGACGCACAAGCGCGAGGCCGTCCTCGAGGCCAAGGACCAGTGGTACAAGGCCAAGGAGAGCTTCGACAGGGAGACCCAGGCCAGAAAGGCCGAGCTTGCAAGGCTGGAGAAGCGCTTCGGCGAGCGCGAGGCCAACCTGAACAGGAAGGTCGATATTCTCGATAAGAAGGACAGCGACCTCAGGCGCCGCGAGCGGGACGTCAACAACAGGGAAAGGGAATACACAGAGAAGGACCGGCAGATAATGGTCCTCTTGGAGGAGGAAAACAAGCGGCTCGAGCGCATAGCCGGCATGACCGCGGACGAGGCCAGGCAGGTCCTCATGAACAATCTCGAGGCGGAGGCCAGGTCCGCCGCGGCGCAGCGCATCCGCCAGATCAAGGAAGACGCAGAGCGCACCGGCGACCGGGAGGCCAAGGAAATCCTGACGCTGGCCATACAGAGGTGCGCGGCCGACCATGTTGTCGAGTCCACCGTCTCTGTCGTGGACCTTCCCAATGAGGAGATGAAGGGCCGCATAATCGGGCGGGAAGGCAGGAACATCAGGGCGTTCGAGATGGCAACGGGCATAGACGTAATCATCGACGATACCCCCGAGGCCGTTATTCTCTCCGGTTTCGACCCCATACGCCGCGAGATCGCGAGGGTCTCGCTCGAGCGGCTCGTTGCCGACGGCAGGATACACCCGGCGCGCATCGAGGAGATAGTGGCCAAGGCCCAGACGGAGATGGAGGAGAAAATCCGCGAGGCCGGCGAGCAGGTCTCGCTGGACGTCGGCGTCCACGGACTGCATCCCGAGCTGATCAAACTCCTGGGCCGGCTCAAGTACCGCACGAGTTACGGCCAGAACGTGCTGCAGCACGCCAAAGAGGTGGCGTTCCTTACCGGGACCATGGCCTCTCAGCTCGGTTTCGACCCGTCGCTGGCCAAGCGGGCCGGCCTGCTTCACGACATAGGCAAGGCGGTGGACCACGAAGCCGAGGGCACCCACGCCCAGATAGGAAACGAACTCGCCCAGCGCTATGGCGAGAACCCGGCGGTACTCCACGCCATATCCAGCCATCACAGCGATACGGTTACAGAGTCGCCCATCTCGGTGCTGGTGCAGGCCGCCGATGCGCTTTCGAGCGCGAGGCCGGGGGCGAGACGCGAGACCCTGGAGACATACGTCAAGCGGCTCGAGAAGCTCGAGAAGATCGCCGACGGCTTCAGGGGCGTGACCAAGGCTTACGCTATCCAGGCCGGCCGTGAGATACGCATCATGGTCGAGCACAAGGAAGTGAATGATGAGAAGGCCGAGGAGCTGGCCGGGGACATCGCGAGGAAGGTGGAGAGCGAGCTCGAGTATCCCGGACAGGTCAAGGTTGTCGTCATAAGGGAAACGAGAGCAGTGGAGTATGCCAAGTAACGGGATACTTAGGGTCCTGTTCATAGGAGACTTGATCGGCCGGCCCGGGAGGAGAGCCGTCACCGACCTCCTTCCCGGTATAAAGGGCGAGTACGGCATCGGTTTCACCGTGGCGAATTGCGAGAATTCGGCGGGAGGCTTCGGCGTCACCGGCAAGATAGTGGACGAGCTCACCGAACTCGGAGTCGACGTTCTGACTTCGGGCAATCACATCTGGGACAGGCGGCAGGTCGCCGAGGACCTCGACTCCTTCACCAACGTCCTCAGGCCCTACAACTACCCGCCGGGCCTTCCCGGCCGTGGCTGGGCCTCCTTCGAAGCCCCGGGCGGCCACAGGGTCGCCGTGGTGAACCTGCAGGGCAGGGTGTTCATGCGTCCCATCGACTGCCCCTTCCGCGGCGCGGACGACGCCCTCAAGAAGATCGGCGAGAAGATGATCATCGTGGACATGCATGCCGAGGCCACGAGCGAGAAGGTGGCGATGGGCTGGCATCTGGACGGGCGCGTGAGCGCCGTGGTCGGCACCCACACGCACGTTCAGACATCGGACGAGCGCGTGCTGCCGGGCGGGACGGCCTACATCACGGACGTGGGCATGACGGGCCCGCATGACTCCGTGATCGGCATCGACAAGCAGGCGATAATCAGGAGGTTCCTCACCGAGGTCCCGAACCGCTTCGAGGTGGGGAAGGAGGACATAAAGATCTCGGCGGTAGTGATTTCGATTGATACGGCGACGGGCAGGGCCTTAGGCGTAGAGCGAATCCACCGCAGCATCGACCACGGAGGGAACTGATGCCGGCGACGCTGCTCAAGGGGAAAGCACTGGCGAAGGAGATAGAGAAGGAGATAGCCGAGGAGGTCGCCGGCCTGAAGGCAAAGGGAATCAACCCGCACCTCTCGGTCGTTTTCGTCGGCGACGACCCGGCGTCGACGGTTTACGTGGGCTCCAAGGGAAAGGCCTGCGACCGCGTGGGGATCGGGTCTGACACGGTGGCCCTGCCGGCCTCAACGAGCGAGGACAGGCTCCTTTCGGTAATCGATGACCTCAATGGGAATCCCGCCGTCCATGGCATACTGGTCCAGCTGCCGCTACCCGGGCATATTGACACGGATGCCGTCATCGCGCGGGTCTCGCCCCGCAAGGACGTGGACGGCATAACTCCGGAGAACATAGGGAAGCTCCTGCTCGGAACACCGTACATCATACCCTGCACCCCGGCGGGCATTCTCGAGATGCTCGACCGCTACAAGGTCGACATCGAGGGCATGGACGTGGCCGTCATCGGAAGAAGCCGCATCGTCGGCAAGCCCCTCGCAGCGCTTCTCATGCAGAAGGCCAGGGGGCGCAACTGCACGGTCACGGTCTGCCATTCCGGGACAAAGGACATATCCGCCTTCACGCGTTCGGCGGACATGGTCGTCACGGCCATGGGAAGCCCGGCCTATCTTAAGGGCGACATGGTGAAGGACGGCTGCGTCGTAGTCGACGTCGGCGTGAACCGGGTGGAGGACGGCACAGCGAAAAAAGGCTACCGGCTCGTGGGCGACGCCTGCTTTGCCGAGCTCGAAGAAAAGGCGTCCTACCTGACGCCCGTACCCGGCGGAGTGGGGCCGCTCACTGTGGCCATGGTGATAAAGAACACTCTCATCGCTTCGAAGGGTGATTGATGCGCTCGCCTGCAGACCTCCCCGACGGTGAGACCGCTCTCACCATCAGCGAGATCACCGGGAGAATCAAGGAACTCATTGAGTCCTCCTTCGGGCAGGTGTACATCGTCGGTGAAGTCTCAAACGCCAAGGTGCACTCGTCAGGCCATATCTATTTCACCTTAAAGGACGAGGCGACCCAGATCCGGTGCGTGATGTTCAGGAGCAGCGCAGCCAGGATAGACTTCGAGCCCGAAGACGGCATGAAGGTCTATGCGCGCGGGCAGCTTACCGTTTACGACAGGTACGGCACCTACCAGATAATCGTGCGCGACCTCATCGACGCGGGCAAGGGCGACCTGCAGCTGGCGTTCAACGAACTCAAGAGGCGCCTCGAGAAAGAGGGCCTCTTCGACCCGGGGCGCAAGCGCCCGCTTCCCGCTTTCCCCCAGCGCGTCGGCATAGTGACCTCTCCGACCGGCGCCGCGGTGAGGGATATCATCAGGACGGCCCGGAAGATCTACCCGGCCGTCGACCTGGTGCTCTATCCGGTGAGGGTGCAGGGAGACGAGGCGAAGGACGAGATAGCGCGCGCCATATCCGACTTCAACGCCTACGGCGGGATCGACGTCATGATCGTAGGCAGGGGAGGGGGCTCCATCGAGGACCTCTGGGCCTTCAATGAAGAGGTCGTCGCGCGCGCCATCAGCGCCTCCGGCATACCCGTGGTCTCAGCGGTGGGGCACGAAACCGACTTCACGATATCCGATTTCGTCGCCGACGTGCGCGTCCCCACTCCGACGGCGGCGCCCACGCTGATACTGGCCGATTACGTCGAGGCCAGGACGCAGCTGGGTCTCTCGGTGAGGCAGGCGACGCGCGCCGTTACCGGCATGATAGACAGGCACAGGCGTTTCATAGAGGGCCTGAGGACGCGCTACGGCCTCAGGGCCATCAGCGACAGGCTCAACGCGCAGATCAAAGACCTCTCCGAGGCCGCGGCGCGCGTCGAGCGCGTGATTGCAGCGCGGCTGGAGACCGAGTCGAGGGGGCTGATCGAGACTGTCGGCCGGCTCGAGCGCTTCGCCCGGGCGCGCGTGGAAGGCGAAAGGAGCCGGCTTGCGACGCTGGCAGGCAGGGTCGAGACCCTGAGCCCGCTTTCCACGCTGGGGCGCGGCTACTCGGTCGTGATGCGCGATGACACGGGCGAAGTCGTCAAGACGTACATGCAGATAGAAGCGGGTGAGGAGTTGCGCCTGGTCCTTTCGAAGGGCGGCGCGCTCCTGAGGGTTGAGAACGTAGAAGAGGTCAATGCATATGAAGGAACTGAGCTTCGAAGACTCGATGAAGAAGATTGAACAGATCGTCGGCGAACTCGAGAAGGGCGACCTCCCCCTTGAGGAGTCGTTGAAAAGGTTCGAGGAAGCTGTTAAGCTCGCAAGGGCGTGCCACGAGAAGCTTGAGGGCGCGCAGAAGAAAGTCAACAAGCTCATGAAAACTGGCGAAGGCGACTTCGAACTCCAGCCTCTTGAGGAACCCGAAGAGGAGTAGGCGGATATAACATGGGCGGTACGACCGGTTTTGACCTGGCGAGCTACGTGAGCGCCATGAGGGAGAAGGTCGATGCGGCTCTTGACACATACCTTCCGCCGGAGAACGTGCGCCCGGAGGCCCTGCACAGGGCCATGCGCTACAGCGTCTTCTCGGGCGGCAAGCGCATCCGCCCGGTGTTCTGCCTGGCGAGCGCGGAGGCCTGCGGCGGGAGTTCCGGGCAGGCGATGCCCGTCGCCTGCGCCATCGAGCTCATACACACGTATTCGCTCATCCACGACGACCTGCCGTGCATGGACGACGACGACATGAGGCGGGGCAAGCCCACCAGCCACAAGGTCTTCGGAGAGGCAGTCGCGGTGCTGGCCGGGGACGCGCTGCTCACCTTCGCCCTGGAGGTCATCGCGGATGAAGGGGGGCGGCTGCTGGGGCCCGAGACGGCGCTTGCGGTCGCGGTCGACCTGACGAAGGCCATCGGAAGCGACGGCATGGTCGCCGGCCAGATGCTCGACATGGAGTGTGAGAACAGGGACGTCGACGAGGGCACGATGGAGTACATACACAGCCGGAAGACAGGCAGGCTGATCGCCGGCGCCGTCCGCTCGGGCGCCATCGTCGCCGGCGCGGATGGAGCGCTCATCGACAGGCTTACGATATACGGCCGGAAGCTCGGCCTGGCTTTCCAGATAACGGACGATATACTCGACGAAGAGGGCTCCTTCGGCGACCTCAAGAGCGGCAAGGGCCTGGACCGCGCCAAGGGCAAGGCCACTTATCCGAAGGTGTTCGGCCTCGACAGGTCCAGGGCCGTCGCGGCCGGGCTGGTCGGGGAGGCGAGGGCCTCCATAGAAGGTCTTGGCGAGAGCTTTGCGCCGCTCATGGCGCTCGCCGACTTCGTCGCAGAGCGGAGCTCCTAGCCGGGCGGCAGGCCCCCGGCGGGAATCGCAACTTGCGCGGGTCCTGTGAGGAGGGATGAGACACGTCAGTCCTGGAGCGGGTAAGCGGGCCGGGAGATCTCAAGGGCCTCGATATCGGCGAACTCGAGACACTGGCCGAGGACATAAGAGAGAAGATCATCTCGGTGGTCTCGCAGACGGGCGGCCACCTGGCCCCCAGCCTGGGCGCCGTCGAGCTGACCATCGCCCTTCACTATTGCCTCGATTCGCCGCGCGACAGGATCATCTGGGACGTTGGCCACCAGGCTTACGCGCACAAGCTTCTCACGGGCCGCAGGGACAGGTTCGACACGCTCCGCAGGAGGGGCGGGCTCAGCGGGTTTCCAAAGGTCACGGAGAGCGAGCACGACGCCTTCGGGACAGGGCATTCGAGCACGTCCATCTCGGCGGCCCTGGGCATCGCCTGCGCGCGGGACCACAGGAATGAGGACTATCGCGTGGTCGCCGTCATAGGCGACGGAGCGCTGACCGGCGGCATGGCCTATGAGGGCCTGAACCAGGCCGGGCATCTCAAGAAAGACCTCATCGTGGTCCTAAATGACAACAGGATGTCTATCTCCAAGAACGTGGGCGCCATGTCCACCTACCTCACGCGGCTCATCTCGGCGCCGGTCTACAGGAGATTCGAAGCCGACGTCTGGGAGCTGATGGGCAAGGTCCCAACCGTGGGAGGGAGAGCACGGCATGTCGCCCGGCGCATAAAGGAGAGCCTCAAGAACCTGGTCGTTCCCGGGATTCTGTTCGAGGAGCTCGGCTTCAGGTATTACGGGCCGGTCGACGGCCACAATGTGAGCAAACTCATAGACCTGATAAACGACATCAAGGACTTCAAGGGCCCTCAGCTCGTGCACGTCGTCACGACCAAGGGCAAGGGCTACGCCCACGCCGAACGCGACGCCTGCAGGTTCCACGGCATCGGGTCTTTCGATAAGAAGACGGGGCTTCTCGAGAAGAAGTCGGGAGCGCCCTCGTTTACACAGGTCTTCGGGGACACCATGGTGGAGATAGCGCTGAAGCGTAAGGACGTGGTGGCCGTCACGGCAGCCATGCCCGACGGGACCGGGCTCACGCGCTTCAAGGAGAAAATCCCGGAGAGATTCTACGATGTGGGCATAGCCGAGCAGCACGCCGTGACTTTCTCGGCCGGCCTGGCACGGGGCGGAATGAAGCCGGTGGTCGCCATCTACTCGACTTTCCTGCAGCGGGCCATCGACCAGATAGTGCACGACGTGGCGCTCCAGAAACTCAATGTTGCTTTCGCCATCGACCGGGGCGGTGTGGTGGGCGAGGACGGGCCGACGCATCACGGGACGCTGGACCTCACGTATCTTCAGATGATACCGGGCCTGGTCGTAATGGCGCCCAAGGACGAAAACGAGCTCAGGCACATGCTCTATTCCGCGGTCGAGTATGATCGCGGCCCCATCGCCGTCAGATATCCCAGGGATTACGGTTACGGAGTGCCCGAGAACGGCGCCCTGCGGTCGCTTGAGATCGGAAAGGGCGAGATGCTGGCCGAGGGGAAGGACGTCGCGCTGATAGCGGTGGGCTCGATGGTCATGCCGGCCCTGGGGGCGGCGCGCCTGCTGGAGGAGAAAGGCATACACGCCGCGGTCCTGAACGCAAGGTTCGTAAAGCCCCTGGACGCCGCGCTGATAACCGGGCTGGCGAAATCCGTTGAACTCGTGGTCACGGTCGAGGAGAATAGCGTGAAGGGCGGCTTCGGAAGCGCTGTGGCACTGTGCCTGGAAGAGGCCGCCGTTTCGGTTCCGCAGAAGATGATAGGGATTCCGGATGAGTTCGTCGAGCACGCCCCCAGAGGCGTGCTCCTTAAGAACCTCGGCCTGACGGCGGAGGGCATTGCCGCAGCGGTCGGCCGGGCTCTCTCCGGTTCGGCGAAGAAAGTCAAGGGCGCCCGGGCGGCGGGCGGGGGAGAGAAATGATCAAGGTAGTCGGAGTAGTTGCCAATCCCAGGAAACCCGCGGTAAGGGACATCCTCGGCAGTCTCTTCACGCGGCTCGAGGAGAGGGGAATAGACGTCATCGCATGGGATGAGCTGGAAGGCATTGTCCCCGACTGCGAGATGCGCTCGCTCGATGATATCGGCGAGGGCGCAGACCTGGTGATCGCCCTTGGCGGGGACGGAACGCTGCTTACGGCGGCCAGGGGCGTGGGCGACAGGCTTACCCCGATACTGGGGGTCAACGTGGGAAGCCTCGGCTTCCTGACCGAGATAGGTGTCGATGAGATCGAGGAGGCTCTCGACGCGGTGATCAGGGGCGATTACCACTATGAAGACCGCATGAACATCCAGGCAGAGGTAATACGGGAGGGGAAGCCCGTGGAGACTTTCACGGCCCTCAATGACATTGTGATCAACAAAGGCGCGCTTTCCCGTGTGGTCGAGCTCACCATGTGGGCCGACGAGCACTATCTGGCGGTATATATCGCCGATGGGCTCATCGTATCCACGCCGACGGGGTCGACGGCCTACTCGCTATCCGCCGGGGGGCCCATCGTGAACCCGATGATGGAGGCCATCATGGCGACGCCCATCTGCCCGCACACGCTGGCCGTGCGGCCGATGATACTGGCCCCCGAGCAGACCCTCACAGTAGAGCTCTGGAGCGGGGATTCGGTGCACGGCGAGCCCGAGATCAAACTCACCGGCGACGGGCAGATCGGATTCGACCTCCTGTCCAAAGACAAGATCAAGTTTACGAGGTCCGGGCGCAAGACGAGACTTGTGGTCTCCGGTTACCGGTCCTTCTATGAAGTGCTCAAGCAGAAGCTCAAATGGGGTGACACCCGACGCAAGTCATAATATGCTCCGCCAACTGACCGCACATGGCTACGCCATAATCGATGACGTGAGTATCGATCTCAGCCCAGGCCTCAACATACTCACGGGCGAGACGGGCGCCGGCAAATCCATCATTCTCGGTACCCTGGGCTTCGTTCTCGGCGACCGCGTGTCCGACGACATAATCGGGAAGCGCGCGGACTCCTGCAGGGTCGAGGCCTCTTTCGACCTCTCCGAACTCGGCGCCGTGGGCAAAAGGCTCCTCCGGGCGGGCATCATCAAGCACGACGCCGCGTCCGGATTCACGCTGACGCGCGAACTCAGCCGGGGCGGGAGGTCCCGCTGCCGCCTCGACGGCGAGGCGGTGACGGTCAAGACCCTGAGGGCAATCGGAGACATGCTCGTCGATTTCCACGGCCAGCACGAGCACCAGCTGCTGCTCAGGGCCGAGCGGCATGTCGATTTCCTGGACGCCTTTGCGGAGCTCGCGGGGCGGCGGGAGGCCCTGGACGCGCTGAGGCGCGAGTATATGGACCTGGGCAAAAAGGTGAGAGACCTCGAGGACGATATCCGGCAGGCCGAGTCCAGGCGCGACCTCACGAGTTTCGAGATCGATGAGCTCGCCGGGCTCAATCTGGTCGAGGGCGAGGATGAGAAGATAGAAAGCCGGCTGCGCATGCTGGAGCATGCCGAGAAGATAATCGAACTCGGGAGCGAGGCCATAGAGCTAACCTACGACGGCGACGAGTCGGCCATGCAGCTCCTGGCCCGTGCGCGACACGCGCTCGAGAGGCTCGTCTCCTTCAATCCGGGCCTGGGGCCACTGCTCGAGACCCTGGACGGCGCCGAAGTCGCCGTCAAAGAGGTTGCCGAAGAACTCAGGTCGCAGGTCTCGCGAATAGACCTCGAGGGCGCCGACCTCGAAGCCATGCGGGACCGCCTGGCGCAGATCGAGAGGGCCAAGCGCAAGTACGGCGAGACCGTCCCCGAACTCCTGGAGCGGCTCGTGCGGCTCCGCAGCAGCCTGGATAACCGGGAGGAGATGGAGGCTCTCCTCGCCGAACTCCGCGCCGAGCGGGACAGGAAAGGCCACAGCCTTGCCGAAGAGGCGCTGGATCTCTCGGCCAGGCGAAAGAAGGCCTCCGGGAAGTTCGAGAAGCTCGTCCAGGCTGAAATACGTTCGCTCGGCATAGAAGGCGGCGCCTTCAGGGTGGTGTTCGAGGAGGCCGACGATGGAGAGGAGGTAAGGACCTCCGGCGGCGAGGCCGTGCTCGTGGGCGAGAGCGGCATGGACCAGGTCGAGTTCTTCGTGCGCACCAACCCCGGGGAGAACCTGCTCCCCCTGAGGCGCATCGCCTCGGGCGGCGAGATCTCGCGCGTCATGCTCGCGCTCAAGAGCATACTGGCCGGCGTGGACGAGGTGGGCACGCTCGTATTCGACGAGATCGACGCCGGCATAGGCGGGGGGACCGCCGATACGGTCGCCGCGAAACTCCGCCAGGTGGCCGACAGCCGCCAGGTGATATGCATAACTCATCTTCCGCAGATAGCTGTTGCCGGGAACCTGCATCTAAAGGTTCAGAAGGACACGGGCGAGGGGAGGACCACGGCCTCGGTCCTCGTGGTGGAGGGGAAAGAGCGGATAGAGGAGGTCGCGAGGATGATTGACGGCCGGAAACCCTCGGGTTCGGCCCTCAACCATGCCGAGGAGATACTGAGGAAAGCGAACAGCAAAAGAGCATAGTGAGGGAGGTCAAGGGTGGCTTCGAAAGTCTACTTCATTGATATGCGCGCAGACATTAAGGACACGGTCATGGAGCGCTACGTCAGGGGCATGAAGAGGGCGGGCATACTCTCGATAGCGGGCGAGAAGGAGCTTCTCGCGGTGAAGATGCACTTCGGCGAACGCGGCAACACTAACTACATACGCCCCATCTACGTCCGCGTCGCGCTGGACGAGTTCAAGTCCACGGGCTGCATCCCGTTTCTTACAGACACCAATACGCTCTACGTGGGTTCGCGCACGAATTCACCCGACCACATCAAGACCGCCGTGGAGAACGGTTTTTCCCATGCTTCCATGGGAGTGCCCATCGTCATAGCCGACGGCCTCAAGGGCGGCAATTACCAGGCCGTGCCCATCAGGGGGAAGGTTTTCGATGAGGTCAAGATCGCGAGCGACATCGCCCGGGCCGACGCCATGCTGGTGCTCACCCACGTCAAGGGCCATGAGCTTACAGGCATTGGCGGGGCTTTGAAGAACGTAGGCATGGGCTGCGGCAGCCGCGCCGGCAAGATGGCCATGCACGCCGACCTCCGCCCCAGAGTGTCGGAAGCCTGCATCGGCTGCGGTAAGTGCATGACCTGGTGTCAGGTCAAGGCCATCAAGATGAAGGGCAAGAGGGCCGACATCGATCATGACGTCTGCGTGGGCTGCGCCGAGTGCATAGCCGTCTGCCCGGTGAGCGCCATCAAGATCAACTGGGAGTCGGACTCCCGCGTCGTGCAGGAACGCATAGTAGAATACGCGGCCGGCGTCCTGAAGACCAAGAAGCGCAAGGTGGCCTACGTCAACTTCATCATGGACGTCTCGCCCCAGTGCGACTGCTACCATTTCGCCGACGCCAGCATAGTCCCGGACGTGGGGATACTCATATCCAGAGACCCGGTCGCCATAGACCGGGCGTCGGCCGACCTCATAAACAAGCAGGAAGGCATAAAGGGCACAGCCGTCAAGAAGCACCGCGCCGGCGTGGACAAACTGCGCGACGTCAACCCGGACGTGGACTGGACCGTGCAGATCAGGTACGCGGAGAAGATGCGGCTGGGCACGAGCAAGTACCAGCTCATAAAAGTGTAACGGGGCCGCGCCGGGGCGGCCTCAAGTACTCCGGGCGGCAGTCTCGAGCATTCCGCCCGCGCTGGATTTAACCCGCCTCATGTGGTAGAATGAAAAAGACCTGCCGGTCGCCGGACCGAAGACGAGGCGTCCGCCGGGTGCCCACGTATGTAACGTCAGCCATGGAGGGACCCTTGTATAATGCAGCAAGAGCGGCGTTCGTCATATCACTTGGCCTCGTTGCCGCCGTCTCTACGGGCGCTTTCGCGGCGCCCCCGGCAGAGGATGTCGTGCCCTTTTCCGACCGCTTCCCGGTTGAGATAACCATCACCGAGCACTCCCAGGTCTATGACCTGGCCCGGCTGGGGATCGACATCGACGATGCGGGCCCGGCATACGTGCGGGCCTATGTAAATGAGGCCGATGAGAGCCTCATAAGGAGCATGGGCTATGAGGTGCGGCGCATACCCAACGACGCGCTGAGAATGTGGCGGTCCCTGAGGGAGCCCGATGCCGCAACGGCCGCGGAAGAGTATCACGATTACACCGGGCTGACGGCCTACCTTCAGGGCGTCGCGGCCGACCACCCCGGCATCACGCGGCTGGTCTCCATCGGCAAGACAGTCCAGAACCGGGACCTCTGGTTTCTCAAGATAAGCGACAATCCGGACCTGGAGGAGAATGAGCCCGAGTTCAAGTACATCTCGACCATGCACGGCGACGAGGTCGTCGGGGTAGAGAACTGCCTCAAGTTCATCGACTGGCTTACGGACAATTACGACTCGGTATCACCCGAGCCCTGGCTTGAACGGCTCGTGGATGAAGTCGAGATATGGGTTATGCCGATGATGAACCCCGACGGCAATGAAGCCGGCAGCCGCTACAATGCCAATGGGGTCGACCTCAACCGGAGCTTTCCGGACCTGGTCAACGACCCCGATAACACACCGGACGGCAGGGAACCGGAGGTCGCGGCCGTCATGATATTCTCCGACTCGATGTCCTTCGACCTCTCGGCCAACTTCCACGGCGGCGCGCTCGTGGTCAATTACCCCCACGACAACCGCTCGCAACGGGCTCCCGACGACAGTCTCTATATAGCAATGTCCCTGGCCTATTCGTATCACAACCCGCCCATGTGGAACTCCTCGTCCTTCGACTACGGCATCACCAACGGCTACGACTGGTACCAGGTCTTCGGCGGCATGCAGGACTGGAACTACGACTACGCCCGGAACATGGAAGTCACCATAGAGCTGGGCCAGAACAAGTGGCCCCCGGCGTCCCAGCTCCCCCAGTACTGGGCCGATAACGACACGTCCATGGTGGCTTACCTGGAGTGGTGCCTGCTGGGCGTGAGGGGCGTGGTGACCGACTCGGTGACCGGCGCGCCGCTTGCGGCAACCGTCACCGTCGAGGGGATAGCCTGGGACGACGGGACCGATCCCGACCTTGGCGATTACCACCGCATTCTGGAACCCGGAACCTACACGGTCACCTTCTCGGCGCCGGACTATATCTCGAAGCAGTTCGCCGGGGTCGAGGTGGTTCCCGACTCGGCCACGGTGCTGGATGTCGAGCTCGCGCCGGCCCGGAGGGTGGAGATTACGGGCACAGTGACCTCAGGCGAGAAGGCCGGGCTCCCGGCGACAGTCGAGGCCCGGTATCACTCGGGCGGGGAGCTCGGAGACTCGACGACCACTGACCCGGCCGACGGGTCCTACGCGCTTGAAGTCGCCGAGGGGGTTTATGACGTCACGGCTCGCGCGACCGGCTACAAGCCCGAGACCGTACTGGCCGATGTCCACCGGGACACCACCTTCGACTTCGTGCTCGACCCCACCGCGGGCAGTATACTCGTGATCGACGATTACTCGGGGAAGGTGGCGCTGTCGAAGTCCCCCGACAGGGATGCGGCCTTGGCCGTGCCCGTATTCAGGGCCTCTGCGACAGAGATCGCCGCCGACCTCGAAACGCTGGGCTACGGCGCCGAGCTTGAGACCGCCGGGGAGACCGACCCGGTGACCTGGCCGTCTTACGATTTTATCATATGGTCATCGGGTGACGATACCTCGCCGGTCAGCTCGTCTTCATACCGCAGGGCGCTCATAGACTACGCCACCGCGGGCGGGCCGCTTCTCATCGAGGGAGGGGAGCTCGCATATGACGCGGCGAGCAGCCCCGGCTATCCCAACTTCGCGGACTCGGTGCTTCACGTGAGTGACTGGAACGGCGACGATGTCGGGTCGCTCGTCCTGGCCACGGGCATGGACGATCATCCGCTTGCCACGCATCCCAATTCGCTGCCGGCCACGATCGGCATAACATACACCTGGTATGGCGACCTGGACGCGACCACTCCGGCCGGCGGAGCGTCGCTCGTCTACGGGACATCCGATTATCCGGCCGACGCGGGAATACTGACTTACGACAGCGGCGGAAGCCCGAATGTGGTCTTCTACGCGTTCGCCTATTCAGCCGTGACGGACCGCAGCGTGGCCAGGAACATGCTCGAGAACACGGTGGACTACCTCCTCAATGAAGCGGCCCGGGTTACAGACGACGGGGACAGAACGGCGGCAAGGGTCTCGCTCAGCGCGACCCCGAATCCTTTTACCTCCTCGACGGCCGTTGCATTCACCCTGCCGCGCGCCGAAGACGTCAGTCTCAG
Organism: uncultured bacterium; assembly: GCA_964604955.1. GTDB lineage: Bacteria > Arandabacterota > Arandabacteria > Arandabacterales > JALGWA01 > JALGWA01. The sequence continues at coordinate 14,647 of CAZSBE010000061.1, forward strand.
CATTCATGACATACGCGGCCGCCTTATCAGGACGCTGGCGGGAGGGAGTCTCGGGGCGGGCATTCACACCTTCGAGTGGGACGGAAGGGACGGTGCCGGCCGTTACGCGGCCCCGGGCGTTTACTTCTGCAGCCTCTCTTCCGGCGGCGCGTTGAGTCTGAAGAAGGTCGTCCTGCTCAGGTAGTCTCCTGATTGCGCTACCGGGCGCAATCTTGTATACTAGAGAGTAAGCAAACTGATTACCATTAGCGGCGCGAGGTGGACATCGATGAGAGTGATAACGATTGCCGTTTTGATTCTTGCTTTTGCGGGCGGGTCGGCTTATTCGCATACGGACCTTACTCCGGCCCAGGTCAAGGCCTGGGCCGATACGAGCACGAGCGGCGTCATCGTGGACGTGCGCGAGGAGTCCGAGTTCTGCGACTCCACATACAGCCCTCCGGGGCACATACCGGGAGCCATAAACATGCCCTGGAACTCGGGCTACTTCCAGATGCACTACGCCGAGCTCCCGGCACAGGAAGACATCGTCATCGTCTGCAGGAGCGGCAACAGAAGCAACTCCGCCGCGAATTTCTTAGACGCCGCCGGTTTCTCCAGCGTATTCGACATGACAGGCGGCATGAACCAGTGGGTCTGGGAAACCGAGGTCTGCACCCAGGCCGGGGTCCCCGGAGGCGCCGGCGGCGGTGCGCCGGCTTCGCTCGCGCTCGGACCGGCCGCCCCCAATCCCTTCACATCCGTCACCGAAATCTCGTATGTGATTCCGCCCTCCAGCGGACCCAGGGACGTCGCGCTCGGGATTTACGATGCGAGAGGGCGCCTTGTCCGCCTGATTGCAGCCGGCGACGAGGGCGCGGGGACGGCCCGAGTCCAGTGGGACGGAACCGACCATGAGGGCCGCCCGGTCACGAGCGGGCTTTACTTCTATCGCCTGACCTGGAACGGCC
>CAZSBE010000061.1:15606-17469 GCA_964604955.1 uncultured bacterium
ATGCGGTTGAGCGCTTACTTGCCGGCTAATAAAGCGGGCAGGAATCCCGTGAAATGCCCTCAGGACGGCAGAGAGCTGCGATACTCTCCTCCCCCTCCTCCTTCATCTGCTGCCTCCTTTCAATCTTCTCAGCCTGCCAGGAGGGCTCCTGACCGGAATCGTGAGCTTGACAGGGGCCCCATGCCGCGATATAGGTGCTGGAGGGCGCGAGTGCGAGAATCGGATGTATGATTATATCTGGCCTGATGGCGAGTTGCTGCAGCGGGGAGCAAGATGAAAAACGATAAGTTTGCCGGCGATAAGAAGCTCAAGTTGACGACTCTGCTGGCACCGCTCGAGCGGAAGCTGATTGATGCCAATGTGCACCGCTTTCCCGGGTGGATAGAGGGCTATCATCTGACCCTGATGACCATCCCGTGGTCCGCTGGCGCGATCGTCTTCGGTTACCTGGCCGCAGCGCGGGAGAGTCTCCACTGGCTGTGGCTTTCCTCGCTGATGCTTGCTCTACAGTGGTTCACTGACTGCTTCGACGGGGCCCTCGGGAGATACCGTGACACCGGCATACCCAAGTGGGGCTTCTTCATGGACCATTTTCTTGATTTTGTCTTCGTTGGCTCGGTGTTTGTCGGCTATTCGTTCCTCTTCGAATCTCCCAGCAAGGAAATCATCTACATCCTGATGTTTGTCACAAGTTCCTTCATGGTCAGTTCATTTCTGTCCTTTGGCGCCAGCGGGGAATTCAAGATAACCTATCTCCACGTAGGCCCCACGGAGGTCAGGATAGCTTTTGTCGTGGTAAACTGCCTGTTCATCTTCTTTGGCACTGCCTGGATAGAGAAGCTGCTGCCCTGGATGTTAGTCGTCGCGGTCCTGTTTCTTGCAGTTGTCGTCTTCAGGACGCAGAGATACGTCTGGAAGTTGGACATGGACGCCAAGAGGCGAGACGGCTGATATGCGAAGGAACTGGTACACCACGTGAGTGAGAGTTGGAACCGTATCACGAAGTGGTTGCAGGACATGGCGATACTGCAGCAAGGAGAGTGCGCTGCGGGTGCATCGTGATGCCAGTGGTGCCAGTGAGTGCGCTTCTCTTAGGTGCTCTGATACTACCAAGCTTGTTTGGAATCGGTGGTGGAGAGGATTCGTCCTGAAGTCGGTACGGGAATGCCGACGAGCATTCCCTCTCGACTGAATGGTGTTTGAAATGCTATTTCCGGAACGTGGCCTTGATCTGCCCCCAGGTGCTCACTTCGGTTGCACTCGGCCCACCGACACAGATGACCCAGATATCTTCGTTTCCGCTCCGGTCTGAGTAGAAAGCAATCTGGTTGCCGTCGGGCGACCAGGAAGGGGCCTGGTCCGAGGCCAGGTCGGTGGTGATCTGGTTGGCGAACCCCCCGGCAGCCGGGACGAGCCAGATATCATCGTTCCCGCTCCGGCTCGAGCGGAAGGCTATCTGACCGCCATCGGGTGACCAGGCGGGGAAGACATCGTGGGCCGGATCGGTGGTGATCTGGCTGGCGATCCCCCCGGCAGCGGGGATAACCCAGATATCGGCGTTCCCGCTCCGGTCTGAGAAGAAGGCGATCTGGCTGCCGTCGGGTGACCAGGAAGGCCACCAATCGAAGGACGGATCGGTAGTAATCTGCGTGGCGGTCCCACCCGTGGCCGGGATGACCCAGATATCTCCGTTCTCGCCTTCCTGCAAGCAGAAAGCAATATGGCTACCATCCGGCGACCAGGAAGGGAGGACCTCATGGGCCGGATCGGTAGTAATCTGCGTGGCGGTCCCACCTGTAGCTGGGATGACCCAGATATCGGCGTTCCCGCTCCGGTCTGAGAAGAAGGCGATCTGGCTGCCGT
>CAZSBE010000062.1:0-17304 GCA_964604955.1 uncultured bacterium
TGCGAGGGAGAGGGCCGCCGCGGCGATATCGCGCTATTGGAGGAGCTTGCCACCGCCATAAAGGAAGCGTCGCTCTGCGGGCTGGGCTCGACGGCGCCCAACCCGGTGCTGACGACGCTCAACTATTTCCGGGACGAGTACAAGGCGCATATATATGACAAGCGCTGCCCGGCCAAGGTCTGCAAGGCGCTGATAGTTTACAGGGTGGTTCCCGAGAAGTGCACGGGCTGCCAGAGATGCGTGCGGGCATGTCCGGTGCACGCCATCTCGGGACCGAGGTCGCAACCTCACAACCTCGACCAGACCAAGTGCATAAAGTGCGGGGCGTGCTGGGAAGTCTGCCGTTTCGACGCGATCGCCGGTGACGCTATCTACGTGGAGTAAGTGCGATGGCCTCTGAAAGAGTGAATCTGGTCATTAACGGCAAGAACTGCAAGGGCGCCGGGGGGCAGACCATACTTGAGGTGGCCAGGGACTACGGCATCGAGATCCCCACGCTGTGCTATCACGAAGCGCTTACCCCGACGGGCTCGTGCCGGGTTTGCGTAGTCGAGGTCACCATGGGGAAACGCACGCGCACCATGGCCTCGTGCGTTACGCCCATCGAAGAGGGGATGAAGGTCGTCACGGATTCGAAGCAGCTGAGGAGCGTGAGGAAGATGGTCGTGGCGCTGCTGGAGGCGCGCTGCCCGAACCTTGACGTCATCAAGGACGCGGCCAGGGAGGTCGGCCTCAAGAAGAACCCCTTCCCCATGGAGGACGAAGACTGTTTCCTCTGCGGGATGTGCGTGCGCGCCTGCCAGGAGATCGTGGGCGTGGGCGCCATCGGCTTCGCACATCGCGGACCCGAGAGCGAAGTGATGCCGCCCTTCAGCGTTGAATCGAGTATCTGCATCGGCTGCGGCACGTGCGCGACCATATGTCCGGCGAGGACGTTAACACTTGAGAAGGTTTTCAGGCGAAGGAGCATGCATACGGCGGGCGGCAAGCGCAGCATCTTCAGGTGCACCGTCTGTGAGAATCACTATACGGGCACATAAACGAGTTCTGGAGAGGGAGACCGATGGCCGGTAAGGCCTGTAAAGGGGAAAACGGAGCCGCCAGGGTCGGCGTCGCGGTCTGCGAGTGCGGCGGCGAAATCGCGCGCTCGGTGGACCTCGGGGCGCTCGCCAGGGGCCTTCGATGCGATCCCCTCGTCGCCGATGTCGTGAGAATCGCCTACCCCTGCTCGCGCACGGGCCTCGCGGCGGTGGGCGGGATGATCAGGAAGGGACGCCTGGAACGCATCGTGATCGCGGGTTGCAGCGAGCGCCTCTTCGGCAGGCTATTCAGGGAGTCGCTCGCGGAGTTCGGCATTCATCCGTCCTTCGTCGGTTTCGCCAACATCAGGGACGGCATGACGGCGGGGCGCGCGGCCGGCAAAGGCGCGGCGACCTCCAAGGCGCTCAACCTCGTTCGCATGGCTGTTGCCAGTATCTCCGCGGCCCTCAAGATCGACAGGATCGAGGCCGGCATAAAGCCCCTGTGCCTCGTCATAGGGGGCGGCGTCGCGGGCATGGCGGCAGCGGAGGCCGTTTCGACCAGGGGCGTCCGGGTCGTCCTCGTTGAGAAGGAGAGGGCCGCCGGCGGGCTTCTCAGGAGCCTCCATGCCGTGTTCCCGTCGTACATGCCGGCCGGGGAGTTCGTGAAGGCCAGGCTGGGTGAGATACAGAGCGACCTGGTTGAGGTCCTGACGGGCGTCGAGCCCGAGTCTGTGACCGGCCATGTCGGAAATTATGACGTCACGCTCACGGGCGGCAGGAAGATCGAAGCCGGGGCCATAGTCGTGGCCACAGGCGGGGCGGTCTTCTCGCCGGAGGGGATATTCGGCTATGGCGAGAACAAGCGAGTCGTTACCCAGATGGAGTTTGAGCATCTGCTGGAGGGCGACGAGCCCCCGGGCGAGAACATCGTGATGATTCAGTGCGCGGGCTCCCGCAACGCCGAGCGGCCATACTGCTCGCGCATATGCTGCACGGCTTCGATAAAGAACACGATTCTCTTTAAGGAGAAGCACCCCGCGGCCAGCGTCACCATACTCTCCCGCGGGTTCGCGGAGTATGCGGGCGACCTCGACCGCGCCCGGGACATGGGCGTCGAGATCATCCGCTACGCGCTGGAGAGGCCGCCGGCTGTGGGCGAGGGCAAGGTGGAGGTCTTCGACACCATATCCGAAATGGAAACGACGATTCCGTGCGACATGGTCGTACTGGCGGTGCCCATCGTGCCGTCCGCCTCCACGCAGGAGCTTGCCCGAATGCTGCGGCTGCCGACCGATGAGTACGGCTTCATAATCGAGCCCCAGCCCAAGCTGAGGCCGGGCGAGTTCGTACCGAGAGGCATATACGTCGCGGGCTGCGCTCACTGGCCATCGACCATCACAGAGTCAATCGTCCAGGGGTACAGCGCGGGTTCGCGTGCATTCGATCTCATAAGCTCGGGCAGGGTCGAGAAGTCGGCTTTTGTCGCCGAGATGAACGAGGAGCTGTGCAGGGGCTGCGGCAAGTGCTTCGAGGTCTGCATGCACGGCGCAATAGAGCTTCAGGAAGTGGAGGACGGCATGAAGCAGGCGCGCCATATGCCCATTCAGTGCACGGGCTGCGGCGTCTGCGTGTCGGTGTGCCCGTCGGGGGCGCTGTCGCTCAAGTATGCAACGAGAAGACAGGTGAGTTCGGCAATAGAGGCGATCGCATAGCAAATGGCAAGAGCGAAGACAAAGAAGAAGACGGCGGCGAAGCCGAAAGCCCGGGCGCGGAAGGCGGCGCGTGCGAAGCCCCGGCCGAAGAAGGCGGCTGCCGCGGGACCGAGGCTCGCCATAATAGCATGCAGCTGGCACCCGCTCGAGTCCATAGAGAACGCGGCGAAGGACGGCTTCACCTACGGGGCCGACATCCTCGTGCTGCCGGTGAGGTGCACGGGCGCGGTGACGGTCGCCAATATCCTGAGGCTATTCGCCAAGGAGCTGGAGGGGGTGCTGATACTGGGCTGCGTCGAAGGCGACTGCCACTACTTTAACGGGAGCGAGCGCTGCGGCGAAATCGTTGGTGAAACCAGGGAGATACTCTCATGGAGCGGCATCGCTCCCGAACGGCTCGGGTTCACTTTGATATCAGGAAGCGAGGGCAAGAACTTCATCGATGCCCTCAACACATACGAAAAGGACTTGAAGAAGGCGAAGCCGGGGAGGAGGAAGCGTGTCGCTTAAGGCGGTCATAGCCGAGACCAGGGCGTATTACTGCCTCGAGTGCGGCATCTGCACGGGAACCTGCCCGGTGTCCCGGTACAGCCCGACGTATTCGCCCAGAGTGATGGTGGAGAACGCGCTTCTCTTCGAGGAGGGAGAGACCCTCTGCGACCAGGAGCTATGGAGCTGCCTCACCTGCGGGACATGCAACTTGAGATGCCCCTCCACCGTCGACTACACGGCTTTCATGGCGGCTCTGAGGGAGAAGGCAAGGGCCCTGGGCCAGGGGGGCACGTGCACGCATGCGGACACCATGACGGCTCTCGGGGCGCTGCAGATGCGCGAGGGTTTCCGGAAGCCGCGCGAGTGGCTTGGCAAAGGCGCCAGGGTCGCGAACAGGGGAAGCACCTATTACTACTCGGGCTGCCTGCCCTTCCTGGACGTCGTGTTCCGCGAGATCGGTTTTGAGGGAAGGTCCTCGGGCAATGCCTCGGTGAAGCTCCTAAACGCCGTTGGGATAGTGCCGGCCGTGAGCGAAGAAGAAGTCTGCTGCGGCCACGACCCCTACTGGACGGGCGACAGGGAATCGGTTGAATACTTCGCCAGGCGCAACGTCGCGGCGATCAAGAAGACGGGCGCCAGGCGGGTGGTATTCTCCTGCCCCGAGGGCTATTACATGTTCAAGTACATATATCCCCAAATGGGTGTCCGGGTGCCGTTCGAGCCCGTGCACATTCTCACGGTGCTCGCCGAGAACGTCGCGAGACTCAAACTCAAGCCGCTCGAGAGGAAAGTCACCTATCATGACCCGTGCAGGCTGGTGAAGTTCGACGACGTCTTCGACGCGCCGCGGCGGGTTCTGGCCGCGGTTCCGGGGCTCGAGCTCGTGGAGATGGGCCGGATAGGCAGAGACGCCCTGTGCTGCGGCTCTTCCAACTGGGTGAGCTGTACGCGGGTCAATAAGAAGATCCAGGTCGAGCGGCTCAATGAAGCCGTGGACACGGGAGCGCCGACGCTCCTGACGTCCTGTCCCAAGTGCAACATACACCTGAGGTGCGCGGCGCGGGACGAGGACACAAAGGGAAGAGTGGAGATTACGGATATACTCATGCTTCTGGTCGAGTCGCTTGGAGGTTCAAGGCGTGCAACCTAAGGTAGCGGTGATCGGCGGCGGGATTGCGGGTATTCAGGCTGCGCTGGACCTCGGTGAGATGGGCATTCATGTCTATCTCATCGAGAAGAAACCCAGCATAGGCGGGGTTATGTCGCAGCTCGATAAGACCTTCCCGACCAACGATTGCTCCATATGAATCCTGGCGCCCAAGATGCTGGAGGCCGGTCGGCATCCAGAGGTTGAGATTCTGGCCTACACCGACGTTGTGGGCCTGAAGAAGAAGGGCGGGGGTTTCGCGCTCAGGGTCAATAGGAGGGCGCGCTACGTGAAAGAGGACGTCTGCAACGCGTGCGGGCTGTGCGTGGCCAAGTGCCCGGGCAGGGCGCTGGACGCATTCGACGCGGGCCTCCGGAAGCGCACGGCCATTTACCTTTACTTCTCACAGGGCATTCCCGCCGTGATGACCATAGACCCCGAGTCCTGCATCTATCTCACCAAGGGGAAGTGCAGGGTGTGCGAAAAACGCTGCGACAAGGGCGCCATCGATTTCAAAATGAAGGACAAGCGCATCAGCCTCGACGTCGACGCGGTCATCGTCGCGACGGGCGTCGACCTCTTCGACCCGGCGCCACTCACGCATTACGGATACGGCCGGCTCGATAACGTCATCACGGGCATCCAGTACGAGCGCCTCATAAACGCGACAGGCCCCACGGGCGGGCATCTGTACCGGCCCTCGGACGGCAAGCTCGCCAAGAAGGTCGCGTACGTCCAGTGCGTCGGCTCGCGCGACCTCAATTACTGCGATTACTGCTCGAGCGTCTGTTGCATGTACTCGATCAAAGACGCCATGCTCGCGCGCGAGCACGATTCCGAGAGCAATTCCTATATTTTCCATACGGACCTCCGCAATGTCGGCAAGTGGTTCCAGAAGTACGAGAAGCGGGCGGCGGAGGAGTACGGCGTGAATTTCATACGCGGCAGAATCGCCGAGATCGAGGAGGACTCGAACAAGGACCTCACGGTCTGGTACGAAGACACGCGGGAGCAGAAGGTGAAATCGATGAAGGTGGAGATGGTCGTGCTGGCGACGGCGGCCATGCCGTCAAGAAGCGCGAAGGACCTCGCGAAGACTCTGGGGATAAGAACGGACAAGTACGGCTTCGTTGAGACGCTGCCGGGGGCCCCGGCGGATACGACGGCAAAGGGCGTTTTCGCCTGCGGGTTCTGCAAGCGCCCCTGCGATATTCCCGAGGCCGTGAGCCAGGCCAGCGCGGCGGCCCAGCGCGCCGCGGCGCACATTAAGCATATAAAGAAAGCTGTGACCGTATGACGGCCCGCAAGATGACTAAGAAAAAGAAGAAGACGAGGAAGGCCACGAAGGCGGCTAAGGGGGCCGGACCGGGCGCAAAGACCGCTGCTCCGAAGGGGCAGAAGCAGAAGCCGAAGCCGGGAAGCGCCCTCGCCGGGGCGAGGGATGATGACCTGGTGCAGGCCGAGCTGGGTTTCGCTGAAACCGGAGTTGCGCCTGAGGCAAGGCGGCATGCAGAGGGCAAGGGGAAGCGCGTGAAGGAAGAAAGGGTAGAGGGTGAGGACCTCCGTATAGGCGTCTTCGTCTGCAATTGCGGCACCAATATCGCGGGGTTTCTCGATTGCACGGACGTCGCCGAATACGCCAGGACCCTCCCCAACGTCACCTTCGTCCGCGAAAACCTCTTCTCATGTTCGGAGGCCGGCGCCAACGATATCAGGAACGCCATAATCGAGAACAGACTCAACCGCGTGATCGTGGCGGCATGCACGCCTATCACGCACGAGCCGACGTTCCGGGCCGTTTGCGAGCAGGGCGGCCTCAATGCCTATCACTTCGAGTTCGTCAATATCCGCGAGCAATGCTCCTGGGTGCACAAGGAGACCAAAGACGACGCGACCGAGAAGGCCAAGGACCTCATCAGGATGGGGGTCGCGCGCGCGGCCTACCTCGAGCCCATGGAACCGATTACGGGCCAGGTCGAAAAGGTAGCGCTCGTGGTGGGCGGCGGTGTCTCGGGCATGACCGCGAGCATCGAACTCGCCGGCAGGGGCTTCGACGTCATCCTTGTCGAGAAGGAGAAGGAACTGGGCGGGCTGGTGAAGCACCTGGGCACCATACATCCCTGGGGCAGGAAGGGCGCGGACTACGCCCGGGACCTTGCCAGACAGGTCCGCAGGCTGCGCAAGATCAAGGTTCACACGTCGTCGAGGGTGACCGACGTCAAAGGCTTCATCGGCAGGTACACCGTGAGCCTGTCTTCGCTCAAGAAGCCTGTGACCGCGGGCATGCTCATACTGGCAACGGGGGCGGAACCGCTTGTCCCCAACGGCCTCTATGGATTCAACTCCAGGCGGGTGATAACCCAGATGCAGATGGAGAGCCTGCTCGGGACCAGGAAGCTGGCCGGCAAGAGCATCGTCATGATCCAGTGCGCGGGCGCGCGTGAACGCGAGCGCCTCTACTGCTCGCGAATATGCTGTATGACCGCCGCCAAGAACGCCCTCATGGCGGCCCGGACGCACAAGGCCGATGTCACGGTGCTCTACCGCGACGTCATGTGCTACGGCATGGACGAGAGACTGATGCGGGACGCCAAGGAAGCGGGCGTCAGGTTCATAAACTTTGCGGCGGACGAGCCGCCGGTCGTGGAGAAGAAATCCGTAAAGGTCAGAGCCCAGGTGCTGGGCAGGGACCTGGACCTGCCGGCCGACCTCGTCGTCCTCTCGACCCCGCTGACGCCGGCGGCGAGCAATCGCGATCTCTCACGTATACTCAAGGTGCCGCTCGACGAGTACGGCTTCTTCCTGGAGGGCCATGTCAAGCTCAAGCCGCTCGACTTCTCGACGGACGGGATATTCGTGTGCGGCACCGCAAGGTGGCCGGCGACCATCGTGGAATGCGTGGAGCAGGCCACTGGGGCGGCCTCGCGCGCATCCACCTTCCTCGCGCGGGGCGAGGTGAGGGTCGAGCCCATAGTGTCCGTGATCGAAGACGTCGAGGGCTGCAGGGGCTGCGGCCTCTGCGTGGCCGTATGCCCCTATGGGGCCATAGAGCTCGTCGAGACTGAAGACGGCAAGAAGGCGCATACCATAGAAGTCGCCTGCAAGGGCTGCGGCACCTGCGGCGCCACATGCTACAAGCGCGTAATCAGAATGGAGCACTTCACCGACCGGCAGCTTCTCGCCCAGGTGAGGGCTGCGTTCAGGAAGTAGAACCGGCAAGCGAATGGAATAGCGACGGAGCGTCTGGAAGGAGCGGTCAATGGCATACAGGCCTAAGATCATCGCGTTCTGCTGCCGCTGGTGAGCGTACAGCGCGGCGGACCTCGCCGGGGTTGCGAGGCTTCAGTATCCACCGGACATACGCGTCATCCGGGTAATGTGCTCGGGGCGGGTGGATCCGTACATGATGATCGAAGCGTTCATAGCGGGTAGCGACGGCGTCTTCGTGGGCGCCTGCAAGAAGGGCGAGTGCCACTACGCCAGCGGTAACCTGCACGCCGCCGGCAGGGTGATACTGGTCAAGAAGGTGCTGGAGGCGGCTGGCATAGACCCGGAGAGGCTTGTGATGCGATACATGTCGGCGGCCGAAGCCAACAAGTTCGTCGAGTACTCCACCGGGTTCCAGAAGGCCATATCCGAGCTCGGACCTATCGGCGAGCCCGAGGGCATAGCGCCCGGGGACCTGGCGATCAAGCTGGAGGCCGCCCGGGCCGCACTCGAAGGCAAGAAGCTCAGGTGGGTGGTCGGCAAACTCGTCGAGTTCCAGGAAGAGAGCAATCTCTATGATGAGAACTTCACCGGCCATGAGATAAGGCGGCTCCTGGAGGAAGTGGCCACGGACGAGTACAGGCTGCGCGAGATGCTCGCGCGGCTGGCGTCAGGTCCCTTGTCGGCGAAGGAGCTTGCGACGGCTATGAATCAGCCGGCGCGCATCATTGTGCGCAGCATGGCGGACCTTAAGAGAATGGGTCTTGTGGAAGTGGACAGCATCGACGGGAAAACGCCCAGGTGGCGCGCCGTCGAAGAACCGGAACTTGCTTATGAGTAAGAAACCAGACGATGAGAAGCCGGACAGCGGCAAGGCCCACCAGCGCGAGGTAATCGTTGTGGGGGGAGGAGGGCCCGGCCTCCGCTCCTCGCTGGAGGTCGCCGCGGCCGGCGCGAAGGTCTACCTTGTGGAGAAGTCGGCCTTCCTGGGTGGGGACCTCCTCAAGGCCGACAGGGTGACTCCAGAGAACTTCGCCGCCATCTGCACGTCGTCCAGGATGATAAACGAGGTGCTGGCAAACCCCGACATAGAGGTGTATACCAACTCATCCCTGGGCCGCGTGTCGGTCAAGGACGGAAGAGTGAAAGCTGGCATAAGCATGTCGGCGCGGAGGGTGACCGCCGAGTGCACCGCCTGCGGCAAGTGCCTCGTCGTCTGCCCCATCAAGCCCTACGATACCTATAACGAGGGCCTCATGCTGAGGACGGCCATCGACTTCGACGGGCCCCGCGGCTTCGGCGGCGTCTACAATATAGAGAAGGAGACGCCGGCCTGCCAGGAGCGCTGCCCCGTGCATATCGATATCAGGCGCTACGTGGGCCTCATCGCACAGGGCCGGTACGAGGAAGCCATCAAGGTGATCCGGGAGAAGAACCCGCTGCCCGCGGTATGCGGCCTGGTGTGCCCACATCCCTGCGAGACGGCCTGCAACAGGGGCCACCAGGACGAACCCATAGCCATAGATGCTCTCAAGCGGTTCGTGGCGGGCTACGAGATAGAAATGCGCAAAGCCGGGAAGTTCGTGCGGCCGAGGCGGGCGAAGGATAAGAAAAAGAAGGTGGCCATCGTGGGCGCGGGGCCGGCGGGCCTTACGGTCGCGCATGACCTTGCGCTCGAGGGCTACCGCTCTACCATATTCGAAGAGGCCCCGGTGCCGGGCGGCATGCTGTGGCTCTGCATCCCCGAGTACAGGCTGCCCCGCGACATTCTCATGAACGATGTCGATTACATAAAGGACCTCGGCGTCGAGATCAATCTCGAGACGCCGCTCAGTAAGGACTTCACGGTCGACGACCTCTTCAAGCAGGGCTACAAGGCGGTATTCCTTGGGGTCGGCGCGCAAAGGGGCCTCAAGCTGCGCGTGCCCGGGGAGGACGATTACGAAGGCTTCCTCGACTGCATCAAGTTCCTCAGGGCGGTCAATCTCGGAGACAAGACGAGGCCGGGCAACAAGGTAATTGTGATCGGCGGGGGCAACTCCGCCATCGACTCCGCGCGGACGGCCATCAGGCTGGGCTGCGAGGAGGTCACCATTCTGTATCGCCGGTCGAGGCGCGAGATGCCGGCGAATTCCTGGGAAGTGGACGGCGCCGACGAAGAGGGCGTCAAGATACATTACCTCGCCGCTCCCATCAAGATTCTCGGCAAGGGCGGCAAGGTCGCGGGTATGGAGTGCACGCGTATGGAGCTCGGCAAGCTGGATGCGAGCGGGAGGAGGCGGCCCGTCCCGGTCGCAGGCTCGGAATTCACGGTTGAAGCCGACCTCATCATCCCGGCTATCAGCCAGGAGCCCGACATCTCCTTCCTGCCCGAGGGACACGGCTTCGAGATCTCGCGCTGGAACTCCTTCGTCATCAACGAGAGCACGGGCGAGACCAACCGCGAAGGCGTGTATGCGGGCGGCGACGATGTCACCGGCCCGGCTACGGTGATAGAGGCGATACAGGCGGGGCACATAGCCGCGAGACATATGAAGGAGTATCTCGAATAGATGAAGAAGCCCAAGTACATACCGGAATTTCCGGACATCCCCTCGCCGAGGGCGAAGATGCCCGAGCTCCCTGTAAAGGACAGGCATCTTAATTTCGAAGAAGTCGAGCTCGGAATTTCAGAAGAGCAGGCACTGGCGGAGGCTTCGCGCTGCCTTAGCTGCCGGAGTTGCATAGGGTGCGGGCTGTGCCTGGCCGAGTGCGACGACTGCGCCGTAGTCTACGAGGAGAAATCGGCGAGCCTCACGCTCGAGGCCGATGCCATCATCTACGCGGCCGACGGTGAAGTCTTCAACCCGCGGGGGAAGCGCGGCCTGGGCTATGAGAACTCCGCGAACGTGGTGACCAGCATTGAATTCGAGCGGCTCGCAAGCGCCACCGGTCCTTTCGGCGGGCTGATCGTGAGGCCTTTCGACGGCGAGATGCCGAAGCGAATCGCCTTCATACAATGCGTTGGCTCGCGCGAAGAGGCTATCGGGGCTAACTTCTGCTCGACCGTGTGCTGCTCGCGCACTCTGTCCCAGGCCCGGCGGGCGCGCGAGGTGATCGGGGATGTCGAGGTCACGGTGATACACAGGGGCATGCGCCCCACCGGAAAGGATGGCGAGCGGGCGCTGGCGTCGCTCGAGGCGGAGCCCTGGACGGAGTTCATCGCCGGGAGCGTCGAGAGCGTGACCGAGGACGCCGGAACGGGGAGTCTCAGGGTCAAGTTCGCGGCGGCCGACGGCGAAACCGAGCGCGAGTTCGACCTCGTGGTGCTCGCGGTGGGCTCGCGGGCCATACGCGAGTTCGGGTCGGTGGCGAGGAAGGCCGGGCTGGGCACCAACCGCTACAAGTTCGTCGACCTCAAGCCCGGCAAAATAGTCGCGCCCGGTGGCGCTGTCTACTTCGCCGGCGCGGCCCTGGGGCCGGCAGCGGCCGAGCGGGGCATCATAGAGGCGATCGCCGCCGCATCGAGGGCCCTGGAAGGCGTCGGAGCGGCCGGCCGGTTTGGCGCGCCCGGGGCGGAGGGCAAGCCGGGTAAGGCCGGCGGCGGTGGCGGCATACGGGTTGTATTCGCCTGCCGCTACGGGCTGGAGCTCGCCGGGTCATCTGAAGCCGCGCTCGCGGGAGTCAAATCCGCCGGCATGGACGTGGAGGGCGTCTTCCCGTTCCTCTGCTACAAGCGCGGGCGGGAAGCCATGGCGAAGAGCGTCGGCCCAGGTGATAATCTCATCGTTCTGGGCTGCCATGCGGGGAGCCATGAGAGCCTCTTCGAGAGCGTACTCGGGCTGCCTCCGGGGGGCGTTACGATAGTCGGTGGGGAGGACATCGGGAAATCGGGCAAGGGCCTTGCCGGCGCAATTACTGCGGCCCCGGAGCGGGGCGGTAAAGCGGCCCCGCCCGGAAAGAGCCATAGCGCAGCCGTCATAGGCGGCGGTGTGGCGGGATTGGCCGCGGCCACCGAGCTTGCGCGGAGGGGCGTTTCGGTCGTCCTCATCGAAAAGGGTGACAGGGTCGGCGCGCGTCTTGAGGGCGCCGGCGACGATGACGACGAACGGGCTGCGGTAGAGGCCTTTTTGAAGGCGATCGAAGAGAGCGGCAGGATAAAGGTCATGACGTCGGCCTCGCTCAAGTCCCTGGAGCGCAAGAACGGAAGCCTGAGCCTTGCCATAGCGGCCGGCAAGGGCACGGAGAGCGTTGAGGCGTCCTCTGTGATAATCGCGACAGGCGCCGCCGAGTATAAGCCTGACGGCTTCCTCTACGGCGAATCCGACAAGGTCATGAGCCAGAAGGAGTTCAGGGCGAGCGTGGATGGGGGCAAGACCGGCTACAAGAGAGTCGCAATGCTGCAATGCGTCGGCGCCAGGGATGCCGGGCACCCCTATTGCAGCAGGTACTGCTGCTCTGAGGCGATAGACAATGCCCTTCACTTCATGAGCGCGAATCCAGGCGCGGCCGTGACGATTCTTCACCGCGGCATTCGCGTTTACGGTTTTGAGGAGGACGCGTTCAGCGAGGCCATTGAGAAGGGCGTTGAGTTTGTGGAGATAGACGGCGATGTGAGCGTTGACTCGGCGGCGGGGCTCAAAGTGAGCGCGACGGCGGCGGGAGGCAAGGCGGTCACCTTAAAGCCCGACGCCCTAGTGCTGTCGCTTGCGCATACGCATGACGGGGCCAACACGGAGCTCGCCGGGATAACCGGCGCGAAACTCGACGGTCTCAAGTTTTTCGATGTGCCGCGTCCGCTGGAGGCTCCGATGAATACCACCGAGCGGGGGATATTCGTCTGCGGGTTCGCGCGGTCGCCGGTGACCGTCGTGGAAGCTTTTAACGAAGGCCTGGCCGCGGCCGGAGCGGTATGCCACTACCTAGAGCACGGGGGCTGACACATTGAATCTCGAAGAAATCTGCAAACTTCTGAAGTGTGAAGTGCTGGTGGGCGACCATCTCAACGAGATCGTGCCGCAAGGCATATGCGCGGCTGACCTCATGAGCGACGTACTCGCTTTCACCAAGCCCGGGTCGGTGCTCCTCACCGGGCTCAGCAACGTACAGTCCGTGATCACAACGCATGTGGCGGAGGTGGCTTGTGTCATATATGTTCGCGGCAAGAAGCCCGATGCCGACGCTCTGAAGCTGGCCGGGCAGAAGGGCATCCCGCTGCTTGCGAGTCCGCTCTCGATGTACGAGGCATGTGGCCGCCTGTGGCAGGCAGGCCTGAAAGTCGGAAGTGAGCTGGGTGGAGAATGAGCGACGAGGTCCTTTTCTTTCAGGAGTTCTACATCACCGGCGGGGATTTCTCATCGGCAGGCACGGTCTCGACCGAGATAAAGTCCATCCTCAAGGAGATCGGCTTCCACCCCACGGTGGTCCGCAGGGCGGCGATAGCCTGTTACGAGGCCGAGATGAACGTCACCATGTACGCCGAGCGTGGCACCGTGCGGCTTTCGGCCACGCCGGCGGCTATCAAGATTCAGTTTGAGGACCAGGGGCAGGGCATCGCCGACATCACCCTCGCGATGCAGGAGGGCTATTCTACCGCGACGCCGGAGATGCGGGAGATCGGCTTCGGCGCCGGCATGGGGCTTCCCAACATAAAGAAGAACTCGGACGCGTTCGACATCTCTTCCGAGGTCGGGAAGGGTACGACGCTGGACATAACCATTAACGCCTAGGGTTGCGGCATGGCTGAGAAGTACTTTCATCCGATCAAGATCCTGCAGGACAAGTGCAGCGGCAGGATGAAGTGCATGCGCGTCTGCCCCACGGAGGCCCTGCGCGTGAGGGGCGGCAAGGTGCGGCTCATCGAGGAGCTCTGCATCGACTGCGGCGCTTGCGTGGACGCCTGCCCGTCCAAAGCCATCGTCCCGCTCACCGACCCCTTCACCCGTTCCTCCAAGTACAGGTACAGGGTGGCCGTCGCCTCCCCGGTGCTCTACTCCCAGTTCGGGCTCGATATCGATCCCAAGGTGATCGTCCAGGGGCTCAAGGACATCGGTTTCGACTACGTGGTTGACGTGTCCAGGGCCTGCGAGGAAATCAGCGCGGTGCTGGACATATTCCTGGAGGAATACGACGGCCCCGGGCCGCTGATATCGTCGTTCTGCCCGTCAGTGGTGAGGCTGGTGCAGGTGCGCTATCCTGGCCTCACCGAGCTGCTGATGCCGCTCAACGCTCCCAGGGAAATCGCCGCCCGCCAGGCCAAGGAGAACCTGTCCGAGACGCTAGGCGTTAAGATGGAAGACCTCGAGGTGCTTTACCTCACGCCCTGCCCGGCCAAGATCGTGGCTATCAAGCAGCCCGCCGAGAAGGGCAGGTCCTGGATAGACGGGGCCATATCGATAGCAGACATCTACGCCCCGCTCTTTAACGCCGTCAGCCGCCTCGCGAATGAAGAAGTGGACGAGTGCATAGCCAGGGATTTTACCTTCGGCGCGGGCTGGTCGATGCTCGGCGAGATGACCAGGCTTCTGGGCTCGGAGCGCGGCATCGCGGTGTCGGGCCTGAGCGACGTAACGCGGATCCTGGACGACATCGAGAGCGGCCGGCTCCGGGGGATAGACTTCGTC
The DNA here is from genome assembly GCA_964604955.1 of uncultured bacterium. Lineage (GTDB taxonomy): Bacteria > Arandabacterota > Arandabacteria > Arandabacterales > JALGWA01 > JALGWA01. Next base: position 14,183 of record CAZSBE010000062.1, read on the forward strand.
GAAGCCTCCGCCTGCCTGGGCGGGTGCATCGGAGGCTCGCTCACCGTGGACAACATGTACGTCGCAAGAAGCTCCGTGCTCAGCATCATGAGGAAGCACGGAGAGGGCCTCGTGGTCAACAAGGACGACGTCGTCGGCAAGTACCGGGAGGGTTACTACTTCATTCAGCGCAAGCTCGCCCCGAGGCCGCTGCAGCCCCTGGATACGGACATCTCCAAGGCCATTCAGAAGAAGAAAGAGAAAGACACCATATACGCCAGCCTCCCGCAGATCGACTGCGGCTGCTGCGGGTCCCCCACCTGCAGGGCCTTCGCCGAGGACATCGTCCGCGGCCGCAGCAAGATCGAAGACTGCATCCACATGCGCCCGATACCTTGAGTTGCGACCTCTGGGTTATGAGCCCGTTAAGCGGTCTGAACAAGAGGAAACACCGGGGAACAAGAAGAACGTAACTGAAAAACTGCTAGTCGGTTACGCGATTCCCGTTTCCACGGTGTTTTCTCTTAATTCATGCTGGTACGGCCAGTTCTGTTAGCAAAATGCAAGCAGAACCTCAAGGGCAAAGTCGGAGGTGGCCTGCTGAGCTATATCGGAACCCATGCCTGTGAGCGAGAACAGGTCAACGTAGCAGTATCATCTTCCTGATAGACTTGAACTCCCCGGCCTACATAACCACCTGACTGGTCAACACCGCTCCATGGCACTGTATGCCGTCCGGCCTCCCATATGCCGTCTGATAGCCTTACGATTGCTCTGCCCTCGACATCAAATACAGTTAGATTCACATGGTTCGCTTCGGGTAGGTCAAAGCGAATCACAGTAACCGTCTCGAACGGATTAGGCCGATTCTGCATGAGAGCATAGGTCTTAGGCAGTGCTTCTGTCGGGATGCCAGCATATGTGTTCTCTACACTCGATGCATCGCCCTGATTGCCAGAGAAGTCGGTGGCAGTCACATGGTAGTAATCGTATACATAGCCGGTGACGTCCAGAGTCGTATCCGGCGTCTCTCCGATGAGGTCTGCACTTGCGTCATAGCCGGGATTCGCTGACCCGTAGACTGAAAAGTGTTCGATGTCTGGATCTTCCGGTTGGTCCCAGACCAGGTCTGTCGGAGTCGCCATTGAGAGGTTCTCAGGAGGCATGGGCGCCAGGTTGTCGACAGAGTATGCGCTGTCGGGGTTTGTGTCGAAGTAGGCACCAGGGTCCAGCGCATGTGCCCTGACGAAGAACACGGACCAGCATATGCCGCCGGTCCCACTTGAATCGCAGAGAGTCGGGCATACTGCACTGTAAGTGGCCTGGCTGTCCGCCACTACTTCTGTCACCGAATCCCACAGGCCTTCATTGAACAGCGGCGTCCCGCGGCCAGCTATATGGTCTGTTGAGTTCGAGACGAAGGCGCCCTCGGCCCTTCTCCAGATGCTGTAGCAGGTGATCGTCGTCTCCGACCCGGGCTTGTCATAGCATATCCTATCCCACTCGATAAGCACCTGGCCGCCCTGGTCACCCGGGAGATCCGATATGGTCATGGCGGCGAACCAGCACCCCAGCCCGTACGCCCCTATTAGACCGCATGCGCTGTCATCCAGGCAGGGGGACTCAACCTCAAGGTGATAATCACCGTTGTCGGGGTCACAGAAGAGAGGGTCGGCTGTTATGCAACTTGTCGTGTCAACGTTTTCCCTCAAGGCACGGCCGTAGTTCACCGGCAGGTTTCCCCACACATCATTACAGTCAAGCGTTATGGTGCAACTGGGGTCAGTGATATATACCCCCGCGCGCGAGTTCCCGACTATGATGTTCCTTTCTATGGCGGGAGACGCACCATTCCAGCAGGCGATGCCGCCATAGCAACCGTAGGCGTCTCTGGATATATTGTAGGCTATTGTGTTACCGATAATATCTGGATCGTCGCCGACGTTGTCACAATGAATGCCTGCAGCGCTGTACTCTGAAGTGTTCCCGACTATCAGGCAGTTACTGATCACCGGGGACGACAAAGCCTGGCAGCATATTGCCCCGCCCCCGCAAAAGCTGCCGGTGAAGGTGCAGCTGTTGTCGGCTATGATGCATCGGTCGATGGTGGGTGACGAGCCGTCACAGTGTATCCCACCACCCCGGTTTCCAGCAGTGTTGTCCCTGATAGTGTTCTGGGTCACTGAGGGAGAGGAGAGATAGAGCATCAGCCCTCCACCCTGCCAGCAAGCGTCGTTACCGATGATACTGTTGCCGGTGACCTCGCCGCTTGCATTCTCCAACGCGATGCCGCCACCATTTTCCTCCTCCGTAACGTTGCCGGAGATTTCGTTACCGGAAATCACGACGTCGAAATAGTTGGACTGGATGCCGCCTCCCCTTACCTTGGCGTAGTTATCGGATATGACATTATTAGATATCACGACATGCCCGACATATGGTGCACCCCCGGGCGCCAATATGATGCCGCCCCCGTGACCGACGGTCCCTCTTGCCGAATCGTGATGAATGTAGTTGAACTCGATCCTCGGAGACGAGGAATCCATGACAGCGATTCCGCCCCCATGCTCACCCTGGCACTTGGATATCTCATTGTCGGTTATCAAAGGAGAGGCCCCGTTCACGCAGAGGATACCCCCTCCATAGTCATACAGGTGAAGGACATAGCCTCTTGTGATAGTGAATCCTTTGATTACGGTGGTAGCGTCCACTCCGTCACACATGATACACCTCTCCATGCGCTGCCCGTGTATTGTCGTGGACTCCCGCCCCTCCTCGGAGATCAGGCTCACCCCGGACTTCATGATGATATCGTTCTCGTAGTAGGTCGCGGGAGCCACCAGCACGGTATCGGCGGCGGCCGCTGAATCGAGGCCGGCTTGAATGGTCGGACATTGGGAAGGCACTTGCCACGTCCGGGCATGGACCGCTGTCAATAGGGCAAGTACGAGTAAGGACGTGATGAGGAACAGGCGCTTCATCGGAACTCCCTTTTCCAATTCCCACAGCTCTGCAAAACGTTGTGAGGCTCTCATTATAGCACGTTAGCAGCTGTATTTGAACTGAATTCGGGAGGAAGCAAGGGGGGCATGAGGCAGCGGGGGCAGGATTTGAACCTGCGACCTCCGGGTTATGAGCCCGCC
>CAZSBE010000063.1:0-15709 GCA_964604955.1 uncultured bacterium
GTGGTGCGCGGCATAGAGGCCTGCTGCTCCGTCATCAGCGGAAGCGACGCTCTCGGCGGCATACACGTGGTCGTCCAGGGCCTGGGAAACGCGGGGAGCCAGATAGTCGATATGCTCATGGCCCAGGGCTCGAGGCTCACCGTGGCGGATACCGACGAAGAGGCCGTCCGCAGGGTCACGGACCGGCATCGCGTCGACGTGGTCGGGCCCGATGAGGTTTTCGACGTCGACTGTGACGTGTTCTGCCCGTGCGCTCTCGGCGGCATCATTAACTCGGAAACCGTGGGCCGGCTCAAGTGCGGCATCGTGGCGGGCGCGGCCAACAACCAGCTGGCCGACGAGGAGTCGGGAACGGCTCTCCACGAGAGGGGCATCCTCTACGCCCCTGACTACATAATCAATGCCGGCGCCCTGATCAACGTGGCCGACGAGATCTACGGCTACGACAGGGACCGGGCGCTCAGGAGAACCGGGGCAATCAAGGAAGTGCTTCTCAAGGTCTTCGCCGCGGCGAAGGAGGGTGGGATTCCGACAAACCTCGCGGCCGACCGCTTCGCCGAGGACAGGATAGAGAAGATAGGAAGGGTCAAGCGCACCTTCATTTGATTCTCAAGCCCCCGCGGTAGACGCTACTTCCCGAGCGACGCCTGCGCCACGACCGGATTCGACAGCGTTCCGATTCCCTCGACTGTGACCTCGATAGTATCCCCGTCCTTGAGGAACACGGGCGGGTCCCTGAATACCCCTACGCCCCCGGGAGTGCCCGTGGATATGACGTCGCCCGGCTCAAGGGTCATGGTCCTGGTCACGAACTTGATGATGTCGGCGGGCCTGAATATGAGGTTGGACGTGGAGCTCAACTGCATGAGCTCGCCGTTGAGCCTGGACGAGACCGACAGCTGGCCGGGGTCGCCGAGTTCGTCCGCGGTCACTATGAACGGCCCCATCGGAGCGAAGGTATCCGGGCTCTTTCCACGGAACCACTGCCGCTCTCCCCTCTGCATCTCGCGCTCGGTCACGTCGTTGAAGCAAGTGTAGCCGAATATGGCGCCATGGGCGTCGTCCGCGCCGGCGCCCTTCACTTCCTTTCCCATCACGAAGGCGAGCTCAGCCTCGAAGTCGACCTTGGTCGAGCCCTCGGGGATCACTATGGGCTGGTTGTGGCCGATTGTGGCAGTTGATGCCTTCACGAAGAGGAGGGGGTTGTCGGGTATCTTGGCGTTCTGCTCGGTCGCGTGATCGCGGTAGTTGAGCCCCAGGCATATGATCTTGCCGGGTCTGGGTACGGGGGCGTGGAACTGGACCTCATCGAGCGAGGCCCAGCACTGCAACGGCAGTTCCTCATGGCCCTTGCCGAGTTCCTTGAGCTGCCTGGCGAGGCTCTTGAGCCCCGGTACGGCCTCCCTTCGGATGAGGGTCATGAGATCGCTCGAGTACTCGCCTTCCAGGTTGAGGAAAGCGGCTGAGTTTTCTATGTCGTATATGCGTTCGCCAATCAGCAGGCCTGCCCTACAGCCGCCCCGCTCGTAAGTCACGAGTTTCAAAGCAGTCCTCCTCTGGATTGTAGTGTTTGAAATAGCCGTGATTTTCCAGTAGAATATCCTCCGCATTCGCGTCTTGCAAGGTCAAACTTGGGGGGGCCATGAAGCTCAGGGATGAAGGCATGTGTTTCGGCTGCGGGAAGAACAACCCGATAGGCCTCAAGCTGGAGTTCGACCTGGATGAGGAGAACCTCACGGTGGAGGGCCGGTTCATGCCGAAGACCGAGCACGAGGGCTACAGGGGCATCATGCACGGCGGCCTGGTGGCGACGCTCCTCGACGAGGCCATGGTCAAGCTGGTCTGGGACATGGGCATCTCCGCCGTGACCGCCTCGCTCGAGGTGAGATTGCTCAAGCCCGTGCCCGTTCGCCGGGAGCTCACCATAAGGGGGCGCGTGGACTCGCAGCAGGGGCGCATTATCTACACTTCGGCCGAGGTGGAGGATTCGGACGGGAACGTGCTCGCCAGGGGCAAGGCCAAGTGCATGAGAGTCGAGATAAAGGAGGGCTACGTTGGCAGTTAAGAAACCTAAGAACGTGAGGTTCAGGGACATACTCACGCTGGCGAAGAAGGTCGCCAGCCGCACCACGACGCGCGTGGCGGTCGCGGGCGCGGCCGATCCCATCGTGCTCGACGTCCTGTGTGACGCCTGCAAGAAGGGCTTCGCCGAGCCCGTGCTCTTCGGTGATGAGACGAGGATACGTGAGCTCGCCGCGAAGCAGCGGCTCTCCTTGAAGGGCTGCACCGTGGTCGGCGTGAAAGGGCCCGTCAATACGGCCCGGGCGGCCGTCGGCGCCGTGAGCGCGGGCGAGGCCGACGTCCTCATGAAGGGTAACGTCACCACCAAGACCATAATGCAGGCCGCGCTGGACAAGGAAATAGGCATCACCGCCAGCGGCCTAATGAGCCATGTGGCCGTTTTCGAGGTCGAGGGCTTCGACCGCATAATGTTCATGTCCGACGGCGGCATAGTGATCGAGCCCACGCTCGAGCAGAAGGTCGAAATCATCAATAACGCCGTCTCGGTCGCCCGAGCGCTGGGCATTCGCAAGCCCAAGGTCGCCGTGCTCTCGGCCATCGAGACCGTGAATCTCAAGATGAAGTCCGCCGTGGACGCCGCCGTTCTGGCCCAGATGTCGGAGCGCGGCCAGATAAAGAACGCCATAGTGGACGGGCCGTTCGGCTTCGATAACGCCGTGTCGGTGGAAGCCGCCCGCCAGAAGGGCGTCAAGAGCCCGGTGGCCGGCAAGGCCGACATATTCATCGTGGGCCACGCCGACGTGGGCAACGTCTTCTACAAGATACTCACGTATTTCCTGGGCAAGCGGGCCCAGACCGCGGGCGTGATCGTGGGGGCGCGGGTGCCCATGGTGGTGGTTTCGAGGGCGGACACGTACGATGCCCGGCTGAATTCCATCGCCGTGGCCTGCATACTCGCGAGGAGAGGCAGGTAGGGGCACGGGGCCCCTTTTGTCCTTGACCCGCGCGGGTTCGGAACGTACCATGATGCGTGGAATTGGGCCTTTTTCCGGTCGTACGACACTCAGAGGGAGCCAAGTGGGGCGGAGCAGGATTTCCGCACATATTCTGGTATTCATCTTGATCGCGGCCTCTTGTGGCTCCGCATACGGCCAGCTGGCCGCGCGGGGCGGTGTTCAGACCCCGGGCGCGAAGGCCGTGGGCGCAGAGTCGGGCCTGCCCGGGCCCGGAGCTCTCGAGGGGACCATAGACCCCGATTCATATGTCCTGGGCGTGGGCGATGTGCTCGGGATAGGTTTCTGGGGCGAGGTCAACCGCCAGGAATCCATATATGTCAATCCGGATGGAGATGTTCTCCTTATCCCCGTGGGGCCGGTCAGGGTCGACGGTTTAACGCTGGCGGAGGCGAGAGACCTGATCCGGGAGAAGCTCTCGCCCTACTACACACCGTCCATCCTGTCGGTATCCCTCGTGGGTATCAGGACTTTCCAGGTGCATGTCGTGGGCATGGTGGGGGCTCCGGGGGGCTATGAAGCCAACGCCGTGACCCGCGTCTCGCAGGTTGTGGCCCAGGCCGGCAGCCTTGACGTCAGCGCTTCGCTCAGGAACATAGAGATCAGAAGAGGCGAGAGCACGGTGCGCGCCGACCTGGCGCGTTACCTGTTGATCGGCGACAACTCGGCCAACCCCTTCTTGAGAGACGGTGATGTGGTCTACGTGCCGCCCGGGCGCGGCATGGTCCACATCTACGGCAGCGTCTACCGCGAGGGGGATTACGAGTTCGTCGAGGGCGAGAACCTCAGGGAGCTGGTCGAGCTGGCGGGCGGCTACAAGCCCGAAGCCGCCACCGACAGCCTGGAATTGGAGCGCTTCGACCCGGCGGACCCGACACGATGGAGCAGGTTCTTCATATCGGGCGACACCTCTGCGCTTGCGTCTCTCGAGTTACGTCTCGACGACTACGCCTTCGTGCGGAGTGTTCCCGGTTGGCACGAGGACGCACATGTTCGCATAGAAGGGGAAGTAATGTACCCGGGGCGCTACGTGATAGACGAGGGCGTGGAGGTGCTATCGGAATTGATCGGCCGGGCCGGCGGCTTCACAGACAGGGCTTCCCTGGCGGAAGCCTACATGATACGCGGAATGTACGCAAGGCGGGGGTTCCCGCCTGAGAGCGAGTTCGAGGCGCTCGTAGAGGCGCAGGAGCAAATGGACTGGAAAGAGAGGGACCTGTTCAAGACCCTGAGCCGTGAGCCCAAGGGCGTCGCGGCTCTGCCGCTGGCAGCCCTTTTTACGGCGCGCGATCCCGGCTTTGATCCCCCGCTTTATGACGGAGATATAATAGAGGTACCGAGGGCGATCGGCGTCATAAGAGTTTCAGGCCAGGTACATAGCCCGGGGCTTGTCCCCTATGTGGAAGGCCAGTACGGCGGCTACTATATCCGGGAAGCCGGCGGCTACGCTTCTAGAGCCGACAAGAGGGGCACGAGGATCATCAGGGGGCAGTGGGGCCAGAAGACCAAGACCGGTGACGGTCCCGTACTCCCGGGCGATATCGTCTGGGTACCCGAGAAGAAAGAGCGGGGTGGCTGGGAGACCTTCAGGGACGTGGTCTTGGTGTTCGCGCAGATAGCCACGGTCTTCCTGGTCATCGACGCGGCGACAAAGGACTGACGGGCGGGCCTATGGAACAGAGAGTGAACATGACGGACGTCCTGAAGACCCTGGTGGCGGGAAGGAGGTTCATCGCCCTCTGCAGCGGGATTGCAGTGGCTGTCGCCGTAATCGTGTCACTGTTGCTGCCACAGTGGTACAAGTCCAGGGCCACGGTTCTCCCGCCCGAGTCCGCCGCCTCCCAGCTCGACGTAATCGGCATGATGCAGTTCGCGGGTTACCAGCCCGGCCTCATTCCCACGCTTAGCTCCCCGTCCGAAGTTTACGCGGCCATACTCGGCAGCGTGCGCATCAGGCGGGCGGTGATTGACTCGCTTGACCTCGGCGAGGTGTACGACGAGCGCGGGCTGGAGAAATTGCTGGGCGAGATTGGCAAGCACACGTGGATTTCGGTCACGGGCGAAGGCATCGTCGTGGTCGAATGCGAGGACAAGAAGCCCGAACGTGCGAAGCTGATGGTTGACACTTATGTGAACGAGCTGGACCGCTTCAATCGCTTTTCCAAGGTCACCAGCGCCAAAGCCGTGAGGCAGTTCATCGAGGTCCGGATCGAACAGGTGGTGGACGAGCTTGACGCCGCGGAATCCCGACTCCGGGTTTTCAAAGACTCCACGGGCGCGGTGCTCATTTCAGAGCAGGCGCGCGTTTCCATAGAGACGGCGGCCGATATATTCGCCATGATAGCCGAGCTCGAGGTGCAGAGAGAGAGACTGAAGTTTTTTGCGACTGAGAAGAGCCCCGAGATCATTGACGTGAACCGGCAGATCGCCGCACTCGAGCGCAAGCTCGCAGAGATGGGCTACAGGGCCTCGACGAGCCCCGTACGGCACGAGACCACGCTTTTCCCGAGAGCGAGCGACGCGCCGGGGCTGGAACTCGATCTGGCGCGCCTGATGAGGGACGTCGAGGTCAAGCAGGCCGTGTACGCGGTGCTGAGCGAGCAGTACGAGCAGGCCAGAATCCAGGAAACGAAGGACACGCCGACGGTGCAGGTGCTCGACTGGGGACATGTGCCCACCGTGAGGTATCGCCCGAAACGCAAAGTGATTGTTCTCGTTACGGCCGTGGCCGCCCTGCTGGTGTCGTCGATGGCGGCGGTGGTCCGCCGGAGAATCGGCAGGGGCGAGTATTCCCGCGAACGGGCGGCGCTTGCAGACATCAGGAGCAGTCTCGCAGAGGACGTCGAGGACGCTAAGAAGCTGCTCAGGGGTGAGTAGGGCCGATGTTCCTAATACTCAAGGTGTAAGACCCCATGGGAAAATCGTGTGGTTAGGGCAACGATGCGCGCGCGCGATTCTGTTGCTGTTCTATCGGTCGTTCTGGCGGCGCTGGTAACGGGCCTGCTGTTCGGTACCAGGCAAGGTCTGGGGCTCGTGGCGCCGGCGGGCGGTGTCCTTCTCTTCCTGCTCCTCTTCTGGGACCTGAGGCTGGTAGTCCCGCTCCTCATTGTCATGCTGCCTTTCGGGCCGAAATTCGAAATGGGCTTCGGCAATCTCTATTTGTCCACAGGTGTCATCATGATAGCCTATCTGGCCTGGGCCCTGCGCCTACCCGTGCTCAGAGATGCACTCTGGTTCAAGTACGATAGGGTGGTGCTCGGCGTGCTGGCGCTCATGGGTGCCTTCGTGCTATCCAGCCTGCAGAACTACACCTTTCTGTTCTCCGACAGCACGGCCCTGCTCAAGTTCATCCAGTTCCTGCTTTACACCGGCCTGTTCGTGATGGTCTACCAGATGGACTTTTCGCGCAGTGACATCAGGAGGCTGTTCATACTGATCGTCGTAACCGGCGCCATGCAGGGTCTCGTCGGGGCGCTGCAGTGGCGGATGAACCCGGGACTCTATGTGGCCGGGACTTTCGACAATGAGCACAACCTCTTCGCCTCTTACGCCGCCTTCATCGCGATATTGCTCCTGGGCGTCACGCTTGAGAGCCGGCGGGCTCCGGTGCGCCTGGCCGCGGCTTTTGCCGTAGGCGTGACCGTGTATTCCATAATCTTCTCATTCAGCAGGACGGCCTACATTTCCATGCTGGTGTCATTCTTGCTGTTCGCGATTCTGCCCATCTCGAGAGCAAAGCGCGTGGCTATTCCGGTGGCTGCGGTAGCCGCGGCGGCCGGGGCCCTCATAATCGTTCCCGCGTCCGTGGTCGACCGGGTTCGCAACATCATGGAAACCGCCACGGGTCGGTTCGTCGCCCTGTCGTTCCAGTACAGGCTGGAGTCGTGGAGAGAAGCCCTCGAGGATTTCACTGAAAGCCCCTTGCTCGGAAAAGGCGCCTGGGCGTATGAGTTGAGAGACAACTTCTTCGTCAAGGTCGGGGCCGAGGCCGGTATACTTGGACTGGGCGCGTTCCTCCTGCTCGTCTTCTACATACTCAGGGATTCGTGGCGCAACGTGGCGGACCCCCCGCGGGACGACTTCATGCGGGGCATAGCCGTAGGTTTTTTCCCTGCAGCGGTGGGTTCGCTCATCGTCTTCAACCTCGCCGGCGACTTCCTCGGGGTGCACAGGTTCATAGGCGTCTTCTGGATAGGCCTGGCCCTGATGCTGCGGTACCGCTCCGCAAGGGGGAATGTAGGGCATGGAACTCAAGAAGCCGCTTAGGGTCCTGTACGTCGACACGGGCATAGGTCTGGCCGGCGGCCAGCGCGGGCTCATGGAGATACTCCGTCACGTGGACCCCGCCCTCGTGGAACCCGTCGTGGCCTCTCCTCCCGGTAGCGCCCTCGAGGCATACTCGAGGGAGGCACGGGTTCCGTGGGTGGAGCTTACATCGGCTTCGGACCACGTTTCCGCCGGCGCAGGCTTCGCGCCGTGGGGAGCGCGCGGCATCGCCTGCTCATGGCGCGGCGTCGGCGAACTGGCGGGCGCTATCAAGGGCCGCGGCATCGACCTGGTTCATGCAAACACGTTCAAAGGGGGACTGGTAGCCGGCCTGGCGGCCAGGCTCACCCGGCGGCCGCTCATTTTCCACGACCGGACCCTGTTCGGCCACCCGCCCGTGGGCTACCTGCTGTGGGCCCTGGCTTCCAGGATAATAGTGATTTCCCGGGCTGTCGAAGCCAAGTACCCTCGAAGCATGGCCGGCAAGATAAGGCTCATTCCGGACATGGTCGATGTCGAGCGTCTCAAGCCACCTTCAGCGCGTTCCGGGTCCGGGCGCCCCGTTGTCGGTTATCTCGGCAGAATCAGCCCCGAAAAGGGCCTCATATATCTCGTACGCGCAGCTCCCCGGGTGATCGGCCGGACGCCCGAAGTTCTCTTCCGTATCGGGGGAGAGGCATTCACGGCGGCCGGCGAGCGCTACCTCAACCAGTCAAGGCGCGAAATAGACGGGTTGGGACTGGGCGGGCGTTTTGAATTCAGCGGCTACGTCGATGACGTGCCGGGTTTCATGAGCGGGATCAGCCTCCTGGCCCTGCCTTCGGAGAGCGAGGGCCTGGGGACGGTCGTCCTTGAGGCGATGGCCATGGAGCGGCCCGTCGTCGCTTTCGACACGGGCGGGCAGCGCGAGATAATCGATGACGGCGTGGACGGCTATCTCGTGCCGGGGCTCGACTGTGACGCCCTGGCGGATGGGGTCGCCCGGGTCCTGGAGGACGGAGAAGCCGCGGTTCTCATGGGCAAGCGTGGCCGCGAGAAGATAGTGGCCCGGTATTCGAGCGCCGCGGTGACCGCCGCGATCGTGCGTGTCTATGCGGAGGTCGATGGGTCATGAAGCCGATGCGCCGGGTCCTATACGTCGAACACATGGCCGATGTCGGCGGCGGCCAGATGTGCCTGCTCGATCTGGTAAGGACGATCGACAGGCAGAAATACTCCCCCGTGGTCACATGCGTCTCGCGCGGGGAGTTTTACGATCTCGTGGAGTCGCTGGGCGTAGACATAGAGATCGTCGACATCAGAAGGGTGCTCCGCAAGAACCCGCTGTGCACGCTGGCCGACATCCGCGTGCTCGACCGCATCATCCGGGACCGCCTTATTGATCTCGTACACGTCTATTCGCTCAAGTCGCATCTCATGGTTCTCCTGCCCGCGCTTATCCGCGGGGTGCCCGTGATCTGGCACTGTGGAGTCACAAGCGACTACGGCAGGTTCTTCGACCTGTTGGGCTGTCTCGGCGCCCGCCTCATCATCGCCGCTTCCCGTTTCGTTTCCGGTCGCTTCGACTGGTGCACGCTGTGCAGCAGGAAGGTGAGGGTGCTGCACAACGCCGTGGATTTAGGTAAATTCGACAGCGGCAGCGTGGCTTCGAACGTAAGAGACGACCTGGGCATAGACCGCGGCGCCTTTGTGGTGGGAGCGGTCGGAAGGCTAGTGGAAGAGAAGGGGTTCGATTACCTGATCGAGGCGGCCTCCGAGATCGCCCGCCATGCACCCACACTCAAGTTGCTGATGGTCGGCGGCGGCTCGGGCTCGTCGGGTGACTACGAGGAGGCGCTCAGGAGGAAGGCCCGGGATTCGCTCCCGGCCTCGAGCATCATCTTCACCGGTTACAGGAGGGACGTCAGAGAGTGCATGGCGGCGATGGACGTCGTCGTGGTGCCGTCGCTCCGAGAGGTCTTCGGCCTCGTCGCCGTCGAGGCCATGGCTCTCGAAAGGCCCGTCGTGGCCAGCGCGGTCGGGGGCCTGCCCGAAGTCGTGGAGGACGGCGTGACGGGCATACTCGTGCCGGCGCGCGACCCTGGTGGAATCGCCCGGGCCGTGCAGCGGCTTCATGACGACAGGGCGCTCGCCGGGGAGATGGGCCGCGCGGGCAGGCGCCGCGCTGAGGACTTATTCGACCTCCGGGCGCATGTCAGGGAGATAGAGGCCATTTACGAAGGCCTTATCCGCGGTTCGCGTCCGCGCGAAGAAACGGAGGGAGACGTTGGGTCACGGGACAGGTGATGCCCCGGCGGTAGTGGTGTTCTCGGGCGACTACAAACCCCTTACCGGGGGAGTGGCGGAGCACGCATACAGGGTGGCCTGCGCCCTGCGGCGTAAGGGTCTTCGCGTCATCGTGCTCGGTCCCAGTATGCCGGGAGCGGACGCCTTCGACCGGGAAGCCGGCTTTCCCGCGTATCGCGTGAACGCCCACCCGGGCACGGCCGCGCTGGAGTATGCGCGGGCGCTCGTCGGGATAGTGCGCGAGCATAAGGCCGGCTGGGTCTATGCGGCCACCGCCAATCCAGGCGCCGCGGCCTGTGCCGCCGCCCGCCTCTTCGCCGACTTCAGACATTCGGTCACCGTGCACGGTCATGAACTCACTTTCGGCGGCCGGAACCCCCGCCAGGTGTTCAAGACCCTCATCAGGCCCCTGTACGTGCGGGTTCTGGGGCGGGCCGACAGGATCTTCGCCGTGAGCGATTTCACGCGCGCCAGCATCGTCGAGGCGGGCATCGCGCCCGGGAGAGTGAGCACCATTTATAACGGCGTCGATCTCGACGACTTCCGGGGGGACCTGGGGGCGGACACGATACGCGCAAGGTACGGCCTCGAGGGCAGACGCATTCTCCTCACCGTAGCTACGCTGGACGTGCGCAAGGGCCATGACACGGTCATCCGCGCCCTGCCCGAGCTGAGGAAGCGCGTGCCGGACATCGCCTATGTCATCGTCGGTTCCGGACCCAATGAGAAACGCCTCCGCCGGCTGGCCGCGGGTTCGGAGGCGCCGGAGGCGGTCGTCTTCACGGGGTCGCTGCCCCGCGCAGACGTGCTTGCCTTCCTGGCCGCCTGTGACGTCTTCGCAATGATCAGCAGGCAGGTTGGCACCAACGTGGAGGGTTTCGGCATAGTCTTTCTCGAGGCCGGCGCCCTCGGCAAGCCCGTGGTCGGCGGGCGCTCGGGCGGCATACCCGACGCCGTGGAGGACGGAGTCACCGGGCTTCTGGTAGACCCCCTCAGTCCCGGCGAGGTCGCGAGCGCGGTGGCCGGTATCATGCTGGACGGCGCCCTGGCCCGGAGGTTCGGAGAGGCTGGATACGAGCGCACGGCGCGCCTTTTCACCTGGGATGCCGTCGCCGAGCGAATCCTCGGGGGCATGAGGACCTTCTAATACTGTAAGGGCAACCTGAACCCTACCCCGGGCGCGGCCCTTTGCTCTTGAAGGGTATCTGCGCGCTTATTATACTAGGGCGTGGTCTAGTGCCTGCGGCGGGATTACGTCACATACTCGCGAGAGTGGCGGAATTGGCAGACGCGCTGGATTTAGGATCCAGTGGGGCAACTCGTGGGGGTTCAAGTCCCCCCTCTCGCACCATCACCCGGAGAAACCACAGGGAGAGAAGAGGATTATGAGTGAAGAAACAGGGTACCTGAAGGAGATGACCAGCCCATCCACCTTAAAGCGCGTGCTCCAGTTCGAGGTGCCGCGCGCGGAGGTCGAGAAGCAGACCAACGACATGATCGAGAAGGTCAGGAAAGAAATCAAGGTGGACGGCTTCCGAAAGGGGAAAGTGCCCAAGGAGCTCGCGAAGGCCAGGTATGCCGACACGGCCCAGCAGGAGGCCATAGAGAAGGTCATACAGGAAGCATACGGCGAGGTCCTGGAGAAGCAGGCCTTAAGACCGGTAGCACCGGCTTCGGTGACCGCGCTAGATTTTGACGATGACCAGCCGCTCACTTTCACGGTCGAGATAGAGATCCTGCCGGAGATCAAGATCGAGCACTACAAGGGGATGAAGGCCAAGAGGGTCAAGCGCGAAGCCGAGGACAAGGACGTCGACGCCGAGGTCGAAAACCTCAGGGAGCGTTTTTCGACCTCGACCGCGGTGGACCGCGAAGCCGCTCATGGCGACATCGTGGCCATCGACTACTGGAGGTTGGACGACGACGGCAAGGAGATCCCCGACAGCAAGATCACGGGGTTTCCCTTCGAGCTCGGCAAGCAGAACGTCCTCAGGGAATTCGATGAGGGCCTCGTCGGCGCCAGGAAAGGTGACAGCAAGGAGATCAGCGTAACCTATCCGGATGACTTCGAGCAGAAGGAGATCCGCGGCAAGACCGTGAAGTTCGGAGTCGCGGTCAGCGAAGTCAAGAACAAGGTCCTCCCGGAGCTCACCGACGACTTCGCCATACAGGTGGGGGCGGATTCGCTTCTGGACCTCCGGCTCAAGGTGCGCGAGAGCATTCAGAAGATGTACGATGACGACGCAAGGTCCAAGATGAAGGGCGAGATCATGCAGGCCGTCATCGAGGCCAACCCATTCGAGGTTCCGGAGGCGATGATAGAGGCGAGCCTCGACGCCATGATGGATACCTACAATAAGGGGCCGGACGCGAAGAGCGAAGAGATGAAGCGCCAGCTGGCCGACCTTCGCGAGAAAATGCGGCCGGTGGCAGTAAACGTCGTAAAGGAGCAGTTCATAATTGACGAAATAGCAAAAAGGGAAGGGATTACCGTTGAACAGGCTGATATCGAGAACGTGATGTCGGCTTACGCAGAGAGGATGAATGTGCCTCCCGATCAGGTCAGGGATTGGGCGATGAAATCCGGCGAGATAAAGCGCTGGCATCACAGCATTCTCGGGGACAAGGTAACGAATTTCCTGCTCGACAGTGCACAAGTACAGGACTGAAATGGAATACAGGAGGAATATGATGGGACTCGTTCCTATAGTTGTTGAGCAGTCGGGCCGCGGTGAGAGGGCGTATGACATTTTCTCCAGGCTGCTGAAGGACAGGATCATCTTCATAGGTACGGGTATTGACGAGCACGTCGTCAATCTCACCATAGCCCAGATGCTGTTCCTCGAAGCGGAAGACCCCGAGAAAGACATCTTCCTCTACATAAACTCGCCCGGCGGAGTGCTTCCGGCCGGACTGGCGATTTACGATACCATTCAGTATATCAAGCCGGACGTCGCCACGATCTGCATGGGACAGGCGGCGAGCCTGGCGGCCCTGCTGCTATGCGCCGGCACCACCGGCAAGCGCTCGGCTCTGCCGCATTCCAGAATCATGATCCACCAGCCTCTGGGCGGGAGCCAGGGTCAGGCCGTCGATCTCGAGATCTACACCAAGGAGATAGTCACCTTAAGAGACAGGCTCAACGAGATCATCGCAAACCACACGGGCCAGACGGTCGCGCAGATCCAGAAGGACACGGACAGAAACTACTTCATGTCGGCGGAGGAAGCCAAAGCCTACGGGCTCATCGACGAGGTCATCTACAAGAAGAAGTAAAGGGGTTAGCCGTGAAGAGAAAGGCCGGAGCACCACGGGACATTTCCTGCTCGTTCTGCGGGAGGGGGAAAGAAGAGGTTTCGCGCCTCGTTTCGGGGCAGAACGTCTACATCTGCAGCGACTGCATCAGGCTGTGTAACGCGATCCTTGAAGACGATATCCGCCATCAGGATGTCGCCCCCCGGGAGAACGTTCCCAAGCCCGCGGAGATCA
The DNA here is from genome assembly GCA_964604955.1 of uncultured bacterium. Lineage (GTDB taxonomy): Bacteria > Arandabacterota > Arandabacteria > Arandabacterales > JALGWA01 > JALGWA01. Next base: position 13,077 of record CAZSBE010000063.1, read on the forward strand.
AGGGCTTTCTCGACGAATACGTAATAGGCCAGGAGCGCGCCAAGCGCATTCTCTCGGTCGCCGTTTACAATCACTACAAGAAAGTCACCGTTCCCGAAAGCAAGGACGGCATCGAACTCGAAAAGAGCAACATCCTTCTCATCGGTCCGACGGGCATCGGGAAGACACTCCTGGCCGAGACGCTGGCGCGTTTCCTCAGGGTGCCTTTCGCCATCGTGGACGCCACGACCTTCACCGAGGCCGGTTATGTCGGAGAGGACGTCGAGAACATCCTGTCGAGGCTCCTGCAGAACGCCGACTACAATCTCTCGGCCGCCGAGAAAGGCATCGTCTACATTGACGAAGTCGACAAGATCGCCAGGAAGTCCGACAGCCCGTCCATAACCAGGGACGTCTCGGGCGAGGGCGTGCAGCAGGCGCTGCTCAAGATACTCGAGGGGACCGTGGCCAACGTGCCTCCGCAGGGCGGGCGCAAGCACCCCCAGCAGAGGTTCATAGAGGTCAACACCAAGGACATACTCTTCATATGCGGCGGCTCGTTCGACACCATAGACCGGATCATCGAGTCGCGCCTCAAGAGCAGCACCATGGGCTTCGGCGCGGAGGTGACGCCGAAGAGGAACCGGAAGCTCCGCGACATACTTCCCCTGGTTTCCCCGGACGACCTCCTGGCTTACGGCATGATACCCGAACTCGTGGGGAGGCTGCCGGTGATCTGTACGCTGGATGATCTCAACCAGGAAGACCTCACGACGATTCTCACCCAGCCAAAGAACGCTCTGTGCAAGCAGTACGAGAGGATATTCGAGATCGAAGGCATCAAGCTCGCTTTCGAGGGCGACGCGTTGTGCACCGTGGCCGGCGAGGCCATAAAGCGCAACACGGGGGCCAGGGGCCTCCGGTCGGTTCTCGAGGAGAAGATGCTGGATCTCATGTTCGATCTCCCGTCAAGGAAAGACATTGAGGAATGCCTGATAACCAAGGACTTCGTGCTCGGCAAATCCGAGCCCGTTCTCAAGGAAAAGGAAAAGCGGTCCAGGAAGCGCAAGCAAAAGGCCACCTCCTAGCCGTTTCCCGGCCCTGCAGAGTGCGTGAACCATGGAAGTAGAATTCCTGGGCAGCTTCACGCGCGCCAACCTTCCGCCGGAGACCTACCCCGAAGTGTGCATAATCGGAAGGTCCAATGTCGGCAAGTCCTCCTTCATAAACAAGATGGTCGGCAGGCGGAAGATCGCGAAGATAAGCTCGACGCCGGGCAAGACGCGCACCATCAACATGTTCCTTTGCGACGGCAAATTCGTGCTTGTCGACCTTCCCGGTTTTGGATACGCAAGCGTATCCCGCGCCGAGAGGACAAGATGGACCGGGGACATCGAGCAATACGTGGCGAGACGAAAAGCGCTCAAGGCCGTTATTTTGCTTGTCGATCTTCGCCACTTCCCGCTCCCGGCCGATGCCGAGGCCATAGAATGGCTCGAATCCCTGGATAAACCCTTCATGGTCGTGATGACCAAAGCCGATAAAGTGAAGATGGGTGACCTGGCCAGGCGCAAGGCCGATATATCTGGTCTAATCCGGGAAAAGAACCTAGAATCCATTCGGTTTTCCGCGAAGACCGGTCTTGGAAGAAAGGAAGTCTGGCATTGGATCACAAGAACTCTAAAGGCCTGAACCTGTACGCGCCCGGCCCTGTAAATCCACCGCCATACGTGCTCAAAGCGCTGGAGCGCCCGCTCGTCCATCACCGTTCGCCTGAGTTCGCGGTCCTCTACGATGAACTGACGAGCAACCTGCGGGTTCTTCTCGGCACATCCGCGCCAGTTATCACACTGGCGTCGTCGGCGACCGGGGCCATGGACGCGGTGGTCGCCAGCCTCTTCGCCGAGGGCGAGGAGGTGCTGGTGCCGGTGATGGGGAAGTTCAGCGGCAGATGGGTCGATATCTGCCGGGCATACGGAGTCAAAGTGCACGTGATGGAGATCGAGCCCGGCCGGGCGCCAACGCCCGAGGACATACGCTGGGCACTCGTCCGGAACGACGCGGTCTCGGGCCTGCTGCTTACCCACTGCGAGACCTCTACGGGGAGCCTCACCGACCTCAAGGGCGTCTCGGCGGCGGCCGCCGGCCTGGAGAAAGCTGGCCGGGTCATCATCAGGGTCGCCGACTGCGTTTCGAGCTTCTGCGTGGATGAGCTCAAGATGGATGACTGGGGACTGGACTGCGTAATCACAGCCTCCCACAAGGGGCTGCTCTCGCCCGCGGGGCTCTCGGTGGTTGCCCTCGGGGGGCGCGCCGCGGCGGCGATGGAGCGCGTTCCCGTGCGCGGCTTTTACCTGGACCTGAGAAGGTACTTCGCCCGGGCCTTCAGGAGCTCAACGCCGTTTACACCGGCGCTGTCCCTGTTGTATGCTGTCGGTGCGACGCTTGACAGGATCGGGGCAGTCGGCCTGGAGAACGTGCTTGACTGGAACCGGCGGGCCGCGCAGGCGGTCATCCTGGCGATCGAGGACGCGGGGTTCGAGACCCTGGCGGAGACGCCCTCGAGCGCGGTGGTCGCATTCCGGGTGGGGGACATGGATGCGGAGAGGGTCTGCGCCGCCATGGAAGAGCAGGGCATTTACCTGGCCCGGGGA
>CAZSBE010000063.1:15719-17236 GCA_964604955.1 uncultured bacterium
GCGTATCCCCGATCGGTAAAACGGGCCGGGAACTGGTTGACTTCGCCGGGGCCCTCATCGAAACGGTCGCCGGATCGAGGAAGAACGAGGCTATCGGGCTCAGGATAGCCAAGCTCACGGCGAAAATGGGAGATCTCCTGAAGGGACGCGACGTATGGGTGTAACCTGCGTGATCGGCCTGCAGTGGGGCGACGAGGGGAAGGGCAAGGTGGTGGACGGGCTCTGCCGCGATGCCGATGTCGCCGTGCGCTGCCAGGGCGGCGCGAATGCGGGGCACACCGTCGTGGTCGGGGAAAGGACTTCGATTCTCCATCTCATTCCCAGCGGCATCCTCAGGGAAGAAGTGCGGTGCATGATCGGCAGCGGCGTCGTCGTCGATCTCGACGTGCTCGCCGGCGAGATAGAGGACGTGAAGAGGACGGGGCTCCCGGTCACGGGCAGGCTCCTGCTGTCCCGGCGCGCCCATCTCGTGTTGCCGATCCACCGCCGCATAGAGGCGGCGACCGAGAAGGTCCTGGGCGATCGGAAGATCGGCACCACGATGCGCGGAATCGGCCCCGCCTACCGCGACAAGTACGGCCGCTTCGGCCTGCGCGTCGGCGACGCCCTGTCGGCCGACCGGCTGGCGGACAGGCTGAGACTTCTGGCGCGCCTTAATCCGATTGCCGGCAATGAGCCGGATGTCGTGGACGAAATGATGGCGTACTGCTCGCGCCATCTCGATCTCGTCAGGGAGATCTCGGCCGACGTGGAGCGTGAGCTCTGCATGAGTATAGCCCGGGACGAGCGCATCATGCTGGAGGGGTCGCAGGGCTTCCTCCTGGATATCGACTTCGGCACTTACCCGTACGTCACCTCCTCCAATACGGGAGTCCACGGCCTGGTGGCGGGCGCCGGCATACCCGTATCCAGCGTGGACAGAGTCATAGGTGTCGTCAAATCCTACATGACGAGGGTCGGAAGCGGGCCGTTCCCCACGGAGATGGAAGAGCCGCATCAGAGCCTCGCGAGAGACGCCGGCAAGGAGTACGGGGCGACCACGGGACGGCCCCGCAGATGCGGGTGGATGGACCTGGCGGCCCTGCGTTACTCGGCGTCGCTCAACGGGGTCACGTCGATCGCCATAACCAAGCTGGATACACTCTCGCGCCTGAACAGGGTCATGGTCTCCGGCGGGTACGAGTACGATGGGAATAGGATCGACACTTTCCCGGCGCGAGCGGAAGTGCTCGAGAAATGCGTTCCCGTCTACAGCGAGATGGAACCCCTCGGCGATGTATACGGTATCAGCCGCCTCCGCGACCTCCCGCCGGCGGCGACCCGCTATGTCGATATGCTCCTCCAGGCTGCGAACGCCGGCCTCGAGCTCGTATCGGTAGGGGCCGGCCGCGACGCAGTGCTCACAGTGTAGCATTGACTTGAAATCCCCATAGCTATAGATTGTGCAAGGTCGGGCGTGTAGCTCAGTCGGTAGAGCACCTGCCTTTTAAGCAGGAAGTCCTGGGTTCGATCCCCAG